>JABFQY010000005.1:300000-411152 GCA_013141415.1 Kiritimatiellaceae bacterium
CGGCAAAGAGGTGATCTACGATGCCGAGCACTTTTTCGACGGCTACAAAGACAGTCCGGAATATGCCATGGCCGCGTTGAAAGCCGCGGCGGATGCCGGAGCCGACTGTCTCGTGCTTTGCGAAACCAATGGCGGCGCGCTTCCGCATGAAGTGGCAACCATTACCGCCGCTGTGGTGAAGGCGTTTAAAACGCCGGTCGGCATCCACACTCACAACGACGGCGAACTCGGCGTGGCGAACGCGCTGGCCGCAGTACAGGTTGGTGCTGTGCATGTGCAGGGGACGATCAATGGCATTGGCGAACGGGTCGGTAATTGCAACCTGAGTTCCGTTATCCCGAATCTCATGTTGAAGATGGGTTACACCTGCCTGGCAAAGGCGGAAAACCTGAAACAGCTCCGCGCGCTTTCGCAGTTTGTTTATGAACAGGCCAATATGCGTTCCTACACCAAGCAGGCGTTCGTCGGCGACAGTGCGTTCGCCCACAAGGCGGGAATGCATGTGGACGGCGTACGCAAGGTGTCGCGCAGCTTTGAACACATTGTTCCCGAATCGGTTGGTAACAGTCGTCGTATCCTGATCTCCGAGCTGTCGGGTGCCAGCAATGTTTTCCTGAAAGCCATTGAAATGGGGCTGGAACTCGACCGGAAGTCGCCGGAAGTGCGCGAGGTGCTGAAGCAACTCGAGCAGATGGAGAAGGACGGCTACGAATATGAATCGGCTGACGCGTCGTTCCAGATGTTGATTAAGAAGGTGCTCAATAAGCATCAGTCATTTTTCGATCTCAAGAGTTTCAGTGTGACGGTTAATAAACAGGGCGCCGGTTCAGGCTGTTCCTCTGAAGCGAACGTCAAGCTGAGTGTCGGCGGACAGGATGTTTCGTCAAACGGCACCGGCGACGGACCGGTCGATGCGCTCAATCACGCTTTGCGCGATGCGCTGGTTAAATTTTATCCCGCGATTGCCGATGTTGCGCTGATCGACTACTCGGTGCGCATCCTCGACCCGGAAGAAGCGACGGCGGCCAAGACCCGCGTGCTGATCGAGTCGAGCGACGGCGAAAAAACGTGGGGCACGGTCGGCGTTTCGGAAAACATTATCGAAGCGTCGTGGGAAGCGCTGGTCGACAGCGTGGAGTACAAGCTGTTCCTCGAAGAGGAAAAGGCGAAGAAGTAAATTTTCCAGTAGTTGGAAGATTAGTCTGAATTCTCCTAATGGTTGGAAGCAGAGGATTTTTTATGAGCGAATTGCCGAAGAATTATGAGCCCGCCGGAGTTGAGGCGAAGTGGTATGCGAAATGGCTGGAGGATAAAGCCTTCAGCGCACAGCCGGACGCGGGCAAAGAGCCGTGGACGATTGTCATTCCGCCGCCGAATGTGACCGGTATTCTGCATATGGGTCACGCGCTGAATAACACGATTCAGGATGTGCTGATCCGTCAAAAGCGCATGCAGGGCAAGAACGCGCTGTGGGTTCCGGGCACCGACCACGCCGGTATCGCGACGCAGAATGTCGTTGAACGCAAGCTGGCCAAAGAGGGTAAGAGCCGTCACGATTTTTCGCGGGAAGATTTTCTGAAGCATGTCTGGGCGTGGAAGGAAGAGTACGGCAATACGATCACCGGTCAGCTCAAGAAGCTCGGCTCGTCGTGCGACTGGGAGCGCGAGCGCTTCACGATGGACGAAGGATTGAGCAAGGCCGTTCTCGAAGTTTTCTGCCGCCTGTACGATAAGAAACTGATTTACCGCGGCAACCGTATCATTAACTGGTGTCCGCGCTGTACGACAGCGCTTTCCGACGAAGAGAGCGAGCACGTCGAAACCGAAGGCGCGCTGTATTACATCCGTTACGCCGTCAAAGATGAGAAGCGCAAGATTGTTGTCGCCACGACACGGCCTGAAACGATGCTCGGCGATGTGGCCGTCGCGGTCAGTCCGCGCGATAAACGCTACAGTAGCTTAGTCGGCAAGACGCTGATTCTTCCGATTCTTGGCAGAGAAATTCCGGTCGTCGCCGACGAGTTTGTCGATCCGGCGTTTGGTACCGGTTGCGTCAAGGTGACACCGGCGCACGATCCGAATGACTTTGAAATCGGTTTGCGACATAAGCTTGCGCCGGTCAACGTAATGGACGATCACGGCGTCATGAACGAAGCGGCCGGGCCGTATGCCGGAATGGATCGTTTTGAGTGCCGCAAGCAGCTGGTCGAAGATTTAAAACACGGCGGGCTGATCGAAAAAATCGACAAGCACATGCACGCCGTCGGCCACTGCTACCGCTGTGCCACCGTCGTCGAGCCGCGCCTTTCGCCGCAGTGGTTCGTTAAAATGCAGCCGCTGGCCGTGCCGGCGATTGAAGCGGTGCGCGACGGACGCATCAAGTTTGTGCCGGAACGCTGGAATAAGGTTTACCTCGACTGGATGGAAAATATCCGCGACTGGTGTATCTCGCGCCAGATCTGGTGGGGCCACCGAATTCCGGTTTTCTATTGCGATGCCTGCGGTCATGAATGGGCCGCGCGGGAAGTTCCCGGAAGCTGTCCGGTGTGCGGTGTAAAAGATATCCGGCAGGACGAAGACGTTCTCGACACATGGTTCTCGTCGTGGCTCTGGCCGTTTAGTGTGTTCGGCTGGCCGGAACAGACCGCCGACCTGAAACACTTTTATCCGACTAAATCGCTGGTGACTGCCTCGGAAATTATTTTCTTCTGGGTGGCGCGCATGATTATGGCGGGTTGTGAATTCATGGGTGAGATTCCGTTCGACACGGTTTATATCCACGGCACCGTGCGCGACGATCAGGGTCGCAAGATGAGCAAGAGCCTTGGCAACTCCATCGATCCGCTTAACATCATCGATAAATACAGCGCCGACGCGCTGCGCTTTAGTCTGATGATGCTGACGGCGACCGGACAGGATGTTTACATCAACGATGAAAAATTCGAATTGGGCCGCAACTTCTGCACGAAGATATGGAACGCCGCGCGCTTTATGCAGATGAATGCCACCGGACAGACGATCAATCCGGACAAGATTGATTTCAGCAAGATGACGCTCAGCCCCGACGATCAGCACATCCTCGCCAAGCTGGGCGAAGCGGTTCGCAACACCGAAGACAGTCTGGCGCGTCACCGCTTTAACGACGCTGCGCTGGCGATGTACGACTTCATGTGGCATCACTACTGCGACTGGTATGTCGAATATTCTAAGAGCGTGTTCCGTGGCGAAGACGTACAGCGTAAACAGGAAGTTGAGCAGGTGATGCACTATGTCTTCTCGAACGCCATCCGGCTGCTGCATCCGTTCGTTCCGTTCATCACCGAGGAATTGTGGCACGGCATGGGGTATAACGGTTCCTGTGAATCCATTCAGACGGCACCGTGGCCGAAGGCGCATTCGTATGAAGAGTTAAGCGCGTGGGGCGTACAGCGCGGCACCGTCGAATATGTCGATGCCAAGCACGACCTCATTCGCGTTGGTCGCACATTGCGTACCGACTACAACCTGACACCGAAACAGCAGGCGAAGTTTTATATCCGCCCGGCGCAGGAGCGCACCGGTAAACTGCTTTGCGAAGACATCGCTTCGGTTTCGTCGCTACTCGGCGCGGAATCCATTGGCATCGACCGCGACTTCACGCCGGAGGGCGCGATGCCCAGCGGAATCAGCCAGCTCGGCACGGTTTATATGTCCATCGAAGGACTGGTGGACACCGATGCCGAAATCGCGAAGCTGAAAAAGCAGATCGAAGTGGTCGAGAACGGCATCACGGGAATCACCAAAAAACTTTCGAACGAAAACTTTGTCAGCCGGGCTCCGGCGGAAGTGGTCGCCGGTGAGGAAAAGCGTAAAGCCGAGCTGATCGAGAAGCGCGAAAAACTCCAGAAGCTGATTGAGACACTTTCCGTCTGAGGTTTTGCTATGAGTACACTCAAACCCAAAGCACAGCGGTTGCCGAAATGGATGCGGCGGCCGATCGCGACGGATCAGAACTATCCGGACGTGAGTAAACTTTTGGAGAGTCTTCAGCTGAATACGGTTTGCGCCAGCGCGAAGTGTCCGAACCGCCACGAGTGCTGGAACCGCGGCACGGCGACTGTGATGATTCTGGGTAATACCTGCACGCGCAACTGCCGCTTTTGCAATGTGAATACCGGACGGCCTGATCCAGTTGATGCCGGCGAACCGGCGCGGGTTGCCGAGGCGGCTAAACGGCTGAATCTGAAACATATCGTGATCACCAGTGTGACGCGCGATGATCTGCCCGACGGCGGCGCGGGAGCTTTTGCAGAGACGATCCGGGTCGTACAGGAAGCGATGCCGGAAGCGTCGGTTGAAGTGCTGACGCCGGATTTTATAGAGCATCTGGATATTGTTCTGGATGCGCAGCCGAATATTTTTAATCACAACCTTGAAACGGTCGAGCGGTTGCAGGCGGTGATTCGTCCGCAGGCGAGCTATGAAAAGTCGCTGGCCACCTTGCGTCACGCGGCGGAACGGGGCGGCGTTCAAGTGAAGTCGGGGCTGATGCTCGGCCTCGGCGAAACCGATGAAGAGATTCTCCAATGCCTGAAAGATCTGTATGCGGCGGGTGTGCGTCTGCTGACGCTGGGACAGTATCTGGCACCGACGCGTGAACATTATCCGGTTGAACGCTATATTTCTCCGGAACATTTTGATGAACTGGCGGTGAAAGCGCGGTTGATGGGATTTGAAGGCGTGGCAGCGGGACCGCTGGTGCGTTCTTCCTACCGGGCTGACGAGCTGGCGCGTAACAGGGACAACGGCTGATGGCAACGATTTCACAGCATAAAGAGGTCGAAAAGATCGCGATACTGATTCCGGCGTTTTGCGAGGAGCGAACAGTCGGTGAGGTTGTCGCTCAGGCTTTGGTCTGCGTACCGGATGTGATTGTGGTGGACGATGCGTCGACGGACGAAACAGCCGCCCGCGCCGAAGCTGCCGGAGCAAAAGTGATCCGTCGCAAAGTGAATGGCGGTAAAGGGGCCGCGCTGACGGAGGGATTCAAGTACGTTCTTGCGAAGGGATTCGATGCCGTAATCGCTCTGGACGCCGACGGGTTTCATGATCCGGCTGAAATTTCAAAATTTCTGGAAACCTATTACCGGACTCATCTGCCGGTGCTGATCGGTAATCGTATGGCGGACGCCCGGCGCATTCCGGCGGTACGCCGCGGGACAATCCGGATGATGAGTTTCTGGCTCGATCGTTTGCTGGGCGTTTATGTTCCCGATCCGCCGTGCGGCTTTCGTTTTTACCGGTGCGACGTACTGCCTTTTATTCTCGAAGAACACTCTTCGCTTCCGTCCGAGTTTGAAACCCTGCTCAATATCGCTTCCCGCCGTATCCGTGTCGGTTCAGTCCGTGTTACCAAGCCGCCAAAACGCCATAAGAGTCTGATTGCCCCGTTCCGCGATTTGATCCGGTTTTTCCGGGTGCTTCGTAAATACCATAAAAAAATACGCAAGCCTCAGAAAAAGATCCGGCTGATCGAAGAGGAAGTATAGGAAATATGCTGGTTTGAAAACTGTACGGGTTATGATGCCTTGCCGATAATGTGCCGAAACAACTCGCGGATGGCCGCGCTGCCGCCGACTACGAGAATGACGAAGTAGATAACCGTGACGATGTTGGAAAGATGCCCCAGCAGGATGCAAAGGCCGTCGCGTTGCAGGAGCCCGATTGCGAAAAACAACAACGCAAGAGCGGGCAGGGTGTTGCTGAAGGGAATCAGTCCGAAAGGCGCCATGAGCAGAACAGCTCCGGCGATCAGTGAACAGTTGTTTATGGTGTCTGTCACCCCGGCAGAAGTCAGCCATTTCAGGCGGTGAGGGCGGCTTATGCGTTCCAGACGATGTACCCACACGCTTCCCTGATTAAGTCCGGCGCGGAGTTTATCGGACGGCAGTACGCGCTGCGCAATCCGCTTCGGTATCCACAGATTGCGTCCGAGAAGACGGCAGACGCCTATCAACAGGATTGCGGCGCCGAACACGGTGCTGACACCCGGAATCGAAACAGGAACCATGAAAATAAGTGTAAGGAACGCGGTAAGAAGCAACAGTCCGTCCTGTCCGACAAGATCCCGGATCTCGGCCAATGTCACTCCGCCCGACGGCAGATTCCCGATTATAACCTGAAGTTTCTCCCCGAGAGAGTCCGTCATTAATTCCTTTTCCGACAGACGACCTGAGCGTTCTTGGCAACCCGGCTCTGAAATATTATTCATGTAATTCCTTCCATCGTTTGATCAGCAGATTTTTACGGGCCGTTAACTTTGCTCAGTATGGTTTAAAAACCAACTCTTTTTCTGTAAAACCTTGCACATTATCCGGATTAAATGCGGATTTAAATGACTTTTGACAAGGGCGGATCAATGAATTAGGTTTGCTTAAAAGTGAGGTAAAAACCATGAACGATGCTGAAATACTCGAAGCGGTAGAGAAAATTTTTGAAGAAGAAATCAATCCGGCGCTGGCTGGCCACGGCGGCGGTGCTACGATCACGACCGTCAAAGACGGCAAAGTTTACGTGGAACTGCAGGGCGGATGCCGCGGTTGCATGGGTGCGCGGATGACGATGAAAAACGGCATCGAACGTCTTCTCAAAGAAAAAGTTCCTGCGGTTCAGGAAGTCATTGATGCTACCAACCACGGCTAACGGAGGCCGGATTTGAATTGGCATATTCTATTGATCGGGCTTTTGATTTTCTGCGCCCGCATCGTGGATGTTTCTATTGGAACGATCCGTACGATTGTCACGGTGCAGGGCCGCACGCGGTTTGCGTTCGTGCTGGGATTCATAGAAGTCACTCTTTGGGTGACGATTATTTCAACCATCGTAAAACAGATTTACGGCGCACCCGTGCTGGCAATTTTTTACGGACTTGGCTTCGCCACCGGCAACGTCGTAGGGATTGCTCTGGAGCGGAAAATTGCGCTCGGCCATCTGGCTCTGCGAGTTTTCACCCGAAAAGCCGGGGCGGTCCTTGCCACGCAGTTGCGGAATACCGGTCAGGTTGTGACGACGTTTGAAGGCGAGGGGCGCGATGGCCCGGTAACCGAACTGCTGATTGTCTGCCGCCGCCGGGACATCAAATGGATTCTTGATCTCATCAAAGCGGAAGACCCCGACGCCTTCTATATTATCGAACAGGCTCGCGAAGTCAGTCATCTGCAAATGCCGGTCTACGAAGAACCGTCCGGCTGGCGAGCCGTCCTTAAAAAGTAAAAGCCGGAACGTATGAACCCTGCCATCGGGCAGCCGGGTGTGTGAAAAGCTGTTGGTATATTTTAAACGATGGGGCTCCTGACGTGATATAAAATGAAAATTAACTACTCAAGGAGGTCGGCATGCTCAAAGGAATTTCACCGGTTATCAGTCCGGAATTATTGAAGATTATGGCCGAGATGGGTCATGGAGATGAATTGATTCTAGCCGATGCTCATTTCCCGGGGCATACGTTCTGTAAAAGGATTGTGCGAGCTGACGGGTTACGCATCCCGGCTCTGCTGGAGGGAATCCTTCCGTTGTTCGAGTTGGACAGTTATGCAGACCCGCTCATTATGATGGCCGCTGTCAAAGGCGATAAGCTTGACCCGAAAGTGGAAGCCGCTTACATGAAGGCTGTCCGGAAATCCGCACCCGATGCGCCGGATGTCAAACGCATCGACCGTTTTGCCTTCTATGACCGGGCGGAAAAAGCCTTTGCCTGTGTCATGACCGGTGAGCTCGCCAAATACGGCAACATCATCCTTAAAAAAGGCGTCACGCCGGTGTCGGCGTAGCCGATTTGGTTTTAAAGTTTTACCAGATGGATAAACGAGCTTGATTTTTGATTATTAATATTAATAATCAAAAATCAAGGTTTGTACAATAGGGGCGCTTAAAATTAGGGTTTAACGATGAAAAATAAAAATACGGCATTGGTACTACCACATACACACTGGGATCGTGAATGGCGTTATCCAATTTGGCAGAACCGCTGGCTGCTGGTTCGTTTTATGGATGAGTTGCTGGAAATTCTGGAGACGGATAAGGAGTACGGCTGTTTTTTGATGGATGCTCAGGTGGTGCCGCTTATGGATTATCTCGAAATCCGTCCGGAAAACCGGGAGCGGATTCGCAAGCAGACGGCCGCTGGACGTTTGATTGTCGGGCCGTGGTACACGCTGCCGGATCTCTATCCGCTCGACGGAGAATGCCTGATTCGTAACCTACTCAAAGGGTTGCGGCTTTCATCTGAGTTCGGTTGTTCTACAAAAGTAGCTTATCACGCATTCGGCTGGGGCCAGACGGCGCAGTTTCCGCAGCTCTATTCGCAACTCGGGTTTGATCTGATTATCGCCGCCAAAAAGGTGTCGGAGGAGAGGGCTCCGCGCAGCGAGTTTTTATGGCAGTCTCCAGACGGGTCTGAAATGCTGACGACTCGGCTTGGCCAGCATTTCCGCGCCAACGGATTTTTTACGGCGCACATTCCGATTTTATATGGCGTATCCTATCTGACGGATGAATACCGCTTTGACTGGGCAAAAGCCGGACGGTTGGTTCACTGGGCGGATGCTGGAATGGGCGTTCAGGACTATTTCCGGCAGGATCGCGAGCAGGGATATCACGCTGAGCAGGTGGAGCCGACGATGCGGGAGACGTGGGATAATATGGGTGATTCCACCTGTCCCAATGTTCGCCTCCTCATGTATGGCTCCGATTTCACAACGCCGAACCATCGGTTGACCCGCATTCTTCGAGACGCGAACGCGGCGATCGATGATATCGAGTTCAAGATGGCAGGGCCGGACGAGTATGCCGGTCTGCTGCATGCGAATCTGGATAAAGGGAGTTTGCGCCGCGTGATGGGCGAATTGCGTGACGGGCCGTCAGCAGGATGCACTGGCAATGCGCTCGCGACCCGCATGCCGCTGAAGCTGTTGAACAAAAAAGTGGAAAACCGGCTGATCCGGCAGGCGGAACCGTTCGCCGCCATGCTCTATCTGCTGGGTGAAGCCTATCCGTCCGGATTCCTGCGCCGCGCATGGGAATACCTGCTCAAAGCACACCCGCACGACTCGATTAACGGGGTGACGCAGGACAAGTCGGCGAATGATACACTCTATCGCCTGACGCAGGCGCAGGAAATTGGTGAAGTACTCTGCCTTCAGTGCGCGGATGCTCTGGCCACCCGGCTTGATCTTTCTGCGTTTGCTGCGAACGAACAGCTGGTTTTGCTGGTGAATCCGCAGCCTCGTCCATTCCGTGGCGTGGTGAAGCTGGTTGTCGATACGCCACAGGATGAGTGTGTTGATCAGATTGGATTCGAAGATGCGGCGGGGATGCGGCTGGATGTGCAGCGGATTTCCCGGGAAGAGCGCAAGACTCCGGTGAACGACTTCGATTCCCGTCCGTGGGCGTTCAATTCAGATCGTCACACGGTGCTGATGGATACCGGCGAAATCCCTTCCGGTGGATGCAAGGTGGTCAAAGTGACATCGGCCTCGCATTTCAAGCGCGATGCGGACTGGTGGCCGCGCCAAGCCGATAGCAGTGGAAAAGAAATTTCCCGCGAGCCGCGTACGCTGGAAAATGAATTTCTCAAAGCGGTGGCTGAGCCGAATGGTACTCTGACGCTGGTTGATAAGATTAACGGACGGAAGATGAGCGGTCTGCTGGAGTTTGAGGACACCGGCGACACCGGCGACTACTGGGTACACTATAAACCGGCGGAAAACCGTCAAATTTACAGTGCCGGACAGCCTGCGGAAATCTGGCTCGAAGGGAATGGCGATCTCTCTGCCACTTTGGCCATTCGGCTTGAGCTGCGCATGCCGGTCACCGCGGAATTTCCCGGCAGCGAGTTGCAGGGATGCGGGCGCCGCAGTGATGCAGAGACGACCGTCTCGATTATTTCACGAGTGACATTGACGCGCGGGGCGAAGTCTCTGCGCGTGAAGACTACGGTTGAGAACCGGGCTGAAAACCACCGGTTGCGGGTATTGATTCCGACCGGCATCCAGACGGATGTCCTCGACAGTTCCGGGCATTTTAATGTGGATCGCCGCGCGGCGCGTCCGGAGCATTCCGCAGACGGGCACTCCTGGCCGGAAATGCAGACCGTGCCGATGCAGCGGTTTGCGGATGTTTCGGACGGGACGAACGGGCTTGCGGTACTCAGCAACAGCTTTACTGAAGTTCAGTTGATGACCGATACACATCGCACTCTGGCGCTGACACTGTTTCGCAGTGTACGGAACCGTATCTGCACAGAAGAGCGCTGTACCGGAAACTTTCCCGAGCAGAAGGGCGGGCAGGTGCTGCAGACCATGGAGTTCGAATACGCCATCTATCCGCACGCCGGGGGGTGGCTGGAAGGCGGGGTTTATGCCGAGGCCGACCGCCTGAACGCCGAGCCGATGTGTTTCCAGATCAGCGCATCGTCTGGCGGTGAACTGCCGTCGGCGACCTCACTCTTCGAATTGTCGTCCGATGAACTGGTGCTTTCCGGCATCAAGAAGGCGGAAGACCGGGATAGTGCGGTTGTGCGCTTGTTCAATCCCTCTGCCGGAACGGTAGCCGGAGCCTTGAAGATCGGCCCGGCTTTTGGTTCGGCGTATGAGGTTAATATAAATGAAGAGCGGATTGCAGAACTCAAAGTGGAACAGGGCGAAATAAAACTTTCGGTTTCCGGCGGGCGGATCTTGACGATCGAGCTGACGCGGAAGCAGATGAATTAACAGATTGAAAAAAGGATGAGCATGAAAAAAGCAGTTGTAGCGGGGCATATCTGTCTAGACGTGATTCCCGATTTAAGTGAAATGAGTTTAGAGCGCCCCGGCGATTTTTATATTCCCGGTTCGCTGCGTACGGCAGGAGCGGCCAAGCTGAGCACCGGCGGACCGGTGAGCAACACGGGGCTGAATATGACCAAGTTGGGCGTTGAAACCCTGTTGATGGGCAAAGTCGGCAATGATGCGTTCGGTGAAATGGCCGCCATGCTGCTCGACAAGCAATGGGGTATTCGTGACAGTCTAGTAGTCGATGATGCCGCCGAGACCAGCTATACGGTGGTGATCAACCCGAAGGGCTATGACCGGATGTTTGTGCATAATGCCGGTGCAAACGACACGTTCTGCGCTGCGGATGTGGATTATGAAAAAGTGGCGGAATGCGACCTCTTTCATTTTGGCTATCCCCCGTTGATGAAAAGAATGATCTCTAACACCGGCCGCGAGCTGATTGAAATGTTCCGCAAAGTTCATGAGATGGGGCTGACAACTTCTTTGGATATGTGTCTGCCTGATTTTCAGAAAGACCAGACCGACTGGCCGACGATCTTTAAGTCACTCTGTCCGCATCTTGATTTGTATATGGGAAGTGCCGAAGAGACCTTGCTGATGCTGCACCGGGATCGCTATATGGCGTTGCGCAACGCCTCTGACCGCGACTTGCTTGGGGCCTTCACCGGGGACATGTTGCACGAACTTTCGGGCGAGCTTCTGGATATGGGCGTACGCATCGCCGTGATCAAATGCGGGCCGCGCGGCTATTATGTCCGCACGCCTGAAAAAGCGGTGCTGGCGACCATGGGTCGTGCCCGGCCGGGCAATCTGGATGAGTTCGCAAATCGCGAGTTCTGGCATCCGGCATTTTATTGCCCGGTTCCGCCGAACGCGACCGGATCGGGCGATGCCTCCATTGCCGGATTCTACAGCGCCTATCTGCGTGGACAGTCCCTGCTCGACTGTGTCATCACGGCCACCTGCACTGGCAGTGCCAGCGTTGAAAAACCAGATGCGCTCAGCGGCGTACCGGACTGGGAAGGCGTTCAACAACGGATTAAAACCATTCCGCGCGACCCGTTGACGGTGACTGGAACCGGCTGGAAAATTGATAAAAAGTTTCCGTTCCTGTGGACAGGGCCGTCGCACAAGGCATAAAAAAGGAAGTCATGAGTGTAAACGTTAAACAATTGAGCCAAGAGGCACGCAGCGAGGCGCTGGCCGCTTATCAGGAACTGTATCAGAAAGCGCTGCCGGGGAGCGGGGGGATTGAGGCGGGCCGCGTTGAAGTGGCAACCTTCAACTGTTCAGAAACGTTCGAGGAGTTCAGTCAGGTCGGTCTCGGTCTCGAAACCGTTGTGATTTACCGGGATGATGACGGGCAGGGGCATACCGGCAAAGTGCTGATTAACCTGCCGGGGCAGCTGCTTCTGGAGCACGGTCATGTCGATACCATCGTGCTGAAAAAAGAGGCGCAGATCGCCGCCGGCTTCGTGAAGCTTTCCGGACTAATCAACGGGTTCACCGGAATTAAAAAATATAACAGTGACGCCTCCGTTGCGACGGATGCCGCCGGGAATGAAATCTACCTTTATCGCGACAGGGACTTCCAGATTGTGCAGGCCGGAAACGGCATGAGCCGGTATCCGGAAGAAGCCGCCGCCGATGTGGTTGCGGTTTTCCCGGGGAAGTCAGAAACCTTCAAGGCGGTTTATGGCGATGGAGTCCTTTTTGCTGACACCGCAAAAGTGGTTTATACCCCTGAAGGAGTCGATCCGGACGTGATTCCGGAAGAGCTTCTTCCTATGATTGAAAAAGTCCGCAAAGAGCAGGCGATCACCACGAAACGCATGATCTACATGACCAAAGGGATGAACGTGCTGTTGGCGAAAAACACACGGCACGCATTTCTTGGCGGACGCAAAGGCTGTGTCTATCTCGAATTTTCAACGCCCTCCATGGACGAGGCTGACCGCTTCACTGACAAGCGAGTGATCCGATGAGTCGTACCTTTGTCGGCTTTGGGTTCGGGGCCATTCAATCAGGACTGTTCCTGTATGAGGCCTTCCGCTCGGGGAACTTCGACCGGCTGGTTGTGGCCGAAGTGGTTCCGGATGTCGTTGCGGCGGTGCGCCGCGCGGGCGGCTATACGCTCAATATCGCCACATCCGGCGGCATTGAGCAGCACCGCATCACGGGTGTTGAAATCTATAATCCATCGGTTGAAGCCGATCGGGTTGCATTGATTGCCGCGCTGGCTGAAGCGCAGGAGATTGCCACCGCGCTGCCGAGCGTGGACTTCTTTGAGCGCGGCAACCCTTCGGTTGCGGCGCTGATGCGCGAAGCGTTTTCTCAAAGATCAGGAAATCCTGCGGTGGTTTATACCGGAGAAAATAACAACCACGCGGCGGAAATTCTGGAAGCGGCGGTTGGCCTTAACGGGCGGAAGCCAATCCAGTTTCTTAATACCGTGATCGGTAAAATGAGCGGTGTTGTAACCGATCCTCAACAGATTGCTTGCGACAAGCTGGCCCCGATGACTCCGGGTTCGAGCCGGGCCTTTCTGGTGGAGAAGTTTAACCGCATTCTGATTACGCAAATTACACTGCCTGAGTTTAAACGCGGGATTGATGTTTTTGAAGAGAAAGCAGATCTGTTTCCGTTTGAAGCGGCTAAACTGTACGGACACAACGCGACGCATGCGTTGCTTGGTTATTTGGCGAATGAGCGCGGCTGTATCTTTATGTCGGACGCTCCTGCCGATCTGACGGAATTTGCTCGTGCGGCGTTTCTGGAGGAATCCGGCGCGGCCCTGATCAAAAAATACGCCGGGATTGACCCGCTCTTTACACCGGACGGATTTAAAGGGTATGTCGATGACTTGATGGAACGTATGCTGAATCCTTACCTGCGCGATCAGGTGGAGCGGGTGATTCGCGATCCGGTTCGTAAGCTGGGATGTGATGACCGGCTGATTGGAACCATGCGGCTTTGTCTGTCACAGGGCGTGATCCCTGAAAAATATGCGAATGGAGTTTGCTCCGCGTTGCGGTTTCTGTGGAACGGGCAACGGGATCTTTCTGGCGGATTTCCTTGGGAGGCAGACGGATTGAGCTGTGAAGAGAAGACTCAGATCCGGGCGCTGATAAAAATATAAACCGAATAAAGTAAGGACGACCTATGAAAACAGGGACTGCGCCTAAATTGATATGGACACTTGCTGTATTGAGTGCCTTCACCTCATTTGCCGAGGTCAAGCCAGCTGGCATTTTTTCAGATTACGCGATTCTGCAGCAAGGCGAACCGGTTCGTATCTGGGGAACGGCGGCTGCCGGGGAGGCTGTCAAGGTGACGTTTGCGGAGCAGACTCTGGAGACAAAAGCCGATACAAATGGCGACTGGATGGTGACACTGAACAATCTGAAGGTTTGCGCCGAAGGGCGCTCGCTGATTTTTCAAGGTTCGGAAACTGCACAGCCGGTTGAATTGAAAGAGATTCTGGTCGGCGAGGTATGGATGGCTGGAGGTCAGTCCAATATGGAGTGGCCGATGAACAACTTTAAAAAAACAACCCAGCCGGATATTGCCAGTGCCAATGATCCGTTATTGCGGATGGCTCACATCCCGCGTCTTGAATTTGCCGGACAGAATGACGATCGGCCCCAGTGGAAGAAAAGTACGTCGCAAAACGTAGCCGGATTTTCGGCGTGCGCTTATTATTTTGCAAAAAACCTGCGGAGCACATTGAATGTTCCGGTTGGCGTTGTCGTTTGCGCTGTCGGTGGAAGCCCGGCGGAAGCCTGGATGAGCCGAAAAACACTGGAAAGCAATGCAGACATCAAGAAGGTTCTCGATGCCTATGAAAAAATCTGCCGGAAAAACTTTTTAAACGAAGAGGATTGTTTAAAGCAGGGCGAGGAATACGAGCAGGCCAGAAAGGCGTGGTATATCAAGCACGCCGATAGCGAACCCCGTCCGATGCCGAAAATGGGCCCCCATCATTTTCAAAGACCTTACGGCCTGCACGACGCCATGCTTTCGCAAACCATTCCGTACACCGTTCGCGGCGTCATCTGGTATCAGGGGGAAAACAACTCCGCGTACGGATTTCATTACCGCACGGTCTTTTCGGCGCTCATTAAAGAATGGCGGGAGGAATATCAGAATCCGGAGCTGCCGTTTCTTTTTGCCCAGCTGGCCACGTTCGGGCCTCCTTCGGACTGGACCGAATTGCGCGAATCTCAGAGCTGGGTTGAGGCGCATGTCAAAAATACCGGCATGGCGGTTCTCGTCGATGGCGGTGAAGAAAAAAATATTCATCCGCATTCCAAGGACAAGGCCGGCCTGCGCCTTTCGCTGTTGGCCCGCAATATGGTGTACGGCGAAAAAGATCTGGTTTGTCACGGGCCTCGGCTGAAAGAGGCTGTTCGAAAGGACGGGAGCGTGGAGCTGACCTTCCAAGACGCCGATTCCGGTTTGATTCTGAAGCCGGAAGCTGTCAGTGCGTTTGAAATATGCGGCAAAGATGGGAAGTATGTTCCGGCCAAAGCCGAACAGGCGGGCAATCGAATTATTATTTCCGCCGAAAGCGTTCCGGAACCGCAGTATGTCAGGTACGGCTGGAAGCAATGGTTTGTCCCAACGCTGTTCAATGCTGAAGGTCTGCCCGCATCGCCTTTCCGCACCGACGACTTTCCGCCTGTCACAAAAGACCGCTATCTGCTCGATCGTTCGTAACGAAACAGCAAAAGAAGGAGATTGCAGATGACCAAGGGGTTTGTATGGCTGAACAGTGTCCTTGCGGTTTGTGGAACGGTGTTCGGGGCAGCGCAGCCTCCCTCGCGGCAACCGAATGTGATTTTGATTCTTACCGATGACCAGGGATATGGGGATCTCGGCTGTCACGGCAATGCCGTGGTAAAAACACCTCATCTGGATCAATTCTATAAAGAAGCTGTTCGCTTTACTAATTTTCACGTGTCGCCCACCTGCGCGCCGACGCGTGCCGCGCTACTGACCGGGCGATATAACGATGATACCGGTGTGTGGCACACCATCAAAGGGCGCAGTCTTTTGCGAACCGATGAAAAAACACTCGGAGATATGTTCCATCAGGCTGGTTATGCAACTGGCATGTTCGGGAAATGGCATCTGGGGGATAATTACGAATATCTGCCGGAGCAACGCGGATTTGAAGAGGTTTGGCGGCACGGCGGCGGCGGAATAGGGCAGACTCCGGATTACTGGGGGAACGATTATTTTGACGACACGTATTGGGTTAATGGGAAGCTGGTTAAATTTAACGGGTTCTGTACTGAAGTCTGGTTTCGGGGCGCAAAACAGTTCATTGCAAAAGAGGTCGCGGCCAAACGACCGTTCTTCTGCTATCTGGCGCTGAATGCACCGCACGCCCCGTATTACGCTCCCGAAAAATATAAACAGATGTATGAGAACAACGCCTATGGTGTTGATCCCGGATTTTTTGGGATGATCACTCATCTGGATGAGCAATTCGGGTTGCTTCGAACTGCGCTTAAGGAACTGGGTGTCGAAGACAATACGATTTTAATTTTCATGACCGATAACGGCACGTCGGCTGGTGTGGAGCTCGACGGAAAACACTGGAGCGATAGCTTTGTGGTTAAAGGCTTTAACGACGGGATGCGCGGTAAAAAAGGCTCGGCATATGAGGGTGGGCACCGGGTTCCGTTTTTTATCCGCTGGCCCGGCGGCGGAATTAGCGGCGGGCGCGATATCAACACACTTTCCGCCCACATCGACATTCTTCCAACGCTGGCGAATCTGTGTTCCGTTCCGCCGCCGAAGGGCCGTCCGTTGGACGGAACCAGTCTTGTGCCGCTGTTGCGCGGGGATGTCGCGGGGTGGCCGCAACGTACGATCTGCACGGACAGCCAGCGCGGCGAAAATCTGGTTAAATGGAAAGACAGCGTGGTTATGACAGAGCGCTGGCGGCTGGTTCGCGGTAACGAGCTCTATGAGATCAAAAACGATCCGGAACAGCGGACGAATTTGGCGGGCGCCTGTTCGGAGATTGTCACGCCGCTACGTTCAGCTTATGAAAACTGGTGGCAGAAGGTTTCCGATCGGGAAGCGGTGGATTGTCCAATCTCGATTGGTAACACAAACGCTGGAACCGTTTTGTTGACGGCTCACGACTGGCATAGTCCGGATCAAGAAGCGATTACGCCTTGGGATCAAAAATTAATTTGCGAGGGGATGCAAACGAACGGGTTCTGGGCGATCCGTACAGAAGTTTCCGGGCAGTACCGGTTTACATTGCGGCGCTGGCCTGCCGAACGGGGCGGAAAAATTGAAGAAAACTTTTTTCCGGTCAAAAAAGCACGGATTCAAATCGGCGGGATTTCGGCCGATCAGCCCGTTGATCCCGGCGCGGAGTCTGTCGTATTTGAACTGCCTGTTCCCATTGGCGAAGCCGCCCTCCAAACATGGTTCATCGGCGACAATGAATCCTGCGGCGCATACTATGTGGAAGTCGAAGGAATCCGTTGATCCATCATATTTTTACTGGCTGCGGGGAGTTTATTTTTGAACGGAAACGGAAGGAACTGCCGATGAACCGGTTATTTAAAGTGAAGACGTGGCTGGCTGCTATAGTTTTTACAAGCTGGATTTGGACGGATGCTTCTGCAGAGAATGGCCGTTCTGCTTCCGTGTTAAACGCTCCCGAGTTGAGAAAAACAGCAGCGGGAGCAGCGTATCAGTTTTATAAAGACATGAGTTATCCCGGAGCGGAGAGTGAGCAGAAGCTGGATCTTTACATTCCGGAAGGTGCGCAGGCCGGGTTGCGTCCGGCGGTGCTTGTGATTCATGGCGGAGGGTGGGCGCAAGGCGATAAAAACGACCCGAATCCGCGCGAGTTCTCCGCCTTTTTCGTGGATGAGGGCTATATTGCGGTCAGTATAAATTACACGCTGAATGTTTATGAAGGGGCTCTCTGGAAAAGCACACGGCTGAAAGCGTCCTGGCCTCAGAATATTTACGATTGCAAAAGTGCGTTGCGCTGGATGAAAAAACATGCGGCTGAACTTGGAATTGATCCGAATCGTATTGCTGTAGCGGGCGCTTCGGCCGGCGGTCATCTGGCCTTGCTGACCGGCCTCTCTGCCGGAAATAAAGAGCTGAACAGCGGGGGCTCTTTTTTGGATCAGGACAACTCGGTTCGCTGTATTATCAATTTTTACGGCATACCGGATGTCCGTCGATGGGGCGGTAACGTATTCATTAATGAAACAGAGAAGGATCATCCGGAAATCTGGGCGCTTGCTTCCCCGGTTGAACACCTTTCAAAAGAGTCTCCTCCGATCCTGACGATTCACGGAACAGCGGATGCTGTAGTAAAAATCGAACTGGCGGATGAATTTGACCGAATCCTGAAAGGCAAAGGCCTTCCGCACCAATATGCGGCCGTTACAAATGCAGTTCATGCTTTCGGGCTCAATCCTCCTCAGATGGATTTGCGGCCGGTAATCCGGCAGTTTTTAAACGATCATTTTTCCGCACCGTCCGGCAACTAAAGCGGCATGTCCGGGTTTCCCCGCCGGATTATGCGGAGCTGGAAGAATTGCCGGTTGTTTTTCAAATTCTGGAAACATAAGGCGGCGCAGGCTTTTATCAAAACGTTGCAAAGCCGACCGAAGAGAATGAGGCTTCGCGCAGCGACAACACCTCGCAACTTGTCGCGGTGAGGAATATTAATTGGAAGGCATATCCCGCGACTTGCCGCAACGGGGAACGGTTATGCCGTCTTCTTTCTCTGTCACCCATACGGAGAGCACGGGTCAATCAATAAAACCTTTCCTGCATTTGTATACAGGGGAACCCTGTGCGGTTTTTTGACACATATAACAACTAATAAGATACATGCAAAGGATTGGTTGTTTTGTGGAGACTTGAGTAAATGCCGTCTTGAACTGGGTGGGGTTTTGTCCGGATGCCGCTGCAGAGCCCGAAAAAGATGATGCATAAAAATGAAGGTTAAGCCCGGGAACCCGGGGATCCTTATGGGAGTTTAAAATGAAAGAGGCTTTACCGTCGGCTGATCAGATTGCAATTGACCAAATGATCGCCGGCATGTCCATCGAAGAGAAAATCGGTCAGGTTTTTTGTATTCATTCCTGGAAAAAATCCCCGTCAGAACTGGCTGACATAGTCGGAAAATATTCGATCGGCGGTCTGTTTTTCGGATACAAGGCGGTGCAGGAATGTCGCGATATCATGGATGCTGCGGCAAAAGTGAGCAAAATTCCGGTCATTGGAACGGCGGATCTGGTCAACGGGGCCGGCTCCCGTATCTCCGGCGGAACATTGTTCCCTTGGCAAATGGCAATCGGCGCAGCCAACTCCGAAGAACTCGCTGAAAAAGTCGGGATGGCGACGGCAAAAGAAGGCCGGAATGCCGGCATTCACTGGACCTTCGGTCCGATTGTGGATCTTTCGTTAAACATACGTAATTCGATGATGCACACCCGTACATACGGCGATGATCCGGCGCACATTACCCGTCTTGCAAAAGCATTTATCCGGGGCGTTCAGAAAGAAAATCTGATGGCAGCCTCCGCCAAGCATTTCCCGGGCGACGGTGTGGATGAGTGGGACACGCATATCTGTCCTTCAGTGAACCTTTACGGGGAAGAACTGTGGTTCAAGACATTCGGTTCAATCTGGCAATCCGTTATCGATGCCGGTGTGTATGCCGTTATGATGGGGCATTTAGCGCTGCCTTGGATGGATGATCCGTATGATTACCGTGGCCCGCGCCCGGCCACGCTATCCAAAAAGATTCAGATTGATCTGCTGCGTAAGCGTCTCGGGTTTAAAGGCACAGTGATTTCAGATGCGATTCCAATGGCCGGGTTTGTCGGATATGAGTCGTTTGCAAAAGCGGTTCCGATGAACATTGAGACCGGATCCGACATGGTGCTCTGGGCTGAGGCGGAACGGGATTTTCCTCACATGCTGCGGGCGCTGGAAACGGGCGCTCTGACCGAAGAGCGGCTCAATACTGCGGTCGGTAACGTGCTGGGTCTGAAAATGAAACTCAATCTTTTCAAGGAGGATGTTCGTCCTGAAGTGACTCCGGAAGACAAGGCACAGTATGCGTCTTGGGCGGAGGAGATCGGTCGCAAGAGTGTCACTGTTATCAAAGATGCAACGGGTGCGCTTCCGGTGAAAAACCTGAAACCCGGATCCAGGGTGCTGACGATCACCTGCTATTTTGAAAATGACACGCGCGGGTTCATACAGGAGCTGGAAGTCGTCGACGAGGAACTGCGTAAGCGCGGGTTTATTGTGGATCACCTGAGAAACCCATCGTGGGAGAATGGGTTGAAGAATGCCGACGACTATGACGCCATCTTTGTGAACCTCCATATTGTTGCACGTTACGGCAGTACCCGGTTGCTGGCTGGCGTAGCCGATGTCTTTTGGACCGGCTTCTGGCACGATCGGGAAAACGTGATCTTCACCTCGTTCGGGGATCCCTACAAACTGGCGGAGATTCCGTTTGTGCCGAACTACATCAATTGCTACAGCAATACGCCTGCATCTCAGAGGGAGGCCGTACGAGTCTGGATGGGCGAGTCTCCCGGAAACGGACATGTGCCGACTTCTCTTGAGGGATTTTACGAAAGAACCGTTTGAGGGAATGGGTGTGAATATCAAAGCGGTTATTTTTGATCTCGGCGGCGTACTCCTGAGAACCGATGAACATTATTATGAAGAAATATAACATTGTCATCATTAACCCGGATCAGATGCGTTGGGATTATATGACGCCCAACGGCCATCCTTTTATTGGGACGGAACATCTCAGCCGTCTGGCGGCCATGGGAACCAACTTTCGTCAGGCCTTTTGCTCCTGCCCGATGTGCGGCCCGAGTCGCACATCAGCGGTTACCGGTCGCTATCCATCGGAACACGGGGTTCGCAATTACGTGGGGCGGATGAATCCAGCCCATCCAAACCTGTTTGACGAACTGAAAAAGGCGGGATATCACCGCGCTTTGTTCGGCAAGGATCATATTACGTTCAGCAATGCAATCGGCGTACATTATGACGAAGGGGAAGATACTTGCATCGGGAATATGGATGAACATCCTGACTACCGGTACAGTTGGAGCGCCGGGCCGCTCGATCCCGCCAGTCCATGGAATCTGACGGAACGGCTGACAACCGCCGGACTGGACTATATCACTCGGCGCAGTAAAACGGATCAGCCGTTTTTTGTGACACTCAACTATCAGGATCCGCATCCCTATTTCACAGCTCCGGAACCCTATGCCTCTTTGTTTTCTCCTGACCAATTTGAACTTCCGGAGAATTTCCGAAGGGAGCCGGTCGCCGGAGAGCCCCGCCGTCTGGAAATATGGCGGACTCACTCCCGCTCGGGAGAGGCGACGGAAGAGGATTTCAAGAAAGCCATGGCCATGTATTGCGGCCAGATCCGTTATGTGGACGATCAGGTTGGACGGGTTTTGGATAAGCTGGAAGAGTTGAATCTTCTGGAGAACACCATTGTTCTTTTCTGGAGCGATCACGGCGAACTTCTGGGGGATTACGGGGTGACCCATAAGCTGCCGGTTTTTTACGATTCTCTGGTTCGTATTCCGATGGTTCTGTGGGATCCAAGCGGACGGATCGCTCCGGGAACCAATACCGATTTAGTGGAAGCGATGGATATTTTTGCTTCCGTTCTGGATATTTGCCAGGTGCATCAGCCGGAAGGCAGCCGTGCGCGGAGCCTGACCGGAAAAGAGTACCGCCCCCGTGCAGACGTTTTCGCGGAGGGCGGACTTCTTATAGCGCCTGTGGAGCAGGCAATTCCGGAGCTCAACCTGCGGGCGCCGTATCAGCCCAGTCAGTTCGGCCCGGGAGCTATGCTGCGGACGGGCAAATGGAAGTTGTGTGCGCACAGTTTTGACTGCTGGGAGTTGTATGATCTTGAAGAGGATCCTCATGAATGCCGCAATGTATTCAATGAGCCGGTCAATGCGTCTGTCGTGCGTGAACTGACCGTTCGACTGGTTCAGCGCATGATGTGCTGCGGACAGTCGCCGGAAGACCTTTGCCGTCCTGTGATCACGGGTATCGGAAGCGACGGAATCCCGCTGTGGGATGATGAGTGTACACGGATTATGAATTGCGCCGGCATATTGCCCGGGGACGTTGCGGAACGTGAATTCTGATCGCTGACCCGGAGTCTTACTGATGGATAAAAATATAAATTGGTCTCCTCATGACGCGAGGTGAAGGACATAATGACCGGCCATGGAAAAACACCATAACATTTTGTTCCTTTCTCAGTATTATACGGAGAATCTTCATCGTGGAGTGGCCCAGTATGCTCTCGAGGCAGATTGGCATTTGAATGCCGCCTCAGCCCGGGGATATCCGGTTCCTGAATTCAAGTGGAGCGGTATTATCAGTTCGCTTTTTCCAGGCAATAGATTTCTGGAAAATTTTCTAAAAAACGGCTCTGCGCCGATGGTCAGCCTGACGAAAACAATCCATTGCCCTTGTGTAATTTCCGATCATGAAGCGGTTGGTCGATGCGGGGCGGAACATTTTATTGAACAGGGGTATCAGAACTTCGCCTTTTACTTTAAAGAGTCCGATTGGCATGAAAAAACACGCTTCCACGCTTTTAAAAGCAAATTGAACTCCACTCTCCACCGTTGCTATCCGATTAACTATACGCCAACACCTCGCGCCCGGACTCAATCTGTTGAAGTTCGTATACGCATGTTGCGCCGGGTATTGAGCCGAATCCCCAAACCGGTCGCGTTAATGGTGCCATTCGATTGTCTGGCTGTGGAGGCCCTGGACGTTTGTCAGGATATGGGGCTGCATGTGCCTAAAGAGGTCGGCATTCTGGGGGTGAATAACGATGCACTGATCTGTGGTTTTACCCGGCCCGCTCTTTCCAGTGTTGATGATGATGAATATCGCATCGGCTATGAAGGCGCGGCGTTGCTTGACCGGCTGATGCGTGGCGCCCGGCTTCCGAAGAGACCTGTTTTAATTCAGCCGAAAGGCGTTGTGGCCCGTAAAAGCACAGACCTGCTTGATCTTACGGAAGTTCCAGACCGGTATGTTGCGAAAGCAGTTCGTTTTATTACGGAACATTATGCGGAACCGATTACAACAAATGAAGTGGCGCTTGCAGCCGGCGTTTCCAAAGGCATGCTGCAGAGTCGGTTTACGGAGCACATTGGCTGTACCATTCACGAGCAGATTGAAAAAAAGCGGCTCAATCATGCTAAACGGTTGCTGACCGAGACGGATTTAAAAACATCCTCTATTGCAATCGAAAGCGGCTTTGGATCCCGCGAGCGGTTCAGCAAACGGTTTAAACAGATTACCGGTGTAACGCCGATGGAATACCGGAGTTCAAATACCCGCTGAAACGAACGTGCGAGTGGTTCGTCCGGCCGCGCATGGAAAGCCGGTACGACATATTTTCGACACACACAACAGGTAATAAGATACATCGGCATGCTGGGTGTTTTTAACGGGATCAAATAACTTTAAACGAAAGTAGAGGAGATCAATATGTTACATGCTCAAGCGCTTCGAGATTGCCGGATTGTATCGCTTTGTTTTGTCCTGATGGGAACAACAGGATACGGTGCAGATTTTTACGTTTCGCCCTCCGGGGATGATGCTGGCGCGGGAACGCTGGCGCAGCCTTTTGCCAGCATTCAGCGGGCGCAAGCGGCAGTGCGGGATCTGAAAGCAAAAAAACCGACCGGCGAAATTACAATTGAACTGCGCGGCGGATTATACGAGATGGACAAACCGGTGGAGTTTCGTCCGGAAGATTCCGGACGTGCGGATCAGCCGGTTATTTATCGGGCTTTTCCAGGTGAAGAGCCGATTTTTTCCGGAGCTCGGCCCATTCGCGGCTGGCGAAAGGCGGATATGCCGGTTGAAGGCGTCAATCGGCTGGCGGCCGGAAAATTATGGACGACGACGGTGGAAAAGGGCTGGTCGTTTCCTTATTTGTATATTCACGGAAAGGCGTACTACCGTTCAGTTTGGCCTAATACGGATTTGTGGAAAGAGTGGCCATTAGCCCGCTGTGAAGGAGAGTTGCTGACGCTGCCCGCAGAGTTCCATTTTCGCCTGCCAAATCGCCGCGACGTCCAAATCAATTACATGCCGACACCTCACTCTAAATGGATCAACCTGTTTAACACAGTGACCGAGATGAAAGCCGGGGTGATTCATCTGCAAAAACCGGTTTTGCAAATCGGCATTTTAAAGCCAACCGAGCAGGTACCGTTTCGTATCGAAAACACGCTCGAAGGAATTGACCGGCCCGGTGAGTGGTGCGTCAACACAGAAACCGGGGTGATCTATTTGTGGCCTGCGGAGAACACCGCTTCAAACTTCACGGAACAGGTTTGTGCTCGGCAACTGGATAAGGCTTTTATTCTGTCCGGAGATTCGTCCGCCGGACGGAAGGTGGAGTACCTCACGGTAGAGGGAATTTCGATTCAATATGTCAATACAGGGATTTCACTCACGGCAGCAAAAAACTGCACGATTCGCGCGTGCCGGATCGAGTCGGTGGATGCGATAGGCGTTTCGGCTGCTGATATCCAGAATGTGGCCATTGAACACTGTCTGATTGCGAACTGCGGAAAGTCGGGGCTGTCCATCGCGGTGACAGACAAAGAACCTGAACTTGCCTTGCAGAACACAAAGAACCGGATTGAGCATAACGAGCTTTATAATTGCGGACAAATGCATTGGCAGAGCTCGGCGATCAGTGTGATGACCGACTGCAGCCTTATCCGTTACAACTATATTCATGACGTGCCGTATGCCGGGATTACCGTGAATGGACAGCGGTTTTATATTCTTAAGACCGAGCTGGCAAACGCCGGCAAGACGACGGAGGGTATTGCTGAATCGGATATGACCATTTACGGACTGAAACGATATGTGCCGGGTCACAACCGGATCGAAAATAATGTCGTGCATGATGCCATGATGCAGCTGGATGACGGCGGAGCGATTTACTGCCATGCCTCGCACCATAATCTGCTCAAAAATAATATTGTGTACCGCCTGCACGGAAGCTATGGGATCGGTCTTTATTTCGATGACGATGAGATGTTTTCCACCATGGAAAATAATCTGATCTTCACTCGGGACGGAGATCCGGTGCCTCGTTTCGCGATACATGTTCATGCCAATGCCTGCAACTATGTCTTTCGCAATATTGTGGCGTTTGGTGCAAAGCCGATTTCCACACCTCGCAGCTATGGGGGCCATGTAATTGCTCAGAACGTGTTCTTACTGAAGGCGGATGGCCTGGATCAAGGTGATTTATCCCGGAACAGCGGACGGTATAAGGATTTAAAATGGGATGCGGGCCAGCCGGTCATGGACAACAATCTTTATTGGAGCAGTGATGACGGAAAGCAGGCATCAGCCTATTTAAGCGGGCGGCAGGGGAAGGGGTTCGATACACATTCGACGGTTGCCGATCCGGGGTTTTCCGAAGCTCGGAAAGGCCGATTCGGTTTCGATACCACATCACCCGTCTGGCAGATGGGGATTGAACCGATTGATACATCCGAAGTCGGGATTTTCAGCGACTGCAAGGCGGTAGACAAAAAAACGCGCGGCGGGAATGTCGATTTCTTCATGAAACCCGTTGCCGACGGAGAGAAGCGGTAATCTTGTGTGGTGCAAAATGACGCCAGGCCTGATCTGTGCTCAATACTCCTGAATTGAAAAACAGAGGCGGGCGCAGCGTATCGCTTTTATAGAGACATCAGTTATCCCGGCGCAGCGAGCGATCAGAAAGTGGATGTTTGCGTTCAGGAAAAAGCGCAGTGCGGCTTGCGTGCAACGTCTGGACTTTCTTTGGGAATCCCGTGCAACAAATTTCCGACACACACAACAGGTAATAAGATACATATGAAATGTTGGCTGTTTCACACAGGCCTGATAAATGCACATTCAGTTCGGGCGAGGTTTTACCCGGAGCCCGCAAGCTGTGACGCAGAATAAATTGTTAACGTGGAGGTGTGTTATGGAAAGAGCCAAAAGGTCATCGCCGGTCATACGTACCATACTGTTGATGCAGTTATTCGGGGGTGCATTGACCAATGCGTATCCCGCACTGTTTGTGCTTTTGTCCACAGGCGTATTGACCAATGCATATCCCGCTATACGGGAGGTCGGCCCGACTTTCACGTATACCACGATCACCAGTGCAGTGGCTGCGGCTAATGCCAATGACGTGATTCTCATCCATGAGGGCGTATATCCGGAAACCGTGACGGTGACAGGAAAGACCAATCTTTTCATTAAGGCCGCGCCGGGAGAGCATGTTCTCATCACCGGTTGCAACACGTTCACGAATTGGCTGGTTGATACTGCAAACAGCAATATCTACACATCAAGGTTGAATAGCATTGATGTAAATTTGGATCATCCGGATGTTTTCATTAATGGAAAGTTAATGGCCCCGGCAGCATGGCCGAATCTTAACCCCGAGGATTTTCACTACAACTGGTGGGGTACAAACTCATATGCTTTTAACGGCAATAACGGCACAGCGACGGTAGGTATCGTCACGGGCAGTGCCGGCAATTACTGGGCTGGCGGCACCTACCTTGGGCTCAACGGGATGGCCTGGGTATCCATTGAGGGAAAGATCGTCGCTTCCACCATTTCGGGACTGACCTGCAGTAATCTTACAACGACCTACTGGAAGGATCCCGCTAACACGAAAATGGTTGGCTTGGGGCAAGGAATGATCCTGTTTCATACCAACGCATTGGATTCGGCCGGTGAATGGTATTGGGATGCTGGATCTAAAAAGCTTAGCCTGTATGGCGGCAATCCAGGCACCAATGTTCAGGTGCGCGTCCGCGCATTGGGCATGAAACTGGACAAATGTAAGAATGTCACTGTGCAGGGTCTGAACTTTCGCGCAGCGAGCGTAAAACTGGTTGGCACGACCAACTGCAGTCTGCTGGATTGTTCGGTTCTGTACGGAACATCTTTCTATGACCGAACCAACCAGACCGAAAATGCGGGCGAGTATTCCATTTCTACAGACAACGCGTGTATCAGTAACAAGGTGACGGGTTGCTATGTGGCACATGGCTGGGGCGGCGGTATTTTGGTAGCTGGGGGCGGCATGCTCGTCGAAGATTGTGTCATTGAGGATTTCGACTGGAATGGGGGATGGCAGGCGGGCATATTTTTCAACAGCGGTTCTACGAATTGCACGGTCAAACGCAATACGATCAGCAAAACGGGAAGGAGCGCCATTTCGGGAGTCCCATCAGACAGCCTCATACGATACAACCGGCTTAGTGACACCATGATTCTCAGTCGTGATGGCGGCGCGATGTACCTGAAAGAGTCCACTGGCGGCTATGGCCGATTTCCCGCCGACGTCGCATACAATTGGATTGAGCACTGTTACGATTTCATTAATCGCCGCCACGGTGTTGTGAGTTATAACGTTGCGACGGGACTCTACAGTGATAACGGTTCTGACGCGTTCAGATTTCACCACAACGTGATTTGGAGGACGGATGAAGGGTTGAGGCTTAACGGACAGCCGGGTCTCGATTCCGTTACAAATGCCCGAGTTTATAACAATACCATCTGGGACATATCGGGGTTTCCCATGGATGGTCTTTCCACAGATTGCACGCTGAGCATTAAGACCTACAACAATTTAGCCATGACAAATCACTGGGTGGGCGACGATATCAGAAACAATATGACGAACACTGCGGCAAATCTTTTCGTCGATTCAACCCCTGACGAATTGATCGACTTCCGGCTCAAGGCCGGCTCGGTGGCAATCAATTTTGGTACCGTCGCAAACGGCATTCCGGCAACAGATGAATATCAAGGGACAAACCCCGAGGCAGGAGCCTATGAGTATAGTTCCGGCAACCTCATGGACAAATGGGAGGCGGGCGCAAACAGCCGTTATGTCGCCATTGACGAATTTGAGACCGGCGGCATCTCAGGGGGTGGAGGCTGGGTCAGCAGCTGGACGCTGACAGGACAGGCTTTCATTACCAACATCGCCGGACGCACAGGTAATTACGGCCTGATGTTGCGCGGATCGGCTGGAAGCGATTCTGCTGCGCGGACGCTTAGTCTAAAAAACCTGATGGTTCCCTCCCTGACGTTCTGGTGGAAAGCAACCGGGTTCGACGGTGCGGGCGAAAAGGTGACCGTAAAAATTATCGACGGGACGGTTACCAATACGGTTAAAACCATCACAGGAAAAATGGCGGATGGGTACTGGCACTTCGCCACGATCGATCTGACACCCTTCCATTTTACCGGTGCCAGCCAGTCTTTGATTTTTGATGCCGCAGGCCTTAGCGGTACAAGCGATACCCTCCGAATGGATGAGCTGACCATCAATGAGTACGGAGCCTGTCCGACGGCATGGTGGCGCATGACGGGCACAGAGAACACGGCGATCAGCTCGGTGGGTAACTATGGAAATAATAAATCAATCGGCTCGGCTTTCGCCGGCACTGGTACGCCGCGTTACGGATATGATGTTCCGGATAACAGGAATATAAATGAACCGCTGAGCGGAGTAAATTATACGAATATCTCCTGCTTTGGTAATGCCGTATCCAACAGCCTTGTGGTAAGCAATTGCACGGTATTCCTTAGCCGCGAATTCACTATAGAGTGTTTTGTCAAGCTGACCACTAATGCCGCATTTGGCTGGGGCGGAAACGCTATCGTTTCCAAAACAAATACCAGCTCGACCGCCTCATGGGCGTTGCTGGTGTATGGAGGAGCAGGCATCAACAACGGATGCCTGTACAGCCAGCTCAATGACGGTGTAAATAATTACTGCTCGGTTATCAGCACAAATCCAATAACCGACGACCAGTGGCACCACATCGCCATGACGGTCAAAGGGAATGATTCGTCGCCGACTGTAAATACCTATCTTGACGGCGAATGTTTTTCTTCGAAATCGATTCCCGCAAGCTCGGTGGCCGGAATTGTAGAAACTTCTGGGAATCTGGTTATTGGTAATATGACAGCGGCTGGTTTGGTCAGTGCTGAAATTGATGAGGTGCGCTATACCGCCCGGGCGTTGGATGTAACCGGATTTCTTCTCAATTACTAGTGCGATATCCCGGAGATTGTTTTCAGCGCATGGAATGCGTCCATGAAGGAATGATTCGGTGGATAGCGTAGTCGGGGAGATGGCGGCACCACAAAGTGCGGCCTTCTTTACTGTGGTGCAAAAAATCGAAAGTGATCTACAGATGAAAAAGTTTATAACACGAATTGAAATATTGCTTTGTTTTGCCAGCGCCTTGGGAACAGCGGCGGCCGCGAATCTGAACGAATGGACATTTGAACAGGATGCCGCCGGGATCACGCTGTCGCAGGCGGTAAACTCCGGAACCGATCAAGCCGCATTCGCAAACGGCGGATCAGGATTTCTGGAAACGGACGGCGCCGGGAGTCTGCTCTGTACACATACCGGCGGGGGAACAAACGGCATGTGGTCCAGCGGAGCAATATTGGATGCCAATGTGACAGATAGTTTTTCGGGCATTAAATATCTACGATGTGATTTCAGTTATGCTTTGGCAGATTCAAAGCATGTCGGCGGTACAGTTCTCGGGCTAAGTGTGGTCGATAGTTCAGGCACCAATGTTGCCGGCGCGGTTTTTTCATGCGACTGGGGAGGCACCAGTATCCCTGCGGAACACCAAGCGGATGTCGTTGCAACCAATTTGTATAACTCCGGCAGTATCTCCATGATTGTGAAGGTGGATATGGATGCCAAAACCATGGCCTTCTGGTACAACTTGACCGGGTCGAACAGTTTCGATGAACATAATCCTGTCGCAACGAATGTTCCGATCAATCTCACATCAATTGATAAACTGCGGTTTCAAGCCACCGGCGACTTCCGGCCCGCCGGTTCAACGGATTATGCGGCTGTGGACAATATTCGTACCGCTGCGACCTGGGAAGAGATTGCCGCGCCGATTCCGGCCGTCATTCCTTTTACGGTACACGCTCTTTTTCATGACCATATGGTTTTGCAGAGAGATATGAATGTTCCTGTATGGGGCCGCTCCAACCCCGGTAATGTGGTCACCGTCAAGCTCGATGGCGTGACGGTCGGTACCGCAACGGCGGATTCCAATGGCCGGTGGCTGGCAAAAATCGGATCACATGCCAACGATGGCGGACTTCCGCATATCATAGTGATTTCATCGGCCCAATCTCCTGACATTCAGATTAACGATGTAGTATTCGGAGATGTGTACCTCGCTTCCGGCCAGTCCAATATGGCAAGACCCATGATTAATGGCATTACCGGATACGCCGAAGAGGCGGCCGAGGCGGATGCATACCCGATGATTCGTCAGATTACCGTCGCTACGAACAGTTCGACGACAGAATGGGATGAGCCGGTTTTTAGCTCAGGCTGGACGCCGTGCAGCGCATCTTCCATCGGAAACTTCACTGCAACCGGTTATTTTTTCGCAAAAAATATGTATCTGAAAACCGGAGTGCCGGTTGGACTGTTGCTTTGTGCATTTGGCGGGCAGCAGATTGAGCAGTTTGTGTGTCCGGCAGGTATCGCCGCCGTACCGGAGCTTGCGGGCATGCGGCAATATGAGGAACAGGGGCTTGTTACGGGTTTCTATGACATTTACAACGCTATGGTTGCTCCGCTGATTCCTTATGGGGTGCGCGGCACCATCTGGTATCAGGGAGAACGCAATGCCAACAAGGGTGACGGAGATATTTATCAATACCTGATGCGGGCTTTGATGCGCGGTTGGAGGCAAAACTGGGGGCAGGGCGATTTCCCGTTTTATTTTGTCCAGTTGCCGAACTATATTGCGTCCGCCAGTTGGCCGGAACTGCGGGAAGCGCAGACGCGGGCCATGTCAGAGACTAATACCGGCATGGCTGTACTCATTGACGTGGGAAATGATGAGGACATTCATCCGGCCAACAAATTCGATCCAGGCTTTCGTCTGGCACAATGGGCACTGGCAAAAGATTTTCAGCAAAAAGTTTCCTATAGCGGGCCTCTATACCGCAGTTCGCTGATTGAGGGGTCACAGATCCGGATCATTTTCGATTACGCCTCACCCGGGCTGATGGCCGGATCGAAAAACAGCACCAATCCGGTGGTGCCGGTTGCCGGGCCTTTACAGAGTTTTGAAATTGCCGGATCGAATAAAACCTTTGTGAATGCAACTGCGGTTATAGATAAAGATACGGTCGTCGTTTCCAGCCCGGCGATTCCCGCGCCGGTCTATGTGCGCTACTGTTACGCCAGCGCACCGGCGGGTACCAATAAACTCTATAACACCGATGGGCTTCCGGCTTCGCCGTTTCGCACCGATGCGACATATAAACTGGATGTGAAATCGGGCACCGGAACTTCCATAGGGACAGCTCCGGGCACACAGATCGGCATCGCGGCAACCGCTCCCGCTGCCGGACGGGTATTCGATCGCTGGATCGGTGGCGCGTCGGCAATCGACCATCTCAATGAACCCAATGCAACCGTAACGATGCCTTCACACGACTTGTACCTGCTGGCAACCTATCGGAATACTAATGCTGCGGTTTACACCCTTACCGTCAACAGCGGGTTTGGCGGAGGCACCTCACAATCCGGTTCCATCCTGAACATCGAGGCCTCATTGCCTCTGAACGGAAAGCAGTTTGATCACTGGGCTGGCGACACACAGGACGTTGTGAATGTGGCCGCATCAGCCACCACACTGCGGATGCCGACGAACGATGTCACTGTAACAGCAGTTTACCGTACGGTGGACAGTGTTGGTGACGGCATTACCGATGCCTGGCGGGTTTTGTATTTTGGAGGCGACGGCACAACGACCAACGAACAGTCTGCCGCCGCGGCCGACCCCGATGGAGATGGAATGAATAATCTCCAGGAATACAAGGCAGGCACCTCGCCGATGGATGCGCTGTCTGTTTTGCGGCTTAATGGATCTTTTTCCGGCGGCACCGCCGCCCTGAATTTTCAGAGCACCGGCAGTTGCCGGTACCGGCTGGAAACGACAGATGATCTTACGTCGTCCGCATGGCAGACCTTGCTTTACAGTATCGACGGTAACGGCATGCAGAAATACGCCGGGCTCAGCACGGAAGCGGCTTCAAAAGGGTTTTACCGCCTTCGCCTGATAACCGAATAATGGTGAAGCCGATGAGGTTGCCGGAGGCTGTTCAAACACGTCTGGTTCGGAATCCCGATGTCAGAGTTGATGGCGAAAATCCGGAAAATATATGACACAACAGTTGTTCGATTGAACACACCCGTAAGATCGCTTATTCCGTCTCGAATTTTTATAAACGTCATCGTTAATTTTATTGGCGGCTTCTGGACTCATGGCTCGAGTGAAGAAACGGGCATAACCAGAAGTGAAAAAATGAAACAGAGAAAAAGGAGAAGAGTATGAAAATGCAGAGAGTCATCGAATGGTTGCCTAAACTTACAACCGCAGGGATTGCGTTCGTCGCGATTCTCTTTGCGGCCTTGCCGCTTCAGGCGGGGATTATCCTGAGTCAGGATTTGAATACAAATACCAACGGGATTTCTCTCGTAGCGGGTGGTGGAACGGCAGATCGCACGGGAACGGAATCTACCATCACAGCGGTTGTGGGCGGCAAGAGTATTGTTCTCAACAATACAAGTGCTACTGGAAATCCGACAGCTACTGCTTCGTTTGCTGTGGATAATACGAATCAGTCGCTGAAAATTTCGTTCGATTATTTCTCCTCGGTAGCGGCGGGCACATCAGAAAACCCATCCTTTCAACTGAGAAATGCTGCTAATTCTCCGGGGATTCAGTTAGTAATGAAAAATGCGGTTGCTGGTGCAGACCAAGGTAAGTTCGGCTATCACAACGGAACAGCTTTTCAATATTTCAATGTCGTGTTGGCCACAAACGATTGGTACAACATAGAAGTTATTGCTTCAGCGCAAAGTGCTGCTGTTAAAACATTTGATCTGAAGGTTACCAAGTCAGACAATACGGTTGTGATCGACCAGACTGGCCTTAGTTTCCGGAATCAATTAGCAAACTATTCTTCTGTGCAGTGGTTCTATAATGCGGCTGTCAGCGGTACGACCGGAAGGATGCAACTCGACAACATCGAGATATCTTCCATTCCTGAGCCGGCTACGATATCCATGCTGGGAATCGGAGCTTTCTGTGTAATGCTTATGCGCCGGTCTTTGTCTTCCCGCAGCTGAGGAAGCAAGGGGGTTCTCAGAGGTATTCATCCGGATACCTCTGAGTTTTTTTAGGAGGCACTGGCTCCTTCTTTATTTTTGACGGGAACCGAAAATTACAAAGGGAGAAAGCATGAAAAAAGCAGTATTCTTGAGTCTAACCCTCTTCGGTGCGTGTGCAGTTCAAGGAGCCGAGCCGGTAGCGGACGGCTTCGAAACTTATACCATCGGAAGTGCGATTCCCAATGGATCCAACGGCTGGACCAATCTTTTTGTTACAGCCACTCAGGGCGGCAAGGTGGTTGCGACGAACTCGGCCTTCGGCACAGGGTCTAAGGTGCTCCAGTTTAAGGATACGGATTCAAACAATAGCGGTAATCCTTCAGTTCAGAACAAACGCACGCAAAGTGTGACCGAGGATGTGATCAGTTTTGATTTCTGCCTGAACAGCTATCTGCAAAATCCGATATTCCATCTTAAAAGCGGTGCTATTAATGGAATATCACTGACGCTCTGTTCGACTGGCAAGTATTTGCAATATCACAATGGAGCTGCATTTGTTGATCTGATCAATATGACGAACAATCTAGGCAAGTGGTACCGGGTTGAGCTCACGGTGGCGGATGTTACTACTGCTTCAGATACCTTTAATATGCGCATTCTGCAGGCAGACGGCGGATCGGGAACGGAAATCGGCAGCTGGACGAACCTCAGCTTCAGAACCGGCGTTGCCAGTCTGGATAGAGTTGAATTCGGGATGAACAGCACGGCCACCTCAACGGGTGGTGATTATTATCTGGATAATATTCAGGTGGGCCGACAGGCCAGACTGGCTCTAGTTCTGATACACTAATCGAATAATTCATTTCAGATGTGCGGTTCTTCAGAAGAGGCGGGAATAATTTTATGAAGAATAGGGGAATCGCAGATACAGAATCACCCGGAACCGGGTCGAAGGTTTACCGTGTCGGTACATTAATTTATACTTTGCCGACGTTGCTGACGGTGATGTTCTGGATGTTGCTGGGAGATCTTTGCCTTCAGATCATGGAGCAGTTGCCGGCCTCTCTCGTTCCATTGCAACTCCGGTGGGCCACGGCCTCAGATACCTTGATCGGGTTTGTTTCCGGTAGTCTCCCGGCGGTGCTGGGGCTTCTGCTCAATCCGGTGATCGGTGTTCAGAGTGACCGCTACCGAAGCAAGTTGGGGCGGAGACGTCCGTTTCTGCTGTGGAGCACGCCCCTTGTGATTGTTGCTCTGCTGGGACTTGGGTTTGCCTCGCCCATCGCATCGGTTATCGGCGGATGGGCGCACGCGCAGTCCTTGGAAGCGCTGAAGATCGGATGGATCAGTGGTTGCATGGTGGTCTTTGTGGTGGCGAACACCTATATCATGCAGGTCTATCAGTTCCTTTTTGTGGACGTGATTCCCACGCAAGTCATGGGGAAATTTGTCGGCTGTTACCGTGCCATCGGGGGGCTGGGAGCTTTTGTTTTCCACCGCTTTATGTTTGGTCAGGCCGAAACCCGCACGGCGATGATCTATGTGATCTCGGCGATCCTTTACGGAACCTCCTTTTTCCTGCTGATTTGGAAAGTGAAAGAGGGAAGTTACGGCCCGCCGCTCCCGAAGCAGACTCTGGCAAAAACAACGACAAGTTACTTTGCTGAGTGTTTTGGCAACACCTTCTATCTCAAACTCTATTCGCTGGCGTTTTTCTTTTGGAGCGCGATCGTACCGTTCTGGACGTTCCTAGTCTTTTTTGGCACGAACTCAGGTCAGAATTCCGGCTATGCAGCTACTTTGGGACTGAGCCTGACGGAATTTGGCCGCGTGCGGGGCTGGTGCGCGCTTGTGCAGGTGCCGGTTTTCTTTCTGATCGGTCCGTTGGTGGATCGTTTCCATCCGTTGCGGGTGGGACTGGTGGGACTGATGCTTTCGAGCCTGACATTTTTTGCCAATTTCTTTTTTGTGCATGATCAGGCGGGCTTCACGCTTTGGCTGATCATCAATTTCTTAGCCCAAGCGGTTTACTTAGGGGCTTATCTGGCCATTCTGCCTCGGCTTCTTCCACGCCAGAAATATGGCCAGTTTTTTACGGCCAATCAATGCTTCGGCTTTATAGGGGTCGCTCTGGCTCCGGTGCTGTGCGGCTGGTTGCTGGAGACCGTAAAGGATTACCGCTTCATCTTCGTCTGGTGCGGAGCCTGTACGTTGGCTGGATTTATCATGTGTCTGCTGCTCTATCGCCACTGGCTTGCGCTGGGAGGAGATGCCGGATACCGGCCTCCCGGATACGAACTTGATCCGGAAACCGCCGCACCTCCGGCTTCCCACTGATACGAAATTAACTTAATGAGTATTTTTTACCACCCGCTTCGCAGAGCAGACATCGGAGCAAGGCAGAGAAATTTTCGCAACAAACGAAACCGATTCTATCTGATGGAGTCGAATATTCTGATAAAAATAATTTCATATGACTTCTGAATTCAACCTCTGACCCTCTCGGATATCCCTCTAGCGAAGCGGGTGGTAAATAATATTTTCGGGATCTCGATCAATTCCCGAAAACGCTACTTTGCAAAGCCGACTCGAGCGGTTTCAAAAATTCTATAGCCGTTCTTTTCTTCTGTGGGTGCGGACGGTGGCCGCGCCTGTACCGAACATCATGCGGTTTTGGTATCACAACCAGCCGTGATGATTAACGAACGCATTGAACGACAAAGACATCTCTCTAAGCTGGTATCTTTTCGATATTTATCGGTTGCGATAAAGTGGGTTTTTTTGTCAAAAACCACCAAATTAATATTAATAATTAACTTGCGGCCATGGTCATTTGAGTTTACAGAGGGGGTGTCTCCGGTGGGCATTTGTATGCCTTCGGAAAGGCGTAGAAGAAGGGTTCAACTCGATATGGATTAGGGAGAGAGAGAAGCGAAAATCAGTTACTAAAAAGAAGGGTGGGTTGTTATGAACGGTATGAGTAGACGATGTAGGTCTGTGAGTATACTTGTTTGGGCGGTTACCTTATTGCTGTTCGCCAGAGCATCGGCGACGGTATCTACGTTTCAAACGGCAAATGGTAGTTTCGCAGCAGCGGGGAATTGGTCGGACGGTTCCTTTCCGGTCAGCGCCACGGTTACGGGGTGTGTGCCGGTCAATGCTTATCTTGCCGTCCCAGCCCTTTCTTCGCAGTCGTTCTTCTACATCGGGAAAGGTGGTACAGGTTCTATCGTTACCTTTAAGAGCGGCAGCCAATTCGTCAGTACCAAGGATTTGTGTATTGGTGACACAACCAACGGCACGCTCGTCGTGGAGGGGGGCAGTCACTCGATTCGGAATTTGAAGGTTGCAAGTACGGCGGGCACAACGGGCAGCGGCACTCTGAGGTTTGTTACCAACGGAACCTTGACGGTTACAGGCAATGCGGTCGTCGGCTCCAGCGGAGTTGGCACGATCGTGTTTGATGGAGCAGGGCGTCTGGTTGTATCCAACGGCGTCGGCTTATACCCAACAACCGGCGGCGACGAAACGGTTTTCAAGTTCAACGGAACGACCAACAGCGGGCTTTTAGAGATATATAAAGGCAACGGAGGGACGAACTGGAACGGGCACACCATTGTACTGGATATCGGATACACTCCGGCAGCGTTTACTAATACATTTCTGAAAATCGTCGGAAGCACGTTTCCTCTGAACCAATTTTTAATTGTGAATGAGGGGCGGTATTTTTCTGCCACGGTGACAAAAGTAACGACCGGCAGCACGAATTCCTACGTTTTGACTCAGCAGAAAATTACAGAATTCCGTTCAACTGCTGAATTAACAACACTCCTGGATGTTTTTCCGGTGAGCCCCTGTCCTTTGACCGGGGGGAATCAGACCTTCACGGCCACAGAGACTTATACGAACAGCGGTTCTTCCTGGTGGGTTCCATTTTCTGAAGAACACGTATTTCAGGCCCGCCTGGTCAATATACAGTCCAACAACGCCGTGCCGCCCGTGTATGACAGTATGCGTTCCTGGGATCTGCGCATTGGTAAAGGGGGGCAGATTTATTCGCTGAAGGGTAGTTTCGGCGAGGCGATCCCTCCGCAGTACCGAGGTTTAGATATACCGACCGCTTATGATCGAGTTGTTGCATACGGGCCATATTTCGCTCCGTGGGTGGACGAAGTTTTTCAGACTGTTTTTGTGGATTCGACACAGAATGTTACGACTGATCCATATTTCCATCATCAGGCAGGCGTATATCTGGTGGATACCAACGCAGACGCTAACGGCGGGGGTGTGGTTCCTTTTTACTCACCTTACCTCGGCGGACTTGCAGACATTTCGAAGAGAAACTACAGGATTGTCAGCTGGCCGCAGCAGGCGCATATTCCCACCACGTTTGCATCAGACCTCATCTGTTACACGGAATACCGGGATGTCGGGCAGGGTATTCTGGAGGTAAACCATCTTGTTTATAATTTCGGCTGCTATACGCAAAGTTATATCAATCTTCCTTGGGGCGGGGTGAGGCATACTTCGTTCGGGAACTATTTCATCAGCAATCCAGACGGAACGATGCGGCCGGCTGATAGTACTGAAACCAACTTTAACGATACGGCTGGCTGGGCCCTGTTATGCCATGGAACAGGCCCCTCCAGTGATACGATCGGAATCGTATTTGGGAAAGATGCTGACCCGTTGAAATCAGGGCAGACTGCCAAAAGCCGCTGGGGGAATGGATCTCCAGATATTGTTACACCCTCTGGAACCCCTGAAGATGAATGGCGAAACTATTTCAGAATAATGACAGTCCGAAAAATGAGGATCAAGCCGGGAGAAACCTTCTTCGGCCGGTACTATCTGGTGTTCGGTCGGCAAGACACGGTTACCAACAACCTGATCGGCCCTTACGGACTGGTCGCCAATTGTGACTATAGTGTGTCTTCAATAACAATCGGTGAAGCGCAAACCATGAACTGGTATCAAGCCGCGAGCGGGTTGCCCACGACCGCAGTTAACGGTTCGATCATTGCAACCACCTACAATAAGCCGGTAGCCGGGAAAAAGCCTCTTTTCGTTATAGAGAACACCTTAACCGGGGCAATTTCTTTGACCAATAATCCCTATGCGCTCTCCGATAAGCCGTATGACGGAACGACAAAAATCCTCGGCTTCTTAGGGTATAATTAAAAGTACGAGAGCGGATTCGAAAATCGCTGTAGACAGTTACGGACGGCTTAAAGCCGTCCGTAACCTTTTTCGAGCATCGTTTGGCATCTCATGCCGATCCTGTTTCCATCATGGAGGGACGGCGGCCTCGCCGTCCCTGATCGCGGCTCGACTGAGCTCACCGCAGTCCGACAGGTTGGCCGATTTTCTGTAGCCGAGCACGGCCTGCCCTGAGTTCATCGAAGGGTGGGCGCGGTAATGAAACCGAAGTCCGTAGTCAGCGCACGCAGATTGCTTCTTCCAATGGTTGGACGGCTCGGATTCAGTCCGCCGTAATCAGTTAAAGAAAATATATAGGCCGATCATTACAGCGATGAGGGATCCCCATATCCATTTTACATTCCGTTGTATCGGTCCGGCGGCGCGATAGGTTTCGATGAGTGAGGGCAGGGGGCTGACTTCGCCCGGCTTACGAGTGACGAGGGATACGATCACCATGAAAACGCAGAGACCCGCGAAGAGGAAGAAGGAGAGTAACAGAAAGTGCGGCCAGAATTCTTTATTGGGCCAGTTCAGGAGATAACAAACACCGGTTCCTAGACTCACGGCGGTTCCAATGGTCAATACGGCGTTAGCCGCTTTGGCCGTGGCCCGTTTCCACAGCACGCCGACGGCAAAGACGGCGCTTAGCGGCGGAGCAAGAAAGCCTAGAATTGCTTGGAACAGGCTGAATAGATCGAGACCGCTCAGCTTGGCGATAGCCAGTGCGAGGAAGATTGAAATTAAAGAGCCGACTACCGTAACAATCCGACCGACCTGAATGGTTTCTTGTGTCGAGGCTTCGGGGCGGAACCGTTTTTGATAGATATCGAGGGTAAAGACGGTGCTAAGTGCATTGAGTGCCGAGGCGATGGTGCTGACCAGTGCGGCAATCAGTACGGTCATAATCAGGCCGATCAGCCCGTGCGGAAGCAATTGGCTGACCATGGTCATATAGGCTTCGTCTGGATTTGCAAGGTTTGGAAAAATAATCAGGCAGATGATGCCAGGCAGGAAAAAGAGAACCGCATCGAGGATCTTCAGCCCGCCGCAGAAAGAGGTTCCAAGCCGTCCGCTTTGCAGGTTTTTCGCGCCTAGAACGGATTGTACCATCGACTGGTCGGTGCACCAGAACCAGATGCCGAGCACCGGATAGCCCAGCAGAATGGCGTGCCACGGGTAGTTGGCGTCGTTGGACGGAAGTAGCAGCTTCCAGTAGCCCTCTGGAACGCCTTGATAAATGGCGACGATTCCGCCGGCTTTAACGACACCGAAGGCGACTAGAATCAGGGAAGCAATAATCAGCAGTGACATCTGAAAGACGTTTGTATTTGCAACGGTTTTTAGTCCGCCGGCTAAGGTGAAGAAGGCGGAAAAAATCACTAGAGCGGTGATGGAAAGCCAAAGCGGCCAGTTCATAATCTGGGTGACAAGAATGCCGCCAGCATAAAGCGTCATGCCGAGCCATGAGACAAGGATGGTGATGATCGAATACCAAGCCAGCAGTTCGCGTGAGCGCTGATTGAAGCGCTTGCCGATAAATTCGGGCAGGGTGCTGGTTTTGGCTTGCAGGTAAAAAGGGGCAAAAATAAAGGCCAGCAGGAAAAGGAATACAAAAGCGTACCATGAAAAATTGGCGGCAACGATGCCGGTGGTGTAGCCGATGCTGCACGAGGCAATCAGCATGGATGGGCCGACGTTGGTACCCCACATGGTCAAGCCGATGCTGGTCGCACCGAGCGAGTGTTGTGCCAGAAAAAGGTTTTCACCATGCTTCTGTCGCAGACTAACCCATGCGCCGATGGCACACATAATTAGCAAATAAACTACAATAACCGCCAGATCAAGTCCGTTGAGAAGTTTATAAATTTCCATAAATTTGAATCTCCATTATGCTTTATCAAGAGGTACCAGTTATTTACCTGTTTTGTCAAAATTATTAATATTAATATTGTACCTGTAAGGTCAGGGGCCTATACTGGCACTACGTTTAGATAAATTTTTTGAAAAGGTGGGCCGGATGAGACCGACGGTGAAGGGAAAATACTTGTTTAGAGGGCTGAGTCGGATGCTTTTGTTTGCGATAACTGCCGCAGTTTGCGGGAGATCGCCAGCAGAGGCCTTAAAATCTTCGGAATTACAAAGCGGGTCGCGGGATTACGGGGTGATCTTCTGGCGCGACGGAATCCGTGGAACGGATGAGCAGGGTCGCCGTCTGCTCTGTATCCAGACCGGCTTTTACGGGGCGGAATTTGATGTGGAAAAGGCCTCGATGATTCGTCTGGGGGCCATTCGCAATGCGCCGGATTATGAAACGGCTGTTGCCGGATTCAATAAGCTGATGGACGCGGTTCCGGCGTCTTCATCGCAATTAACGATCGAGGCCGGCGGGCAGATATATCATTGCTCGCGCGGCGCGGAACCTTGGATTGTTCGGAAAGAACCCGTTCAGAACTATTGGGTGATTGAGCAGGAGCCGGGGCGAAAGCTGCTGGACGACCAGCGTACCGCCAACAAGACGACGAATATGCGGTTGAGAGAATATGGCCGTTACCGGCAGAATTTTGAAATCGACCGCCTTATTTTTAAAAACGAGAAGGGCGAACTGCTTCCGATCCGTGTTCGGCTTTTGGTCGAAAGCTGGCCCGATCTGCTGAAACTTTCGCTGGAAATCGTACCGAATGAGTCCCTGACGGGTGCCATGGCTCAGATTTCCATTGATGGCCTGAAGAAGGCTGAAGTCCGCACCGAAAAAGCGGAATGGAAAGCGGGGGTTCGTCAGACCGTTGCGCTGGTAATTCCCTTCACTGAGGCGATGGCTTCCGGCGGTACGGACGTGCAGGTGACCGACCGGATGACCGGCAAAAAGGTGCCTGTTTGCTATGACGCCGCTTTAGATGCATGGAAGGTTCAGCTGAACAACCATACTTATAAACCCGCTGTGCTGAATAATCTGGATCGATACGACATACACCTGAGCAATCCGACGGATCGCGAGCGCGTGTTCCGAATTCTTTTTGCGAATGAAATGGGCTGGCATGAGCGCAATTTGCCTCCGGCTGAGCAGGGACTGCGCGATTGTGCCGGCGTTATGGGCGCCCAGATGATTTTGAGAGATGAGAAGGGGAATCCTCTCGGGCTTCCGCTACAGGTTGCTCATAATTGGCCAACGATCAAACAAACCCGAAAAGCAACGCCGGATATGCAGCCGTGGCTGGATCTGGATACGTGGGATTATAACTCCTGGCTGCGCTACACAGCGGTCGGGCGTATTCCGGCGAAAAGTGAATGGGCCGGACGGGCTGATATGACCCACGCTCTGTGGGGCGGGGTGCCGCAGGCCAGTTATTATTTCCTCACCTTGATCGGCTGGGGCTATTACACAGATTGGGACGTGGCCATTCAGGGAAACTGGGGCGAGAGCGTTTGCTATGCGATCGGCGGCTATGCCGACTCTGACATCACCGATATGCGCCCGCTCTACGTCCGCTCCTACGACTCTCATCGTGCGGTCCCGTTCGAATGGACCCCGAATCAGGGCGGCGGAAATTTCCTGCATTATAAAGTTAACGGAGAAAAACAGTATCTGGTGACCCGGCGCTATACGCCTGTTCCCGGCCCATGTCTTACCCGTACCGGGTTTTACGGTCTGACCGAAGACCGTAAAATTGAGTTTCGGATTACGGCTGAACATCCGCGAACCGACGACATCAACCGTTCCTATTACCGGTTGCAGTACAAAGTGCTTGAAGACACTGAATTCGATCAGCTTGCCTTTTTTCAGTACGGTAGCCCGACCTACAATTTTTTCAACCCCAAGGCTGTGGCATGGGGCAGCCGGAATGGGCTGGAATTTGAGAAGGAGTATCCATTAGAAGGCCGGGTGGAATATGTTGAGCGCGGCATTCCGTTCCAAGGCGATGCGCCTTGGTGGTTTTCTATGCATCGTTCGGATAAAGAGGAAGGACGCGGCGATCAGGGGTCACTCGGTCAGGCCAGCCGGGGGCTGGTGGTTCGTTCATGGAATGCAGTGCTCGGCGGAGAGCGGGTTGAAAAACCTCACCTGTCTTTCATGGGAACGAACCACCGCTATCCCGGACTGCTGGCGGAAATCTCGCCGCCTCCGGAACTGAAGAGTTTGAAAAAAGGCGATTATGTCGATATGCAGATCGAAGTGTTCCTTGTTCCGAAAATCCCGGGAAGTTATCTGGGAACCAACAAAGCGCTCAAAGAATCGTTGCCGGAAACGGCTGACACATGGAAAGCGGCGTACCGGCAGGCCAAAGGCAACGATCTTCAGTTGAATGTGACGCACGGAACCTTGCAACGCGCGTTGCCGGTTGAAATTGCGGTCGGGGCCGACGGAGCAGCCATGGTGGAAGTAACCGGCGGCATGGCGTATGTTCCGTTTACTTTCACAAGAGCTCCATCAGCCTCTGCGCCATCGCTGGTTGAGTTGAGAAGCGGCGTTTCTATTCCGGTGGATCAGTCTGACCACGGGAACGATTTCTGGCAGGCGGAGCGCGATTCTTCAACTGGGCTTTACCGGATTACCTATAACCTGAATCTCGACACGCCCAAAGATCAGCCGCAGACGCGGCGGTTCCGCTTTGAATCCGAAACAAAAAAAGAGAAGTAAAATGAGTTTTTCTAAACAACATCACGGAAAGCGAACGAGATGAAAAACGAACCATGTCCTCCTATTGATGAGTCAACAACCCCTCTCCGGGGAATGAACCGCCTCGCTGTGTCGCATTGGTTCGTCGCGTTATTCTGCGGGATTATTCTTTCGACCGGAATCGCTCGGGAAATAGTCCGGCAGGGCAGACCAAACCTTAATTGGGCCGCAGAAATCAAGGAGGCCGAACAGCAGGGCGCCCTCATGGCAAAAAGATCGCCGGAGCAAGTTTCGGTGGTCGGCGAAAAACTGAGTGCCTATAACAGAAACATCGCCAACTGCCGGTTGCTGGCAGAATTTTCTCAGGATGAACAAAATAAGATCATCGACCCCGTTCTAAAGGAGCTCATCGGCAAATCGGCCAAATACGAGAAGAGTAAGTTTGCCTTCAAAGAGTACGGTACGGTAACCGCCTTATTTATCGGGGCGTTCTCGGTGGTTCTCACGGCCTCTGTTTCATGGCTGCTTCTGTGGCCGTTGGTTCAGCTGGTCAGGGTCAAATTCTGATTAATCGTCATATTATCAGTCAGCAAGGACATACATGAAAATATCTGTTCCCGGAAAAATAAAAGCGCGTCAAATGGTGGCGTTTGCCAATGGCAGATTCACCGAAGCGCTCATACAAAATACGATTCAGGTTCTGGCTTTGCCCATTTACAGCATCGGTCTTGGGGTAAACCCGGGGTTGGTCGGTTTGGCAATAAGTCTGCCCAGACTCTGGGAGGCTTTTACGGATCCGTATATAGGATACTTGTCTGACAACTTCCGAAGTAAGTATGGCAGGCGCAAGCCGTTCATGGTTGTCGGAGTTATTCTGGCCGGGTTGTTTTACGCGCTGCTCTGGTCGCCCCCGGCCGGTATGGGCAGCACAGTTGTTTTTCTATACTTCCTGATCATCTCGTTGGCGTTCTACACGGCGGCTGCGGTTTATCTGGTGCCGTATTATGCTCTGGGGAATGAACTGACCTCTGACCCGCAGCTGCGCGCCAAGCTGATGACTTTTTGCGCGGTTTTTATTTCCGTGGCCGGACTGATGACGCCATGGGCGTATAGTTTGAGTTTTATACCTTATTTCGGCGTTAACGAAATCGAGGGCGTGAGGGTCATCGGTATCATTGGAGGAACGCTGATCATCATCACAGGTATGCTGCCCTGCCTGATGTGCAAGGAACAGGTGACGGCCCAGACACAGCCGAAGTTCCATTTCATGTCGGCACTGAAAAATGCCTTCAAGACGCGGCCGTTCGTCATTCTTTGCAGCGTTTATATTTTGGGCCTTTTCGGCATCTTGCTGGTGAGCCCTCTGGCCTTCTATGTGGGAACCTATTACATGTTTGATGGCGATAAGGCGGCGATGTCAAAACTTTACGGCTGGCTGGGCTCAAGCTGGGCGCTGACGTCGATACTTTCATCTCCTTTTATTTACTGGCTCATAAAACGGTTTGAGAAAAAAGCTGTCCTGATCGCTTCACTGGTTCTTGTGCTGATCGGGCAGGCGAGTCAGTGGTGGCTGTTCACACCGAGCAATCCCTACCTCTCCATCATATCGTTTGTGCTGTCCTCGCCCGGAATTATATCGTTGCACATCATCATATACTCCTGGCTGGCGGATGTGTGCGATTACGACTACTTGCAAAGCGGACTGAGACGGGAAGGTCTCTTCAGCGCGGTCTATGGTCTGGTTGTAAAATCCGCATTCGCACTGGCGATCTTCTGCAGTGGAATCATCATTTCGATCGCAGGGGTGAACACCGGACAGGATGCGATCCAATCTCCTGAGGTGATTTTGCGGCTTCGTCTGCTGTTCTCCATCGTGCCGCCCGTTGTGATCGTGATCGCCATTGCAGTTGCGATTGGATATCCGCTGACCAAGAAACGAATGGCTGAGATTCAGCAGACTTTAGAGCAGAGAGAATCTGCTTCGGTTTAAATTCACAGCACAAAGAGAATGTTAATTAAGGATTAGAATGCAAGAGACATGTGAAGAAGTTGTTTTTTCTGAGTTCTGTAAAAAGATTCAGCCCTGCGGGCGGATTCTTGAGCAGGATGGCTGGAATGTATGGTGCTGTTCGCCGATCTATGGTGAAGACGGCCGGGTGCATGTGTTCTATTCCCGCTGGCGCAACGATTTTAATTTCTGGGTGGCCGATTGCGAAATCGGGCACGCGGTGGCCGACCGGCCTGAAGGGCCTTATACGCATGTTGACACCGCCTTAAGTGGACGCGGCGGAACCGCTTGGGATTCGTGGAGCGTCCACAACCCGACCATTCATAAAGTCGGTGATCGGTATGCGTTGCTTTACATGGGAAGCGACGGTTCCGGACTGGATATCACGAAGGAAGATTTGCCCGGTATGGACTGGGACACGTATCAGCCGTACTTCATGCGGCTGGTGGAAAGTAAACGGATTGGGCTGGCCGTGTCCGACAGTCTCGATGGGCCCTGGACGAGGATCAGCGATGAAAAACCGCTGTTGGAGCCATCGCCCGAAACGGCTTGGGATGACATGCTCACCACGAATCCGGCGTTACTGCAACTTCCCGACGGAACGTTCCGGCTTTATTACAAATCGATCGACTGGAAATCATGGAGAGAAATTTTCGGCATTCGCCGTTTCGGCACGGCATCAGCAAAGCGGCTTGAAGGGCCTTATGTGAAATATAAGGGCAATCCGGTTTTGACGTTTGAGCACCTCAAGCCGCGCTTCATCGCCAATGGTACTGTTGCGGTGTCCAAGGAGAAGGAATATGAATTTGAAACCGCGCAGGTGGAGGATGCTTACGTCTGGCAGGAAAATGGAACCTTTCGTATGATTTGCCGCGACATGGGGTTCTTCAACCACGAGTACGGCCTCTACCTCGAGTCAGACGACGGGCTGAATTGGACAGGGGCTCCTCAGGTGGCGTATCGCGATGCCGCATTTTACTTTGATGAAAAAATGCCGGGACTGGCGCGCGAGGGACGATTTGAGCGGCCTCAGGTGTTGATGAAAGACGGGCGTCCCGCCTATCTGTTCTGCGCCTGGCGCGGTGGAAAATATCGCACGTCGTCCGGTGTGGTGCTTAAAATTAAATGAACTAAGGTATAACACGCTATGAAAAACAGATCCTTGAACTTCTGTCTGACGAGCCTGCCGACAATCGCGATGCTGGCGGGATCCGCCGTTGCCGCTGAACAGCCGAACATCGTATTCATCCTTACCGATGACCTGGGCTATGGCAGCGTGGGTTGCTATGGTGCCGACAAATCGCTGGTGCGCACACCGAACATTGACCGGCTGGCCGCAGAGGGAATCCGCTTTACGGATGCTCAGGTTCCGGCAACGGTCTGTAGCGCTTCTCGATATAGTCTGTTGACGGGCCGTCACTGCTGGCGCACGCCGGAAAATCACGGTGTGCTTGGAGTCTATGCGCCGTTGCTGATCGAAACCAACCGGATGAACATGGCATCCCTGTTGAAACAGCAGGGCTATGCTACGGCGGCGATCGGTAAGTGGCATCAGGGGTACGGCCTTCCGCCGAGGACTGATTTCAGAGAACCTCTAGTGCCCGGGCCGTTACAGGTCGGGTTCGATTACCATTTCGGTGTCGCCGCCAATCATGGCGATGAAACCGGTGTTTATATTGAAAATGAAGGCGTCTGGGGCTTGCGATCCAAAACATTAACGCCGCGACCGGGCTGCTTTTACAGACCGTATACCTATCTCGGGTTGGATGCTCCGCAGCGCAAGGATGACGAAGCGATGGACTTCCTGACCGGCAAGGCGATTTCCTGGATGGAACAACAGCCCAAGGGGAAGCCGTTTTTTCTCTATTTCCCCATGCTGGCGGTGCATGAACCCATCACACCGTCAAAAGAATCCAGCGGAACCAGCGCCGCAGGTCCGTATGGTGATTTTATTCATGATATCGATCTTTCTGTCGGACGCATCCTGAAGGCGCTGGAAAAGCTTGGCGTATTGGATAATACACTGGTTATTTTCACATCCGACAATGGCGGATCGTATCCGGACTACGGCCCGAATAAAGTGATCCAGCAGGCGGCCGATGCCGGTTTGAAAATCAACGGCCCGCTTCGGTGGCGCAAGCTGAGTATTTTTGAAGGCGGCAGCCGCGTTCCGTTTGTCGCGCGCTGGCCCGGACGGATTCCGGCCGGTAAGGTCAGCGATGAAACAATCAATCTGATCGATATGACCGCCACCTTTGCAGAACTGACGGGTGTAGCGCTCGCACCGGATGCCGCTCAGGACAGCATTAGTGTGAAGGGGGCTCTACTGGGCGGCACGAGTAGCCGGACTGAAACCTCCGCAATGATCACGCACAGCACAGACGGAAATTTTGCGCTCCGTCAGGGCCAGTGGAAATATATTGAGGGTAAACCGGCCTATCCATGGCCCGGGAAACTGGCCATGTTTGAAGAGGGTAAATCTTCCCAATTATACGACCTGCAGAATGATATTGGAGAAACAACAAACCTGCTTAGTCAGTATCCGGAAAAAGTGCGGGCAATGCAGGCGGAGATCGCCCGGCAGAGGGATCAGGGATTCAGTCGTCCCAGTGCTTTGCCATATGACCGCAACGATTCCCCTAAAATCGCGCCGACCGCCGCCGTTCCGGCGAAACCGACTGCAAAACTGGCCGCAAAACCGCCGCCTCGTGAGCAGACGTTTATGCAGCTGGATCGGGATGGTAGCGGAACATTGAGCCCGGATGAGTTTCTTCCGGCCTGTCCGCTCAAAGGAGATGCCGGCAAAGAAAGATTCCGGGATCTGGATCGCAATGGAGACGGATATCTGTCGAAAGACGAGTTCATTAATGCCGGGAAATGATTTATAAACCTGGACGAGAAAACGGAAGCCAGAGAAAGGATCAGGAAATGAAAAAGTTAATCAGTATGCTGCTGCTATTCGGAATGGGGTCGTCAAGCTGGGCGGCGGTAGTGACGTACACACGTGTTGCGACAGGGAGTTGGACGAATCTGGCGCAATGGAAAGATAATGCCACGGGGTCATTTGTTTTCTCAACCGTTCTGCCGGGAGCGGCGGATCTTGTAGTTATAAATAATAATCTTAGCTTGACGGCGAATGCCGATGCGACCGTTGGAACTCTGCAAGTCGTGAATAATGCAACCGCCGGCACGTTGACTATGAACAGTGCAAATACGCTGAGCGCAGGTGTGCTTCAGGTCGGTGTTACTTCTACAGGGACTGGTATCGTGAATCAGACGGCGGGAACTATTTCGGCCATCACAACGACCGTAGGCCGTGCGACGGGAAATGTTGGCACCTATAATCTGTCCGGAGGGAAGCTGGATGTGAAGTCGACGCTGACAGTCAGTGCGACGGGGCTTGTGGATGTGAAAGGTGGCACACTAAGCCTTTCGGGAGGCGGTACTCACACTATCAGTGGAGTCGGTACGATTAAGCTGTCCTCCGGTTTGTTTGAGATCGATGCGTCGATGGCAAACACCAACGTATTGAACTTCACGCCCGGCCTCTTTGACGTGAGCGGCGGAACTAATAATTTGGATGCTGTGGTGCGGGTGGGAAGTTTAACCGCCCAAACGGAATTCAGGGTGGTGGGGGACGCTGCCACGATCAATATTTCCAAGTTGCAACAGGCGTCTTCTGTCACAACCAATGGTGTTTTTCATTTCATCTTCAATGCAACCGGCATCAGCACCATCAATTCCAGTATCTTCCAAACTATGGACGGGGCAAAGATTGTGGTGGACGGCTCGGCCTACACCGGCCCCGACGGGACGTTCACCCTGTTTGATTCGCCGAATCTGTCGAGCCTTGTAGATACGAACAACATCACGATTACCGGGTTTGGCAGTAAAACTGTTTCTATTGTGCAGGATCAAAGCGCTGGCAAAGACTGGGTGCAGCTGGTGGTCGTTTCTCCGGTTAGATCCCTTTCGCTTGTCATTATCCAATAGTTTTCAAAGAGACCGTTTAGATGTCTGTGGCGCCAGTCGATGGCTGGCGCTGATTTGGGAGTCGAAGCGTGAAACGCAAAAGGTTACTCACAACAACAGTAGTGGGGTCAGCAGGGCTGGCGCTGCTGAATCCGCAGGTCGGCTATACGGCAGGAACTCCGGCGATCCGGCCCAATATCATTGTCGTTGTGATGGATGATTTCGGTCTCGGTCAGTGCGAGGCGTACAGCCGCACGCTGGGGGCGGGCGATATGGATCCGCATCTGGTCGAACTGGTCACCGGCGGACATCGTAATTTTAAGCAGCACGATCCGTCCGAAGGGTTGCAAGCGTCACGTCAGGCTATGCCTTTTTTGACAGGGCTGGCCGATGCCGGCGTGCGTTTTAATAACGCCTACTCGGCCTCTTCGCTCTGTGCTCCGTCGCGGCAGGCGCTTCTTTCCAGCCGTTACCCGCAACGCTGGGGAGTGTACAACAACGCCGCCGCCGATGAAACCGGCGTGCCGCTTGATCAGCGCTGTCTGCCCGAATTGCTCCACGAAGCCGGTTACGCTACCGCCGCTATTGGCAAATGGCATGTGGCAAGGGTCGATGATTCGTTGCGCGACAAGGTACTTGATGCCGAAGGATGGAAGGGTTCGCGCCACTGGATGCAACTGCGCAAGGCCAGTCCCGCGATGTACAAAAAAGCGATTGCTGAAACCGGGTATTGCGGCGCGAGCGTTTTCGCGCAGCATCCGTTGCGCCGGGGATTTGATTATTTCTTCGGCTACAACTGGTCCGGCGCCACCTATTACAAGGCCGATAACATCTGGGAAAATGACACATTTACAGGTGTGCGCCCCGACGGCGAGTACAACACCGAGCTGTTTACACAGAAGGCCGTTGATTTTCTTGATCGCACCCTGAAGGATGGAAAGCCTGCTTTTATTTATCTCGGTTATCACGCGGTGCACGGCTCGCTGAATTATAAGCCGCCGCTGAAATATCTGGAAAAATTTAACAGTAAACAGGAATGGGTGAACAGTTTCTACGGACACGTCAACGCCGTGGACGAAGGGATCCGGTCTATCTTTGAAAAGCTGAAGTCTTATGGGCAGGCGGACAACACCCTTTTCATTTTCACTACCGATAACGGAGCTTCCGGAAACTCGTACGGCGCGATTCTGCCGTTTAACGCACCGAGTAAGGGAGCCAAAGGAGAGGCCTGGCAGGGCGGGCACCGGGTGCCGATGATTGCTTCGTGGCCTGGACGCATCAAAACCGGACGGGTAGAGGAAGGACTGGTTTCTCTGATGGATATTATGCCGACAGCAGTCGAGGCCTCCGGGGCCCCTGTTCCGGCGGGGCTGGATGGACGCAGTCTGCTGCCGTTGCTGAACGGACGCGAAAAAGGGCCGGTGCATGACACGCTCTTTTTCTTCGGCATCCATTCGACCATCTGGAGTTTCCCTGACGATCATTATAACGAAGGCGACGAGCGGCAGGCGCCTCTTTTTGCCGCCGCACGGCAGGGCGACTGGCTCTACAAAGTGATCGGCTCCATTCCGCCCGGACTTTATCCGGACCTGCCGAACGGTCAGCCGAAACAGGTGCTACTTTTTAACATCAAGAATGACCCCGGCGAAAAAAATAATGTAATTGCCGGGAATCCTGAAGTTGCCGAGGCGCTGCGGAAGAAGCTGAACGGCTGGACGGCTGAAACCAAACCGCCGCTTTGGGTACTCAAAGAAAAATGGGAAGAGATCGTGCAACCGTGAACAGCAATCTGTTCGTGCGAAGCGGAGAAAATGATGAAACGAAATAATCTACTCACACCGGCGGCGATGGGCTCCGTAGGACTGGCATTGCTGAATCCGCAGACCGGCCTGACCGCGCCATCGGCTAAGCCGAATATTGTATTTATTTATGCCGATGACTGGGGGTGGGGCGATCTGTCCAGCCACGGGCATCCCTACGTGAAGACCCCGAACCTTGACCGGTTGCGCGCCGAAGGAACCGACTTCACCCAGTTCAATGTGCTCAGTCCGGTTTGTTCCCCGAGCCGGGCGGCGGTGATGACGGGACACTATCCGGCACGGTACAGCATTCACCAGCATTTTGCCTCTCCGGAGCTGAATCGCACAAACGGTATGCCGGACTGGCTGGATCCGCAGGCGGTTACAATTCCGAAACTGCTCAAACAGGCCGGATACAGCACGGCGCACTTCGGCAAATGGCATTTGACCGGCGGAGGGACTGCGGGGGCCCCGACGCCTGATGCCTACGGGTATGATGAATCGATTGTTTTCAATGGCGGTGCCGGCTGGCCTGCGGCGATTCGCGGGAACGAACACGCTACGGCAGACAATACGGCAAAGTTTATTCTGGCTAATAAAGACCGGCCGTTTTTTGTGAATGTCTGGATTCATGAAAGCCATACACCGCACACGCCGACGGCAGAATCGATGGCCGAATACAGCCATCTGGACAACCGGCAGCAGGTGTACGCCGCCGTGATTGCCGATGGCGACAAGGCGGTTGGTGCCGTGCTGGCTGCGATCAAGGCCGCCGGTGTAGAACAAAACACACTCGTTATCTTTTCCAGCGACAACGGGCCGGAGTCTCAGGGGGAATCAGAGAGTCAGAAAAAACTGGGCAGCGGATACGGCACATACTACAGCGTTGGCCAGACCGGAGGTCTGCGCGGACATAAACGCAGTTTGTTCGAGGGTGGCGTTCGCGTGCCGTTCATTGTGCGCTGGCCCGGTAAAGTCCCGGCTGGAGTGGTTAATGACAAAACCGTGGTCACCGCGGTTGATCTATTACCGACATTCTGTGCCATTGCGGGAGTCAGTCTGCCTGCCGGGTACACTCCGGACGGCGAGAATATTTTGCCGGCCCTGACGGGTCATACACCGGTGCGCAACAAGCCCGTCTTCTGGGAATGGAAAGGTCATGCTGGCGAACCGGACTGGTGGCCGCGTCTGGCGGTGCGCGACGGCGACTGGAAGCTCGTGATGACCTATGATGGCAGTCGTGTCGAATTACATCAGCTCATCAATGACCGCGCCGAGTCGAACGATGTATCGAAAGAGCACCCTGAAATCGTCAGCCGTCTGAGCAGACTGGCGCTCGACTGGAAAGCCACTTTGCCGGCGGCACCGGATCATGAGTGCATCAGTAAAGCGGCCGAGCCGGTTAACGTTGAGCAGAAAGCCCCTGCAGCGGGAAGCCCGGCTGCCGCTAAACAGACCGATCGTACCAAAGCCTTCGAGAGGATGGACAAGGATAAGAGTCAGGATCTGACCCTCGACGAGTACGTATCCGGACTGAAAGGGGAGGCTAATCTTGAGGCCCGCTTCAAAAACTTTGATAAGGATGGTGACAGCAAACTGACGCGCAAAGAGTTCGTTACGCCGGGCGCGAAGTAATTGCTGAGGAAACGCTCATGCGATGAAAATCCACGTCAAAAAAACCGCTGTAATCACGCTGACCGTTGCGGCGTTCTTGCTCATGACGGAGCGGGCCGGGGCGGCCGACGGCACGTGGATGAATACGGTCAGCGGCGGTTTGTGGAGCGCGAGTAACAACTGGAGCGGCGGTGTGGTTGCCGACGGCTCCGCGTTCACGGCCGATTTCAGTACGATTGACATTACCGCAACCCATACCATTTATCTGGATAGCGCCCGCACGATCGGCAAGTTGATTTTTGGCGACACGGCCACGGGGACAGCTGGCAGCTGGATTCTGGACAACAACGGCACGGCGGCAAATATTCTAACCCTCGCCGGAGGCACCCCCGCGATTACCGTGAATGCATTGGGTGCGGGCAAGAGCGCAACGATCAGCGCGAAGCTTGCCGGTTCGGCAGGGTTTGTCAAAGACGGTTCCGGCACACTGATCCTGACCACCAACAGCACCTGCACGGGGAACATAGTGATCGGCAACGGTGTGCTGAATCTCTCTTCGGGAAGCAGCAACTTTCCAACGGTGCTTGCCAGTACAAATATCACGGTCGAGAGCGGCGGCACGCTGGCGATCACCGGCGGGAATATGCTCGGCGCTACGATGGCCGATAACTGTCAGCTCAACGTGCAAAACGGCGGAACGCTTCAACTGGACAAGATTTTAATTGCCAAGTATGCGCAGTTCGACACGGGGGCTTTGGTTTCGGGCGCGAACCTTATGTATTTTAACGCCACCAACTCTACGGTGAGTAATCTCCTGACCATCGGGTCGGTGGATTTCCCCGGCGCAGGTGTGATTCTGCGTCCGGATGGCGGGGCGGCTGACCCAACGCAGACGCTCAGGTTTGACGGCACCGGCGCCGGGGCCTCGATCAATACGCTTTATTTGCAAGCCGGCGTAAACACGGCATCGACCGGCATCCACAATTACATCATGGACATCGCCGACAGTGCCGCCGCCGTCAATGATTTGGCGGTCACAACGCTGAATACGGCGGGCAACAATACGAACGGCGAGACGCGCATCATAACCAAGCAAGGGGCGGGCACCCTGCGGGTCAGTAATGACGTGGGTTCCAGCCCCGGAAATTTCAATCTGAACGTCAACGAAGGGACGATGATCTTCGGCGGCACCGCGAACTTTAAGAGTATGGCCGTAGGCGCCTCCGGTACGCTCCAGTTTGACAATACGGATAGTTTCACTGTCGCCGGTGTTATCAGCGGAAGCGGGGCGGTGATCAAGTCGGGTGCCGGCATGCTGACGTTGACCGGTACAAATACGTTCACCGGTGCGACGATAATCAATAACGGCACGCTGACGGGCGTGACCGGCGGCGGAAGCTCCAGCGGCGCTGTTTTTGTGGCGGCCACGTCCGGCAATTCGGCCACACTAAACATTGTGGTCACGGACACCGCGAAGCCGTGGACGTGTGCGGGCCTGACCGTCACCAATGCTGGCGGCAGCTCCAGTTTAAATTTCGACTTCGGCACGCAGGTTCCCGACGGCACCGTAGCGCCGTTGAAGGTTACTGGCGCCGCCACCTTTACCACGCCGCCGACTGTAACGGTTGAGCTGGGCGGCTCCGTCGGCCCCGTAGGTACACGATACCCGCTGATGACATGGGGCAGCGGAAACGTTGCGGCCCCTGCAACCGTGACGTTGATTAAGGACGGCATCATCGCCGCCGCGCATTTGACGGTATCGGGCAGCACGCTGTATCTGGTGATGGACGCGCCACTCAACCACACGCTGCCTGCACGGGCCTTTGCCAACGCCAAAGATTACGGGTTTACGTGGTGGATCAATGATGTTCGCGTATCGTCCAACGTGTGGCGGATCAAAACGAGTCGCTATGCCATGTCTTTCGCGTATCGCGACCTGAACCTCACCACCATTTTCCCTCTTCTGGTCTCTGTTCCTGAATCTGCCGCTTTGGTTGAAAGCGAGCTTCAGAGTTTTCCAGCATCCGTTCCTGTTTCCGGCAGTTCCTGTACGCTGATTTCTTCAGGTGTTACCAACACGCTGGCCGCCTGCTCGACGAACGCTGTCAATAACGCGCAATTCATCGAGGCGGGCAAGTTCTTCCAGCACCGCTGGGATAAAATAAAAACGACGGCCGGGCCGACCGGTCTCAACACGAACCAAAGCGGGGTGGATATCTGCGCATGGCCTGATCGCGTCTCGATGGTTTACCGTGTCGTGCCGACGAATTCCATCAGTTCCGGCGGTCTCGATTACCGGCTTAATTTGAGTGCTCTTTACAGTAACCGGGTCACGAGCGGATCAGCGCAGGGTTTAATGGCCGCCAACGGCAGCGGGTATATCGTTTTCAAAAGTGCCGGGAGCAGCTCAATCGCCGTGAATCCCACCAATGCCGTCATAACCGTTCATACCGATGGCGGCATCTGGAACGCAGGTGAAGAACGTTCTGTCGGGTTGATCATTTATCCCGTAACCAATGTGGCCGAAGCCATCGCAGAGACGGATGCCTTGGAAAATATTCCACTGGGGTTGACCGCTGATCAGATCGCTCCCGTGATGGAACCCAATCTGGCTGGGTATGATGCGGATCGCGGCTGTTATGTTATCAATATAAAAAACTACACAGGGTGGGATGATAACCGGTTTGAGCGCACGGTGATTACTCTGACCAATGCGACCTCCAGCGACCAGGTGGTACGGCTGGATTTTGCCAAGACAAACGGGCTGTGGCCGGGGGCGGTCGGCACCGTGGTAATCCTCCGGGATTTGAATGGGAACCCTGTTGGGATTCCTGTTCAGCTCTCAAAAAACTGGCATCATGCGACAGAAGACCGCTGGATCGGCCCTTGGTTTCACGGGCTGACCATGCTTACTGTGCCTGCGAACACGGCGCTCAGTTTCGAGGCCGATGTGGTGACACAGAACTATGGCGGCATTCCGGCGGCCAGCCACGCGCAGCTTTGTCTTGTGGGCTATGCAGGCAACAACCAGCAATGGGATGAAGCTGCTATCGGATGCTGGAACGAAAGCCTTTGCTATGACCCGAATAGAAATTCGATTGGCACGGATTCGCGTCCTCTGCACCTTCTCGGCATAAACGGGGAGACGAACCGGTGGACGGGTGGAAACTTCGGCGGATGTGACTTTTTAAATTACACCAATAGCGCCGGTGTCCGGCAATATCACAGCCGCATTCGCACCCAGTATAAGCATTACGGCCCGAACCTGACCGACGTTATCTTCGCCGGAAAAACCGCCGACTCCAGCATCGAGTTCACTTATAGCGCCGGTCTCTACCGATCAAGCGACTATACGCGAGGGCTTCATCGCATCCGGTATGATGTCACGGCCAATACGGGCTTTAAGCGCATGGTATTTTTTCAGATGGGAGCCGACAGCTACAATTTCAATTCCGGTACCAACATGGCTTACGGCTACGGGAACCAGATCGCGCCTGTTCTCCAATGGACCAATATCAACCAGACCATACCCATTCAGTTGACCAATTCAACGCCTTGGTTTTCAACCATCGACGGCTTCACGGCCCAGAAAGTTGACGACGGCGTCACAAATTATTATCGCGCCGCCAACCGGGGATTCATCATTCGTTCATGGAAAGCCAGAATCAACGGTCAGGACAATGTGAAGCCGTATTTTGTCTCCAGCGGAAATTGCGTTAACCTCGTTCCGCCCGCTGGCGTTTCCAACCTGCTTGCCGGTGACTATGTGGAGGCCGAGATCGAGCGAGTTTACCTGCCAAAAAATGCGGGTGATTACTACGGAAGCGACGCCAATCTGGTCGCAGCCATGGCGAGTTATGACAACACGCATAGCCTGGTTGCGCGCGAAGCGATCGGCAACAATTTGGCGGTGACGGTTCAGGCGGGCACGCTGACACAGACCTACCCGCTGGCAATCGGAGTGACCAACGACTACGCGCAATTTTCGGTGACCGGTGGGATCGGGTATGTGCCGGTGACGTTTTCCGGATTGTCTGCGTATCAAAATCCGATGCTCGAAGAGCGGATCGGCACGGATTGGGCGGTGGTGGATCAGGCGGTTCACGGCAATGACTTCTGGCAGACCGACTATAACAGCACGAACCTCAGCTGGGAGATCACCTACAACCTTCCGCTGGGCAGCGCCGATTATCAGGATATTTCCGATCTTCGGACGAACGCCGTGACACGCACCTTCCGTTTCCGGAGTCTGAGTGATGTCACCACCGGACCCTTCGAGCTTTGGATTAACTTGTTCTCCGGCATTCCCGTCGTTGATCGCACGGCCGCAGCCGATCCGGACGGCGACGGGCGGAACAATCTGGAAGAATTCATCGCCGGAACCGATCCCAACGTGTTCGACTTTTCGGGATCCGATCTGAGCGGACTCACCATCACAAATGCTTCGGCAAAAATTCTCGTAAACTTTACCGCCCATGCCGCGACCGGCAACGGCTACGCGGGGCTGACCCGCTGGTTCGATTTGCTCAACTCACTCAACCTTGCCGCCGGCCAGTGGTCGGGAGTGTCCGGTTACACCGGTATCGCCGGAGGAAACCAGGCGGTCACGCACACCAATGCGGCCGCTACGAACGCAGCTTTCTATAAACTTCAGATTCATCTCCAATGAAAGGTCTCCAACGATGCATATAAACAGGATCACGTTCGCCGCACTTTTGCTGATGCCGCTGGCCCGCTTGCAGGCAGATGAATTTTCCGCACAGCGCGAACAGGTTCTTACGCTGGGTAAACTCACCAACGCGCCCGCAATGCACATGGCCGATGGCTTTGCATCAACGGCTGATTTGAAGGCGATTTATTATGATGCGCTGGATTGGAAAGGTTCGCCGACCAAAGTATTTGCCTGGTTGGGTCTTCCGGAAAACCGCTCCGGCAAAGTGCCCGGCATTGTGCTGGTGCATGGCGGCGGCGGAACGGCTTACAAGGCCTGGGTGACGAACTGGACGGCCCGCGGTTTTGCCGCCATCAGCATTGCGGTCGAAGGTCAGACCGATGTGCTGGTCAGCGCGCCGAACAACTGGCAGCAAACCGCATGGCCCGGCCCGAAGCGCATCGGCATCTATGCAGACTCATCTGAACCGTTGGCCGAACAGTGGATGTATCATGCCGTCGCGGATACCGTGCTGGCCAACTCACTGCTGCGCTCCCTGCCGGAAGTGGATGCGGATAAAGTCGGTGTGATGGGCGTTTCCTGGGGCGGTGTCATCACCAGTACCGCTATGGGCATAGACGACCGCTTTGCCTTCGCCATTCCGACGTATGGCTGCGGACATCTGTTCGATTCGGATAACCAATACGGACGGGCGTTGGGCAACAACCATCTCTACAAGCAGGTTTGGGATCCAATGGTGCGCATGTCGCGGGCGAAAATGCCGGCGCTTTGGCTCTCGTGGCCGACCGATAAACATTTTCCGCTCGATTGTCAGGCCGCAACGTATCAGGCGGCTTCCGGCCCGCACATGGTGTCTCTCATTCCCGGGATGAACCATTCGCATCCGTCGGCCTGGAATCCGCCAGACAGTTATGCCTTCGCTGAAAGCATCGTTCGGGACGGCCAGCCGTGGTGCCGCCAGATCAGCTCGCAGATTTCTCAGGGGGTTGTTCGCGTTGAGTTTTATTCCGCCCGTACGCTGGATCGTCCGGTGCTGGTTTCAACGACGAATACCGGTTTTACAGGTTCCCGGAAATGGGTTGAGTCGCCTGCCATGATTGAACAGAACGGCAGCGTCTGGTCTGTTACCGCAACCAATCCTGCCGGAACCACCGCATGGTTTGTCAACGTGCATAATGGTAAACTCACGGTGAGTTCCGATTATCAGACAACCAAATAGATTTAAGGAGAGGGATGTCGAAGATGAATAAAAAATCAGTGTGGCGCCATGTGCTGTCCGGTGTGTTTTTAGCGGCCGGTCTTGTGTTTGCGGATTCGGCTTCGCCTTCCGCAGTTGCTCCGGTTGCTTTCAAGGTGTCGCGGATATTTGGCGACGGCATGGTTCTTCAACGGGGGCAGAAAGTTCCGGTATTCGGAACGGCTCCGGACGGGGAAACGGTTACCGTGTGTTTTGCCGGGCAGACGAAGTCGGCCACAGCCTGCGCCGGACGGTGGATGGTTTACCTCGACGATCTTTCGGCTGACCGCATTGCAAAGGATATTTCGGTCACGTGTGCCGGATCTCAGATTAGTTTCACCAACGTCGTTGTCGGGGAGGTGTGGTACGCCAGCGGTCAGTCGAATATGGGACTTCAGCTCTGGTATGCGGAGCGTCTGCCTTCGGCGAATACGGTTTTCCCGACGGCCGGTCGCCGCCTGATACGGCGGTTTGCGGTGAACCTGATGACGGATCCCGGACAGGAAGATATCGGTTCGTGGAGCGTGGTGACGGACGAAAATGCCGGAAAGATGTCCGCCGTGTGCTATTACTTTGCCGACAACCTGTCTGCGGCACTCGATGTTCCGGTCGGCATGATCGAGTGTCAGTGGGGCGGCACAAAAATCGAGTCATGGATGAATCCCGGTTTATTGACGAACAGCCCGGCATTCGCTTATGCCGCTGAAGCCCGCAACGCTAAGCAGACCCTCAGTGCGGGTGATGGCCAGCGCACGGAGCGGAACATTCCGGGAATTCTGTTTGAAAGCATGACCGCCAAAGTGATTCCGTACGGGATCAAAGGAATGCTCTGGTATCAGGGAGAGCATAATTCGAGTCAACCGCAGCTCTATCCGGCGCTGCTAGAAAATATGGTGCGCGATTTGCGGGCCCAATGGCGCGAAGGGGACTTCCCGTTTTATATCGTGCAGCTGCCGAAGTATAAAAACGGGAACTGGCCAGTCATGCGCGAGGCGCAGATGAAATCCAGTCAGATGATTTCCAATGCCGATATCGTGGTAGCGATTGATACAGGGGCTCTTGACGATAATAGAGCCGTGGATCCGATGGGTGCGGTGCATCCGCGGGATAAGCGACCGATCGGCGAGCGGCTGGCGCTGCTGGCACGGGCTAAAACGTATGGGGAAAAGATTGTTTATTCCGGCCCGCGAGTCCGTTCATGCAAGCTGAGCGGATCGCAGATGGAGATTTCATTTGATCACATCGGTGGCGGACTGACGGCGCTGGGCGCGGGGCTGCCGGGCTTTGAAGTCTGCGGGGCAGATCAGGTATTTAAGCCGGCGGCGGCTGTCATTGCGGACGACAAGGTGATTGTATCCAGCACTGAAGTTACTGCGCCGGTGGCCGTGCGCTATGCATGGAGTATGGGCCCCGACCTTTCGCTGGGTAACCGGGAAGGTCTTCCGGCGTTTCCGTTTAAAATCAGTGTGGGCAAGTAGAGACATCGCAGCCGATCTTTGGCCGTCCAAGGACTGGAAAGGAAAAAAATGAAAAAGGTAATCAGTATATTATTAGTGACGGGGTTGAGCCTGTCCAGCTGGGGGGCAGTGTATGCCCGCAAAGCGTCCGGCAACTGGTCCACTTTAACGCAATGGCAGGATAATGCCACTGGCTCTTATATTACCTCTACGGTTTTGCCGGGATCATCTGACACAGCCGTCATTAATAACAGTATGATAGTGGCGCTGAACACGGATGCGACCGTTTCTCTGTGTCAAATTGTGAATAACGCCAACAGCGGGATGTTAAACGTCAGCAGTACAAATATGCTAACGGTGTCCTCGCTTCAGGTCGGCGCTAATTCAACCGGTACCGGAACTTTGAACCAGACGGCGGGAACTGTTTTTGCGGCCACCACCACGGTAGGGCGCGCGACCGGCGCACCCGGAACCTATAATCTGACCGGCGGAACGTTCAACATGAACGGGACGCTTACCATCAACAGCACCGGCTTGTTTGATTTGAATGGAGGTGTGCTGAGCAATTCCTATAGCGGGGCGAATCGCACCATCGGCGGCACCGGAATCTTCCGAATGTCGTCGGGAGCGATCATCATAAACGGAACCCCGGCGACGAACCTGTTCATCGTGAGTGTCGCCACGTTTGATATGACCGGAGGTGAAATCGTAACGGAAAAACAATTCCAGCTGGGTACAGCGACCGCCAGCGCGGTTTTTAATCTGGGCGGAACCGGCCGCGTATTTGCAGACAGTTTTTCGGCGCTCTCCTCTTCAAAAATGAATTTTCAGGGGACAAATTCCGCCTTGTATCTGGGCGGACAGAATCAGCGCAGTGCCATCACGGCGGCGGCGGCGTCCGGGCGCATCCAGATTGACGGAACCAATGTCTTAGACTCGTCTTTCTTTGTTTACGAAAACGTCAATGTGGCAGGGAAAGACTGGACCAAGATTACGGTTTTTAATCCCACCACCGTGCAGCTTCCGCCGGTGGACGCAACCACGCTGAATGGAAAGGTTCTATGCGGATATCAGGCCTGGTTTACAGCGGCAGGCGATTACGGAAGTAATACCCGCTGGATTCACTGGGCCAGAAATCATGCAATGCCGGCCGGCACCAATCTGACGATTGAAATGTATCCGGATCTTTCTGAATACGCGGACGATGAGCTGTTCGCCACGACGATGACTAAAGGAGGTCAGCCCGCTATGCTCTATTCCGGCACACGGTATAAAACCGTCCGGCGCCATGTGCGCTGGATGCAGGAATACGGCATTGACGGGGCGTTCGTTCAGCGCTTCGTCGTTACGCAGGCCGGAGCAGACACATCGTATAAAAACCATATGCTGAACGCCCTGAAGAACTTCCAGACCGGCTGCGAAGAGTATGGCCGGGTGTTTGCGGTGATGTACGACGTGTCGGCTATGGCGGCGACCAGCAGCTGGTGGAGCGTTATAACCAACGACTGGACGATGCTGGTGGACTCCGGAATTGTCGGCAGCGACCGCTATCTGAAACACAACGGCAAGCCGGTGGTGGGGATCTGGGGTTTCGGCTTCAAGACCGATCCGCACGGGCCGGACGATCCGGCGGTCGCCCTTGCGTCGATCAACTGGTTTAAAACCGGCGCGCCGGCACAATACCGTGCCACGGTGTTCGGCGGAGTTCCGGGACAGTGGAGGACAAGAGACGGCGACTCGTTCACCGCCTCCGGGTGGACCGGCGTTTACCACGCCTTTGATGTGGTGAGTCCGTGGACCGTCGGGCGCTACAACAGCAATTCCGGAGCGGACACTTGGAAAACGAGCAGAATTGTTCCGGACATAGCGGACACTCAGTCCGCTGGAATCGGCTATTGTCCGGTTATCTGGCCCGGGTTCTCGTGGTACAACTTAAACGCCGGTCCAAAAAATGAGATTAAACGCGACGGTGGGAACTTCTATTGGCGGCAGGCTCACAATGCCATTTCGGCTGGCGCGACGAATATGATTTATATCGCGATGTTCGATGAGGTGGATGAAGCCACGGCAATTTATAAAACAGCGCCGACGGCGGCCCAGACTCCCGATCAAGGCTATTGGCTGACGCTGGATGCCGACGGATATTCGCTGCCCAGCGACTGGTATCTGCGGCTCGCTTTTGAGACCGGTCGCATGCTCCGCAAAGAAACCGCGCTTACCGCGACCCGCCCTTCAAATCCGGGGCCGTTCTCGACCGTCCACGGCACCGCTCTCTCATGGTTGAACACCCATCAGCTCATCACCGACGGGGCTGAGGTGGCGGACGCGGAAGATCCGGACGGCGACGGCTTTAAAACCTGGCAGGAATATCTGGCGGGAACCGACCCCACCAACGCAGCATCTCTTTTCCGCATGACGGGCATCAGCTTTTCCAACGGTGCGGCAGTTGTGTCGTGGTATGGAACGGCTGGCGGGTCTGCGGCCCCGTGGAGCATGTATGTCAGCACCAACTTGTCCGGAGGCTGGACCTTGGCTGCCAGCAACAGCATTCCCAGAAACCCCGTAAACGGAACCAACCGCTGGGTGGACAGCTCGGCGACGAATAAGCAAATCCGATTTTACCGTCCGGCAGTTTTCGGCCCGTAGATGGTTTAATCGTTGGAACCACATTACAGACAATAGATTACATCACAATAGACAGGGAGAACGTAGTCCGCCAAAGAAACATTTTTAAAAAACCAGTTGACCGGAAAATCGAATATTAGTATTAATAATTATCGGGCAAGGATTTTGGGCCGGATTTTTGGTGAAACAGGAGCAGAAGAAAACGGAAATCAAAAATAGGAGAATGAGTCATGAGAAGTATAAGTAAAAGATTAATAGCCATGCTCGCGCTGATCGCGTTGAGCGGTGTGGCGCAGGCGGCCAGCGGGACGTGGACGAACCTTACCAGCGGGTTGAACTATGGCACGCCAGGGAACTGGCTGGGCGGCGTTGTGGCTGCCGGCGGTGCCGGGATGACGGCGGACTTCAATACGCTGAACATCACAGGCGATACGACGGTTAACCTCGAAGCAGCGCGCGGCATTGAAGACCTTGTTTTCGGTGACACCGACACAAGTACAGCGGGTAGCTGGATTATCAGTAATACAAACACCCTGACTTTTTCCGGAACGACACCTTCGATCACGGTGAATGCACTGGGCGCGGGCAAGAGCGCAACGATCAACGCCAAGGTTGGCGGAACGGCTGGATTGACCAAAGACGGCGTGGGCACGTTGATACTGGCTACCAATGCCGTCTATACCGGCAACACCGTGATCAGCAACGGCACACTACAGCTTTCACTGCAATTAGCTACCGGTACCGGACTCTCCAGCACAAACATCACGGTTAAGAACGGTGGTACGTTTGCCCTCGCTGGCGGTGTTTTTAACGGAACGGCTCTGGCCGCAGGCACCTTTCTTGATGTAGAAAATGGCGGCACGTTGCGTTTGGATAAGTATTTGGTCGGCAAATATGCAAAATTTGCCACCGGCGCCTCTGTTACAGGTACGAACCTTCTATATCTTAATGTCGTCGATGCGGCGACGAGAAAGGTTTTGACGATGGGGTCGGCAGATTTTTCAAATTTGGCCGTGGTTTTGCGCCCAGATAATACAGTCAATCCTACGCAGACGCTCCAGTTTGATGGTACCGGCAACGGTGCCACGATGAAGGCTCTCACGCTTCAGCCCGGCGTAAATGTGGCATCAACCGGTATTCACAATTACATTATGGACATCGGCGACAGCGCCACGGCGGACAATGATCTGACCGTCGCAACGCTGACAACTTCCGGAGATGGCACTCAGACGCGCATTATGACCAAGCAGGGGTTGGGAACCATGCTGGTCAGCAATAACGTTACTGGGAATAACGCGAATTACGACCTGAACGTCAACACGGGCAAAATGATTTTCGCTGCCGCCGCGAACATGAAGAGCATAACCGTCGGTTCGTCCGGCACGCTCCAGCTCGGCAATGATGCCGCAGGCGGATCGTCCACGACAGCTATCGCCAACAACGGCACGGTGGACTTTAAGCGCACTGACGCCTACACCCACTCCGCGAACATCAGCGGCTCCGGTCTGGTGAATAAATCGGGCACAGGGGATCTGACGTTCACCGGTGCGAAGACCTACACCAATACGACGACCGTTTCTGCCGGCAAGCTGATCGTAGACGGCAGCCTGCTCAGTCGGCAGATCGATGTGTTGAACGGTGCCACGCTGAGCGGTTCCGGAACCGTGCAGAGTGTGACGCTGAATGCCGGCGCCATTCTGGCTGTCGGTAACAGCCCCGGCACAATGACCTTTGCCAGCGACGTGGTGTTGTCCGCAGGTTCGACCAATATCATGGAAATTTTCACTGTGGGCTTCGATGTATTGAAGGGTTCCGCAACCAACACGCTGACGATGGCTGGAGCAACCATCTTTGATTTCACCGGTAATACGGTTACCACCGGCACAACCTTTAATGTTGTGCAGAACTGGGGAACAGTCACGACCAACGGTGCAACGTTCTCAGTTGTCGGTCTGGGTGAAGGTCAAGACCTTGACTACAGCCAGCTGGTAACTAGCGGTATCGTGACGGTTATTCCTGAACCGGCGACGATCGGAATGCTGGGTCTGGGCGCTCTGATTACGCTGATGCTGCGCCGCATGCGTACCCGCTAATCAATGCGGCTTGAAAATAAAAAACCCGGCTTCGATAAGCCGGGTTTTTTTATGAACTGAAACGGATTTTATACCAAGTGCGAATGAAATTTGGCATTTAACCAGACCCGCTGCCCCGAAGTTTCGTGGGCGGCCTACAAAATCTGTAGGCCCGGTCCCCGACCGGGCGTTCTTTATGCCGAATATCATGCGGTTTTGGTATTATTGATTGGAATGGTTGGCAAACGGCGCGGGGAGAACTTTTAAAACATGAATAATTTTTTAGAAACGGATGAATTGACTGCGTTGCCGCAGACGGCGGACGCGGCGTTTAAGAGCGGTGAGAACGGTGTAATTTCGGTGAAAACCATTGCCGACCGCAAGGTGGAGTTTGTGTCGTTTGAAAACGGCAAGACGCTGGCGCTGGTGAAGTCGGCGATGGGTTATCCGGCCTATTATCCGCTTCATCCGGTCAGCATTGAAAAACCGCTGAAGGCCGTGCTGATGGATCTCGACGGAACGACCGTTCACAGCGAGCACTTCTGGATTTGGATTATCGAAAAGACCACCGCCAGCCTGCTGGGCGATCCGAAGTTTAAACTTGATGCCTGTGACGAGCCGCATGTTTCCGGACATTCCGTTTCAGAGCATTTGCAGTACTGTGTCGGCAAATACTGCCCCGAAAAAACCGTCGAAGCGGCGCGTACATGGTATTTCAAGCACACAAATTTCGAGATGAACGAAATTCTGGCCGGACGCGGTAAAAAAGGGGCCTTTACTCCGGCACCCGGTATCAGGGAGTTTCTGTACGAACTCAAAGCGATGAAGGTGAAAATCGGACTCGTTACGTCCGGGCTTTACGAAAAAGCCTGGCCGGAAATTCTGGATGCTTTCCAAACATTGGGAATGGGCGATCCGAATGAGTTCTACGATGCCGTCATCACCGCCGGACACGCCATCCGCCCCGGCGAACCGGGAACGCTGGGAGAGCTGTCTCCTAAGCCGCATCCGTGGCTTTATGCCGAAGCCGCCCGCGTCGGCCTCGGTATTCCGTTCGAAGAGCGGCACAGCGTGGTTGGTATTGAAGACAGCGGGGCGGGGGTGGTTTCCATCCTGCTGGCCGGATTCGCCCCCATCGGGATCGGCGGCGGGAACATCATTGAGAGCGGAACGAAATCACTGTGTACGCACTATGAAGAAAACTTTGAGCAGGTGCTACGACAGTTGAAGTGATACCAAAACCGCATGATATTCGGTTTATAAACAAGGCAACCGGGACGGTTGCGATACGTACCGCCGCCGTCTAGTTCGACAGGCTCACCACGGGCCGGCGGCCTTGCCATAAATACCGAACCTCATACTCATTTTGTATGACCCCCAGAAGGGCGGATCCATCCAGACCTTGGAATATCCGTACAGGCCGGGGAATACAATGGCTGGGGTTTTCTCTGACTAAAGTTGACGGCAAGCTTTTTTATTAGTATTAATAATGAGAATGTAGAGCGGCGCCGCAGACGATGCGGACGAAGGTCAGGCAAACGTAGTGAAAGGAAACCAGATGAAAAAAATAGTCAGTATATTGGTTCTATTGTCATTAGGTGCTTCCGGCTGGGCGGCGCCTTTGTTTACCCGTACGGCAGATGGTAACTGGTCTGCGCTGTCTCAATGGAAGGATAATGGTTCCGGCAAGTTTGCTGCCTCCTCGGTATTGCCGGGATCCGAAGACAATGTGGTCGTAAATTCTAACAGGAAGGTGACATTGGACACCGACTCAAGTGTTGCACTTTTTCAAATTATAAATAGCGCCAGTAGTGCCATAGTAGATGTTGACGGTGAAAATACGCTGACGGCGGAGTTAATTCAGGTCGGTTTGAATTCAACAGGGCTCGGCATTTTGAACCAAACGGCGGGGACTATTTCTTCTCCTAAAATCTGGGTGGGTCGTTTGGCAGGGAATCCGGGAACCTACAATTTGTCCGGCGGGGCATTGGATATGAACGGGTCGCTTAACATAAACAGCACCGGGCTGATGAATGTGAATGGCGGCACGCTGAACAATTCATTTAATGGAGCGGTTCGTACAATCAGTGGAGCCGGTACGATTAAACTGTCAGCCGGTTCTATCAATCTAAAGGGTACTTTAGAGACGGATCGGGTCGATCTGAATGGCGCTCTTTTTGAAGTGAGCGGCGGGACAGTTAATTTGGGCGCTCAGGTGCGGGTTGGCGGCAAAGTGCCGGCGGAATTCAGAGTGGTCGGGCACAATGCGGCCATTACGTTTGGTGCGCTGGATCAGGACGTCGCCACGAAAGGGACGTTTAAATTTGTTTTCGATACGACCGGCATCAGTCCTATCCAAGTGACCGACTCGATGAAGCTGTCACAGGCCAAGATCGTTGTGGACGGTTCAGCCTACACCGGCAACGGCGGAACATTTACGCTGTTTAGTTCAGCCGGTCTGGTGAGCGTGGCGGATATCAATAATATCACTATTATCGGGTTCGGTTCCAAAACCGCCGCTATTGTGCAAGATGAGGCGAATGGTAAAGTGCAGCTGGTGGTTACACCTTCAGTGTAGTCGGATAGCCTGATGACCGTAACCGGCAGGGTGTAATACGGAATCAATCTGATTTGTATTGAGCGGAATCCGAAAAAGATTTTTTACCACCCGCTTCGCTAGAGGGATCTCCGAGGGGGTCAGAGGGGAAGTTCAGGAATCAGGGGTCAGAAGTCAGATGGAATAAACGGTGTCCCATAGTTTAGGGGCAGCCCTGTTGGCAAAGGGCTTGATTCGGAGTAGAGATCGCAAGTAAAAACGAGCTTTCACTTGAGATCTCTGCTCCAAATCTGTTCCGTTTGTTGAGAGAAGCTCTCCGACTTACTCCGAAGTCGGCTCTAGCGAAGCGGGTGGTGAAAAAATATTGATTAAGTTAATTTCGTATATGGGTTTGTAAAAAAGGTCAAAACTATGAGAAGAACCGGAGTTTACAATAAAACGGCACAGCTCTTTTTTACAGGCCTGATGGGTCTGAGTGCAACGGGCTATTCGTTCGCGGCCGAAGCGCAAAAACCGAATATCGTTTTCATTCTTACCGATGATCAGGGGTACGGGGATATGGGCCGCACCGGCAACCCGATTCTTAAAACACCAAATATCGACCGGTTGTACGACCAGAGCGTGCGGTTCGATAACTTCTGTGTTGCAGCGGCCTGTGCGCCGACCCGGACCGCCCTGATGACCGGATTGCATCACTTTAAATCCGGAGTGACCCATACGATTCCGCCGCGCGAGCATATGGCGAAGGAGCGCACAATTCTTCCGCAGTTTCTTAAGCAGGCGGGCTATATGACAGCCCATTTCGGGAAATGGCACATGGGGGACGGGCCGGGATACAGCCCGAAAGACCGTGGATTTGATTATGACGTGTCGATTGCTGACGCGCAGGGCGAGAAGGGTTTTTTTAACCCGGTCGCCAGACGTAACGGGAAGTCGGTGCCGAGTCAGGGGTTCCGTGAAGATGTGCTTTTTGATGAGGCCATTCGTTTTATTGGCGAAAACAAGGAGAAGCCCTTCTTCTGTTATCTGGCCACCTGGTCGCCGCACGATCCGTTGCGCGCACCGGAGGAGGATATTGCGCCGTATCGCGGCAAGGTGGATGAAAAAACCGCTGTGTTTTACGGAATGGTCGCCAATGTTGATAAAAATGTCGGTCGGTTGATGGCGCGGATTGAAGAACTGGGACTGAGCAGCAACACCATTGTGATGCTGATGAATGATAACGGCGGAACGTATGGCGTCGAGACGTATAACGCTGGCATGCGCGGGTGCAAATGCACGTCATGGGTCGGTGGATTCCGTGCTTTTTCGCTCTGGAGCTGGCCCGGTAAATGGCAGCCGCATAATGTGGATGTACTGACGGATGCGGTGGATGTTCTGCCGACGCTCACTGAAATTGCCGGCGTATCTCTTCCTCCGGAACTTAACGCTTCGAAGGACGGCTTCAGTCTGGTTCCGCTGCTCGAAGGGCGTTCCGTTGCATGGGAAGACCGGATGGTTTTCCAGCATGTCGGGCGCTGGGCGGGCGGCATGGCCGCGCTCAGTAAATATACCGAAGCCGGTGTGCGCTGGAAAAATTTCATGCTGGCCCGCCGGGAACCTTCCAGTGATCCGCAAGGCTTGAGCGCGGCCGAAAAGCAGGCCTCCAATAATAACCTCCTGCGGATACAGCGGGGCGAGATCAGTGCGCCCTATACCAAAACCAATGCGCAATTTCATTGGGGTCTGACGCAAGGCTGGGAGCTTTATGATGTGGTGGCCGATCCGGCCTGCCAAACGAATCTATCGGCTCAGATGCCCGAACTGACTCAGCGGATGGAGAAAGCCTACGACACATGGTGGGACGGCATGTTCCCGCAAATGATGGAGCAGGGCGGAGATGAGAAGTTGAAATATTAGAGGAACCGAAGGCATGAAAAAACGAACATCGAAACGGTTTGGTCGGTTGAGTTTACTTCAAGGTGCAGCCGGGATGTCTTTGCTGGCTTTGGCCTCCCGCAGTTCCGCCGCACCGGTTCCTTCTCAGGAAGCCCGTCCGAATATCATATTTATTTATGCGGACGATCTTGGCTGGGGCGACTTGGCCGTGAACGGGAATACGAATATTTTTACTCCCAATCTGGACAGGCTGGCTTCGGAAGGGATGAATTTTTACCAGTTTACCGTCAACAACCCGGTCTGCTCGCCGAGCCGGGTTGCTTTGCTGACCGGAAATTTTCCTTCCCGGTTCGGTGTGCACCAGCACTTTGCTTCGCCGGCGGAAAATCAGAAGCGCGGCATGCCGGACTGGCTTGATCCTGACGCCGTAACCTTGCCGAAAATTTTGAAACAGGCCGGGTATGCAACGGCGCATTACGGCAAGTGGCACCTTTCTCTCGCCGGAGCGGGTAAGGAAGCTCCGGAATATCCTGCGTACGGCTATGATGATGCGGCAGTTTATGCCTGGGCGGGACCCAATACACGCGACGTATTCACCGGAACATCCGTAGAAAGCAAAAAAGGGCAACCCCATGAAAGAGAACCTTCTGCCTATCTGACTGTTGCTGCGGTTGAAAACACGCTTACGTTCATCGAAGCTCATAAACATGAACCTTTTTTTATCAATTTATGGATTCATGAAACACATACCTATATTGCCGCCCGCCCTGAGGATCGCATTCCTTATAAAGACGTTCCGGAGCCCGAACAGACCTATTATTCGGCCGTGACGCGGGCGGACACCCAGATCGGTTCGGTTCTCAGGAAGCTTGATGAACTGGGATTGAAGGATAACACCATCGTGGTTTTCTCCAGTGATAACGGGCCGGAAGTTCCGAATGAAACTCCAGCAGCGATGACCTATTACAGCCGTGGCAGTGCCGGCGGGTTGAAGGGACAAAAACGCAGTCTCTACAGCGGCGGAGTCAACACGCCGTTCCTGATCCGCTGGCCGGGCAAAATTCCTGCCGGTAAAATTGATAAAACCACCATGATTTCGGCCGTTGATATGCTTCCTACACTGGCCGCCGCCGCCGGAGTGAAGCAACTGCCTGCAGGCTATCAGAGCGACGGTGAAAATATGTTGCCAGCGATGTTCGGAAAACCGATGGATCGCTCCAAACCGCTTTTCTGGAAATGGAATGGAGATCATAGCGGAAATAACTGGCCGGCGTATGCGATGCGTGACGGACGATGGGTTTTCCTGATCAACGAGGACAGGAGTCGGATTGAACTGTACGATGTAATCACCGATCGCGATCAAAAAAATAATCTGTTTGCACAGGAGCCTGAGCGCACGAAGGTGATGCAGGCGGCAGTAGAGCGGTGGATTGAAACCCTGCCGAAAACAGTTCCCGTCCGTCTAACCGCAGGTGGACAGGCGCAGTCCGCACCAGCTCCTTCGCCCGTGGTGGAGAAGGTTCAGAAGATCCCGGTCAGCACGGCGCAAGGACCGGCGGCGGTCCGCACGAACCTCTTTAAGAAGCTTGATGCCGATCACGACGGGTCGGTGTCCTTTGCTGAATTTCTTGGAGCCCGGCAAGACGACGCAGCGGCGTCCCTGCGGCAGCGGTATGATTCCTTTGACACCGATAAAGACGGAACGCTGACAGAACAGGAATTTGTCAGTGCGGGGAAAAAGTAAATTGCGGGGATCAGGGAAGTAAAACAACAGGAGGTCTATGATGAACAAAAGGAATACCGGTAAAGCGTTGGTGATGGGTTCAATTTTTGCGCTCACGTTATCAATTTGCGGCGAGGCCCGTGCGCAGGATCCGGCGGCAGCCCGTGCAAGCGTCTTCAAGAAATTCGATACGAATCGTGACGGATTCATGTCATTCGATGAGTTTATTCCGGCCTGTCCGCTCCGAAATGATCTGGCAGCGACCCGAGCACGATATGATTCATTTGATACCAATAAAGATGGAACGCTGACCGAGCAGGAAATGGTCAACGCAGGTAAAACGAATTAAATGTTCCTGAGCGTTGTTCCGACCGTGCGCCGGATTCCGGCGGTGGCGACAGGGTGAGGGGCTGGGGAAACTTCGTTACTTTGCATCCATAACGGTGGATAGGGGCAGGAGCTGAGTTTCTCCGGCCATTAAAGCGATCCGGACGGCGCTGGGAAAAACTATCTTTTCGAAGACGCCTTCGGAGCTCTTCCAAATTTTGCCACTTCGATTCCGGCACCTTGGTGCGCTCCGGAAAGAATTCAGTTCTCTCGGGGCGCTGTCACCGTCCCGAGGTGTATCCATCTATCAAGGTCCGAGGATTTGAATTTCGGTGGCGGACAGGGCGCGGTTATAGATGCGCACGTCACGCATGATTCCCTCGAATCCGTAACCGATCAGAAGGTCGTGGGCGTTATGCTGGATGAGCCCGGTCGTGGTGAGCCGGGATTGCTCAACTCCGTTTTTATAGATGATGAGTACGTTGCCGTTGTAAGTGCCCGCCACATGAATCCAGCTTCCGCCGGTGCTTGTTTCCGGATAAGTGGTCTGCTTCACGCCGCTGCCCGTCAGGATGCGATTCCCAAGGTCGTCCGTGTCGGCACCCAAAACTCCCAAATGGTAGCCATTCGTGGTCGGGAAGTCCTGTTTGCTGACCAGAATCGGGGTGCCGCAAACCATTGAAGCGAAATTCGTATAGGGCATAATCCACGCGGAAATCGTGTAGTTTGTCACCTGTAGTGGGTGGGGGTTAGACAGCGGGTAAAACTCCTGTATGTAGGGGTCGTCAGCTACAATTACAGTATTAGCGGCGCCGCCTTGGAATTCCAAGTGGTATTGGTTGTCGCTGTCTGTGAACCAATCGGTTGCGGAGGGGTCGATAACGCCGAAACTCCGGTTTCCAGACACGTCGCTCAGGAGCGTGGGATGGCCATTATCCATCGGCCAGCGGGCAATCAAGCTGGTGTCCATCTTCATATCGACCAGCGTTTGAAGATCGGATCCCGTCAGGGCTTCATTGTAAATCCGGACTTCGTCCATCCATCCCTTGAAATTATATCCCAGTTTCAGCGCAGTCGTGTCATGAGTGATTGCCGCCGAGGTGACGACCTCAGACTCCAGCACCCCGTTGCGGTAGATGCGGAGATGGGTTCCATCGTAAATCCCCGCCACATGGATCCAATTCGTCGAACTGTTCTCATAATAAGTGGTCTGCTGAGTAGCGGTTGATCGGAAGCGCATTCCGATCCGGTTATCGTTGGTGTACAAGCAGCCCAGCAGGTAGCCGCCGGTTGCGCTTTGTTTATGAACCAGAGACGGGTAGGTGGACAGGTTGCTCAATACCATGTCGGGCTTGATCCATGCGCAAATCGTGAATTGTTGCAGATTCGTCAACGTAGGGCTGCTCGGCACCGTGACATAGGCGCTGCCGTCGAAGTGAACCGCATTGCCGCAAAGGCCGGCAGCTTTGGTGGCGGTTGTTCCGACCATTGTACCGTTATTTCTGTATCCGCTGGAATCCGCCAGCACACCCGTATTGGTTTCCATTTTCCAGTAACCGATCAGTTCCGGGCTGATGATGGAGGGGAGGTAGTTGGTTTGAGGGCCGGCGTTGTCAACCACCCCGGAGCGGAGGCTGTCGTTATTGGAAATGTAATTTGTCTGTTCAATATGTACGGTGTGATTAAACACCCGATGCTCGACCGGAAGGATGACGTTGTTGGAGACGGTAATGCCTGAACTTCCGTTATCCAGATAAATGGCGGCAAGAGCACCGCCGGTGTCCTCGGTCCAGCGTGAACGCCGGATATCATGAATATAGTTATTCATGATCAGTGTTCCAGGTTGTTTGGAGAGGGTATAAATTCCGCCGCCGTCATGCAACAGGTTCATCACATGATGGATGTGGTTATATTGAATGGAATTGGTCATGGCCGGGTTAGCATCAGCCATCCACCCCCAGCCGATGCTGATACCTGTGTACGGCATGTAGGCGACTTCATTAAAGGCGACCGCAGTATTTTTAACGTAGCCTCCGAAGATTCCTACCGACCCCCAATAATCCACGGCGCAGTCAGAGAGGTAATTGTTCCAGATATTGTTGTCCGAGCAGGTCGTGCGTGAGTCCGCAGGATTTAAAACCACCGCCATGTCCACGCTGATGCCATTCCCAGAAATATCATAGACCAAATTGCCCCGGATCGTATTGGAGTGGCAGGCCGAATAAAGGGTGAGCGCCTGACCGCCCATGTGGGCAAAGGTGTTGTTTTCAAACAGCAGGGAGTCCGCCTTGTCCGCCACAACGCCGGATTTCATATTGGCGACTTTCACGTTCTGTAAGGCGTTAGTATGGCAGAAGCCGGCCTGCAGACCGATGTATCCTTCATTGTCAGGGGTATTCCAGGTGGTGTGCGCGAAGGTGAGCCCGATGAACTGAATATGGTGAATCGGGGCGGACAGACTGGCACCCTGAAGATTGATCAGAGTATCAATTTTCGGAGCAATAATAACAGAGCTGGCGATCGATTCACCGGTCACGGGTTTATAATAAAGGATTCCGTTGGGGCCCAGAAACCACTCATCTTCCGAATTGAGGAAGGAAAGGGAGTTTTCGAGATAGTATATCTGATCGGGTTGTTGAGCCGGTGGCAGGTTGGCAAAAGCAATCGTGCTTTCTGGATTTTTAAACTCGAGATCAGCCGTGCTGCCATTGACGGTACAGTTGGTCACACGTAAGCGATTTTGATTCCAGTAGCGGGCAATAACCATTTCGGCGGCGCCGGCCGTGTTGATGCCAGTGATATCCGATGTGTTTACGGTGATGTGTGAGGCCGCGTTATCCCAGGAGACGATGCGTGCAAAGTTGCCGATCTCAGGAGTGCGGGCACGGATGGCGCGGCGTCCGTTGACATACAGTTGCCGGAACCGGTTCGTGCCGACATTGACGGTGTAGATGCCGTCGCCGTCGCTGTCTGTCCAGCCGGTAATTCGTGTGCCGCCGCTGATCACGGGGATTTCATTGGTGTAAGCCTGATAAATGACGCAACGATTGATCTGAGATCCGGAATCGTTCGTGGTGAAGTTGACCGTGTTTGTCTGATAATATGTGCCGCCGCGCACATAAACAATAATGTTCCCGGTCATCGTTTTGTTTACGGTGGCGACTTTCTGGCGGGCGCGTTCCAGCGTAGCAAAGGGTAATGAAATGGTGCCTGTTCCGGTGGTATCATTCCCGGTGGTTGCCACGTAATAAGGCCCCGCAGCAAGGACGGGAAGGGCGGAAAGAAAGAACGCGAAGGCGCAGTAAGAACCTGCGGAAAAGGTGGAAAGGGCGGGCCAAAGACATAGCGCAAGGGCGCATGACCGGAGATGAACAAATGGCGACCTGAACTTCACTGAGGCTGGTTTCACGGATTCTCCTTTTGATTTATCTTTTGTACACATGTTCCATGTTATGGAGTCGCGATTCTAATTCATCAAACAGATCGACGCAACAATAATAATATTAATATACGGGGTTTATGCAACTCATTGCGGAGGAACATGAAGAGAGCGTCTATTCTGGACGAAGTGCGGGTGTCTATGCTACACATGCCTCATGAGTAAGAGGAAGGCCAGTCAGGCGAAAACAGACATCAGGAAGACCCCCGTCGCCGCAACAGAGGCCGCGTCTCAGCGGCGCCAGTTCAGTCTGAAGGATATCGCGGAGCGGGTCGGAGTTTCCATTAATACGGTTTCGCTGGCCCTGCGCAACAGTCCGCTGGTCACAAAAGAAACCGCCGACCGTATTCTGGAGGTCGCCAAGGAGCTGCGTTACCGTCCGAATAATTTGATCCGTGCTATTCAAACCGGACACTCTGGCCTGGTGGGTGTGGTCATGAAGCCGAATAACGAGTGGACCACTCAAATGCTGCTGGGTATTCACGAAGGACTGCAGGAAAAGGGTCTTCTTCCGCTGATGGACTGGCTGCCGTCTCATTTTGACCGTCCGGCGAAGCCGGGGGAACGTACGGAGCTGGAGGTTATTCATAACCTGATTGATCACCGGGTGGACGGTATGATTGTTTATCCGAGTAACGATCAGGTCGCAGACGTCTATTTCAATGAAGTCTGGGAGCGAGGTATCCCGTTGGTGACCATTGACCGGTTGGCGACACAAACCCATGCGGATTTTGTCGGTACAGACGAGCTGGTGGGTGGAAGAACGGCCGCCGAGCATCTGCTTGCACTGGGGCATCGTCAGATTGCTCACATTGCCGGGTATCAGGGGTATGGCACCTACGCGAAACGGCGCAAGGTTTTTGAAAAAATTATCCGGGAATCCGGGGCGAGTTGTAAGATCGTTGAGGTCGGTCCGTATGAGAGTAGCGACCGTGCGGTTCAGGAGCTTTTTAAAGGCGGACGATATCCTACCGCAATTTTTCTGGCGGATGACAGTTTTGCTCCCGCCGTGTATCAGGTGGCGACGGAGAAGGGGTTGAATATTCCGGATGATTTGTCCGTTATAGGATACGGCGGATTGAGTTGGAGCCGACTGGTTAATCCTCCACTGACAACGATTCGTCAGGATCCTTGGAAAATGGGCGTGGAGGCGGCTCGGATTATTATCGAACGGCTGGACAATCCGAATAACCACTCGCAAGACATCGTTTCCCGTCAGGTTCGCCTGATTCCAAAGCTGGAAATTTGCAGCTCGACGGCCGCCTGTAAAAAACCAAAAAAGTGACCGGACGATCTCAGTCGGTCGCGCTGAATTTTTGGACACGGAGACATTCTTCCTGCTCGCTGCGAAAATCGATGTTATTCCACTTTAGCAGTTCGTCGGCAGTCAGGTCAGCGCAGTGGATGCGGTAGTCTGACGGCGTCATGCCGGTGGCGTGTTTAAAGATATTGGCAAAATACTGGCTACTACCGAAGCCGCATTCAAAAGCGATATCAATAATTTTGATATTGGTTTCCCGTAGTAGAGTTTTTGCGCGCTCCATCCGGAGTCTCGAAAGATATTCGATCGGCGTACAACCGGTCAGTTTCTGAAAAACCGTATTCAACTGGGTGCGCTGGATATTACACCGGTCCGCCATTTGATTGAGAGTCCATTGCTGATCGCATGTGGCGGACAGCTCCGTCAGCAGAGTCTGCACCTTCTTTTCAGACCAGGTGTGCGTGTCGGTGTCAACCGCTTCACCGGAGACAATTCTCTTTAGTTCAACCAGAACTGCACGTAGCAGGCTAATGGAGTGGGTTTTTCCCAGTTCGTGTGTGCTTTGCAGTTCACGGATCAGCGCAGGCATTAGCCAGCGCATAGCCGGTGTGGCGCGGAAGCAGTGCTTTGCACAGGCCGCAAAAGCCGTGCTGAGGGTCTTCATCTCCGGCGCGCTGAATCCAAAGCACGGCGGGAAACTAAACTGCCGGTGCGGATTGGGATAATCCTTCTCAAGATGAAAGAGTACGTGCCAGACTGTATTATCCGGTTCACGGGGATGCAGACTGCCGTGGACTTGCCACGGCAGTGTGAAGAAAACAGACCCTGACTCGATTCGTTCTGGAGCCCCTTCAACCATCCATTCCAGCAGGCCTTTTTCAATGTAAGTGATTTCCATGCCCCGGTTTTTATGAGGCGAGAGTTCCTTGCATCGGAATTGTCCGTAACTGATGATTTCTTTCATGCGGGGGAGAATAGGGGTGGTGTGTAAAATATACCATTCAAAAAGGCGACCGCCAGAGCCGTTCACTGGGTGTATAAACAGGCAGAATTCAACAGGAGAATACTCAATGGCTGAGAAAACATGGATTACTTCGCTTCCGAAGATCGGAATTCGCCCCACTATCGACGGTCGTTACGGCGGCGTACGCGAATCGCTTGAAGGTCAGGTTATGACTATGGCGAAGAGCGCCGCAAAGCTCATCAGCGCTTCGCTCAAATATCCGAACGGCAAGCCGGTCGAATGTGTTATCGCGGACTCTTGCATTGGCGGCGTGGCTGAAGCCGCGGCTTGCGCTGAAAAATTTGATCGTGAAAACGTCGGTGTATCACTGACGGTGACGCCGTGCTGGTGCTACGGCTCGGAAACGATGGACATGGATCCACTGCGTCCGAAAGCGGTTTGGGGCTTCAATGGCACCGAACGTCCCGGCGCGGTTTACCTCGCCGCTGTTCTTGCCGGTCACACGCAGAAAGGTCTTCCGGCTTTTGGTATCTACGGTCGTGACGTGCAGGATGCCGGCGATACGTCGATTCCGGCTGATGTTTCTGAAAAAATCCTGCGCTTCGCCAAGGCCGGTCTGGCCGTGGCGATGATGAAAGGTAAATCCTATCTTTCTATGGGCGGCTGCTCAATGGGTATTGCCGGATCCATCGTCGATCAGAACTTTTTTGAAGAATACCTCGGCATGCGCGTAGAGGCGATTGACCTGACCGAGTTCACCCGCCGTATGCGCGACGGCATCTATGACAAGGCCGAGTATGAAAAAGCGATCGCATGGGTGAAGGACAACTGCACAGAAGGGCATGATCCGAACAAAGCCAGAACCAAACGCTCCCGCAAACAGCTCAACAAGGAGTGGGAAGAATCCGTCAAGATGGCGATGATCGCCCGCGACCTGATGTATGGCAATAACCAGCTCGACAAGATGGGCTATAAGGAAGAAGCGCGCGGACACAATGCGATTCTCTCCGGCTTTCAGGGCCAGCGCCACTGGACCGACACCTTCGCTAACGGCGACTTCCTCGAAGCGATCTCTAACAGCTCCTTCGACTGGAACGGCATCCGCATGCCTCGTTTGGTGGCGACCGAGAACGACAGCCTCAACGGTGTGCCGATGCTTTTCAGCTATCTGCTCACCAACACGGCGCAGGTTTTCGCCGATGTGCGTACCTACTGGAGTCCTGAGGCAATCAAACGCGTCACCGGCTATCAGGTGGAAGGCACCGCTTCCGGCGGACTGATTCATCTCATCAACTCCGGTTCCGCCGCGCTCGACGGCAGCGGACAGCAAAGCAAAGACGGACAGCCGGCCATGAAGCCGTTCTGGGAAATTTCGACCAAAGAGAAAAACGCCTGTCTGAAAGCGACCTCTTGGCATCCGTCCGTGACCGAATACTTCCCCGGCGGCGGCTGGTCATCCAAGTTTGTCACCAAAGGCGGCATGCCGATTACCATGAGCCGGGTCAACCTTGTCAAAGGGCTCGGCCCGGTTCTGCAGATTGCAGAAGGCTGGACGGTTGAGCTGCCCGAAAAAGTTCACGCCAAGCTGGACAACCGTACCAACAATACCTGGCCGACAACGTGGTTTGCACCGCGCATCACCGGCAAGGGTGCGTTCACGGATGTCTATGAAGTGATGGCGAAATGGGGTGCCAACCACGGCGCGTTCAGCTACGGGCACATTGGTGCTGATCTCATCACGCTGGCGGCCATGTTGCGGATTCCGGTCTTTATGCACAACGTCGAAGAAAGCGATGTTTACCGCCCGAGCGCGTGGAGTTCGTTCGGAACCGAAGGCCTTGAAGGAGCGGACTTCCGCGCCTGCCAGACCTATGGGTCGGTTTATGGTTGATGTTATGCTTTGATTTAAAGTGTGCAAAGGTTCACAATCTCGACAATCAGGGTGGAGACAATGTGGGCAGCTTTTTAACTGGGCGGGTGGACGACTGAAAAAGGAGACGAAGGTATGCGAAAGATAGGAATGACGATAACGGCATTGCTTCTGGCTTGCCAGCAGAGCGGGCAGGCTAAGACCATAATGACTGCGCAGGATTATGCGGGGGACAGCGATGTGGTGCTTGAAAGCGCCGTGCGGGAAATCAAGTCGATTCCGGAGGATACAGCCAATCTGGTCGGCGACGCGGTCAAGATGGTCGGCGACGAAACGATCACGGCCGCCCGGGGGATCAGCTCGGTGTTTAAAGCCGATCCGGTTGCGGGCGCTGAAAAAGCCGCCGCGCTGGAAACCGCCAGCGCATGGAACTCCGCCAATGATGTCGTCTTCCGCTCCTACAAAGTTTCCGAGCCGGTCGGTAACGAGCTGCTTGCCGGAAAAAACATTCAGCCCAACGAAACCGTAGATGTTTCGGGCTACTTTGCCGGGGTTGATTTCCCGGAAGGAACGTCGGCCATGTACCGTCCGGAGTTCAAAAAACTGTTCGTCCGTCAAACTCCGGGTAACTTTCTTCTGATTGAAGATGTGCTCGGGGATCGGCACAGCCGCAAGCGCGAGCTGATGGGCAAGCAGGTGGAGATTCAGACCAAATTTGTGGAGGTCAGCCAGAACACTCTGAATGAACTGGGCTTCAGCTGGAATTTTGGCAGCAAAAACGGCGGGGATGCGAATCTTTTCGAAAACCTGACGCTGCCTGCCGGACAGGACATTATGGCATCCGGACTTCGGACGGCTGCCGGAGCGTTGGGTGCGGACGCTAATCCGGGATCCCTGCTGGTTCAGAAAGCCGCCGGTTCGCTCAATTGGAGCCTGATCATCAGCGCGCTGGAGCAGGCCAATGACAGCGATGTGATTTCCGCTCCGAGCATCACCACGCTCAACGGAAAAACGGCTAACATCTGGGTGGGTGAGCAGCGCATGGTGCCGAAATCGTTTGAGGCCAAAACGCAGAATACCAGTGTCTTTGTGGAGAACAAGGAGTGGGAATCCCAGTTGATGGGCGTGCAGCTCGAAGTCAGACCGGAACTGCGCAAGGGCGGACTGATTGATCTGGAGCTTAAGCCCAAAGTGATCGACCTGCTCGGTTACGACACCTATCAGGTCACCCCCACCGGACCGTACGGGCCGGATGGAAATTCCGCCTCGATGATGGTCTGGGCCCGTTCCAGCGCCGCAGCGATGGCCTTGCCGACAACCCCTAATCCTGTTAACACGCCCGCAAGCGCAATTCTTGCAACGAATACTTTGGGAGAAATCGTCCGTTCTCCGGTGCAGGCCATCCTTTCGCCGGTTCTCCATATTCCCGGAACGATCGATACCTACTGGAATAAGCTCTACAACACGTTTGTGAATGCACCGACACCGGCAGTAATCCCTCCCGAAGTCGGCGACGCGGATGGCGATGGCACTCCGCTCACTAAAGAGGATTGGGCTTACTACAACGCCAGCCGTGTTAACAACGATAACCGCCGCAAGATAGAGCATGACGAGTACGGCATCCCGGTTCCGTCGCTGGAGGGCAAGCTGCCTTATTTCCGTCTGAGAGAAATGCAGACCAAGGTCACCGTAGCCGACGGCAGCACGGTGGGGATGGGCGGACTGATCTATGACAAGCTCGAAACCTACAAAGACAAGGTTCCGGTGCTTGGAAGTATTCCGTTGATCGGGCGGCTGTTCCGTTCGGAAGGCGAGCGGACGGTGAAACGCAACCTGATGATTTTTGTGACCGCCACGCAGGTGGATGTAAACGGGCGGCGTGCCGCAGATCTGGCCATGCAGAAATAACTTTGTTTAAGGAGAAAGCGTATGCGAAATGCACTTAAATTTATAATGGCCGGCGCGCTGATCGCCGGGATGGTTCAGGCTCAGGAAAAGTCCACCAGCGTCGACAGTGTCTTGAAAGAACTCAGCACGCATCAGGGCAAGGCCGCTCCGGCGGTTGTTCCTCCGGTTGCTGTTGTTGCTCCGGCGGCTGTTGTTCCTCCGGTTGCTGTTGTTGCTCCGGTTGCCGTAAAGGCTGCCCCGGCTCCGGCTCCGGTTGCGGCTGTAAAGGTTGCTCCGGCTCAAACCCCTGCACCGGTTACGGCTACGGCACAGGTCGCCGCGCCGGTCGCGGTGAAAGAGGGGCTTTCCGCCGAGGCGGTCAAGGCGCTGGATGTTCCGGCCACGCTGGAAGCCAGCCGGGATCTGTATGCGGGCGGAGAGTTCGAGCAGGCTCAGAAAGGCTTCGCGGCGGTGATTCAAAAGGATCCGGAGAACGTTATGGCGCGTATTTATCTGCGCCGGATTCTGGAACGCGATCACCGGGATGTGGAAGTCAGCGCGATGAAAGATCTTAGTGGTGCATGGAAGACCGGGCTGGTGCTGCGCTCGTACGATATTTCAGCGGAAGCGGCGGAAAAGATCGGCTTTGGAAAGGATGCGGACGCGGTGGATGCGGCCGGTAAATTCCGGGAAGTGAAATTTCCCGCCGGGGCCTCGGCGGTCTATCAGGCAAAAACCGGACAGCTGTTTGTGCGCAATACCCGGGAGAATCTGGCGGTCATCGAACAGATCCTGAAGGCGATGGATGTGGCGAAGAGTTCGGCGGGCACCGATCAGGTTGAAATCGAAGCCAAATTTGTTGAAGTGTCTGAAGGGACGCTCGAACAGCTCGGCTTTGAGTGGAACTTTGCCAACCCGATTCCGTTGGGTGATAATGTAAAAGCGACCGACGGAGCGGGACTGTTTGCAAACACCCTGCGGGGCGGTTCTCAGTCTCCCGCGCTGCCGTTTACCCAGCCCTTATCGATGGGGGCGGAAACCTCCGCTGACTATGGCGACTGGAAGGCGTTCCGTTTTGAAGATACGTTCTTCGATGGACAGTCCGCCAATCAACAGTCCGCACGCATGAGAGTGCATAACGCCGGCAGCCGGCCGTTTGATGTTCTGATCAGTGCACTGGATCAAAGTTCGGGAACGGATGTGCTTTCGGCTCCGCGCGTGGTCACCTGGAGCGACAAGAAAGCGACGATCCGCGCCGGTCAGTTGCATTATTTCCCCAAGACCTATGAAGTTGGCGGAAACGAAGGAACGATTGTTCACGTCAAGTATGACGGGTTTGAAGAAAAGCTACTGGGGGTGGAACTGGATGTAACACCGAAAGTGGACGGCGATCAGATTACGCTTTCTCTTAATCCTAAAGTCAGCGAGCTGATCAGCTGGCAAACCTACCGGATTGCCCCGGCGAACTCGGCCTACAGCTATTATCAGCTGGGGATTAATCAGCAGTTTGAGCACGACGCGATCACGGCCCGTCTGCCGATCTTCAAGCGTCGGGAAGTGAAAACCCAGGTGACGATTGCCGATGGTGCGACGATGGGCATGGGCGGACTGATTAATGAGCGGATTGAAAAATTCGAGGACAAGGTTCCTTTTCTTGGCAGTCTGCCGCTGGTGGGCCGTCTTTTCCGTTCGGAAGGCGAGCGGGCGGTTAAACGCAACCTGATGATCTTTGTGACCGCGAAGAAAATCGAACCGAACGGACGGATCAACACGGAACGCTCCTTTGAATAATCCGTCATGCCGGGAACCCCGGCGGGGAAGCCCCGCGGGGTAAGGGGTCGTGATTTTACGCAGGGAAGCTGGGGATAACATGAAAAAACGGGCGGTTTTAATCAGTGTTCTGCTGGGCGTTGCGGGTCTGGCGGGAGCGGCCGTGCTCAACGAATGGAATTTTTATTCCGATCCGTCCGGCCGGACGCTTTCGCAGGCGGTGAACTCCAAAAGCGCGGCGGTTTTTTCAGCGGGCGGCACCGGCTTTCTGGAGACCGACGGGCGGGGCGCTCTGGTTGGTGCGTATGAAGATGCCGGGTCATCGGGCATGTGGACCAACGGAGCGATTCTGAATGCAGCTCTGGGATCGGCTGTCTCTGACGGAGTCCGGTATTTGCGCTTTGATTTTTCCTATGACCTGAGCAGCACAAACAATAACAGCGGCGCGGTGCTGGGATTTGCTTTGCGTGACAGTACCGGCGGGCAGGTGGCCGGGGTGGCTCTGCGATATGACACCGGATCGGGCGCGGTTCCGGCTTACACGGCGACGGAGCTGACCGCATTGACGAATACGGCCGGAACGGTGGCTGTGGTTGCGAAGATTGATCTGACGGGTCAGACGCTCAATGTCTGGTATAGTCTGGCCGGCGACGTGAGCGGTTTTTCTGAAGGCTCCCCGCATTACAGTACAGCGGTGACGCTCAATACATTTGATTCGCTGAGGTTTCATGCAACCGGGGATATGCGACCGGCCGGATCAACCGATCAGGTTGCAGCCAATCTGCTGCGCACGGCGGACAGCTGGGCGGACATTCTATCTGCCGAGCCTCAGGTTCCGGCTGGCAAGTACCGCAATGAATGGACCTTTGAGCGCGATATTTCCGGCCGGGCGCTGAGCGAGGCCATCAACTCCGGAACGAACTCTCCGCTGGCACAGTTTGCCGCCGGATCGGGCAGTACCGTTTTTACGACCAACCGGGCGCTGCTTTGCACCGGTGAGGACGCGGGGACCGGCGGAGTCTGGACCAACGGAGCGCTGCTGGACGCGGCTTTGCCGTCATCCACCTCCGGCGTGCACTATCTGCGCTACGATGTGGCCTATTCACTGACCAACAGCGCCAATAACAGCGGCACGGTACTGGGCGTTTATTTCAGCGGTGATTCCGGCACGAAAGTCGCCGGTCTGGTTCTCGGCTATGATACCGGAAATCTGGAGAGCGCCAAACCGGCCGGGTATGCGCTGATGCCGGTTCCCGGCGCGCAGGACCTTTCCTTGTCCGGAACCCTGAGTGCGGTGGCAGAGGTTGATCTGGACAGTGATACTCTGAAGGTCTGGTATGATCTGAGCGGCAGCAATACCTTTACACAGGGATCGCCCGCCTTCACCACCAATATCACGCTGACCGCCATGGATCATCTGCGTTTCCACGCCACTGGCGACTTCCGGCCGGCCGGATCGACGGACTACGCAGCGGTTGACAACATCCGCCATTCCGCCTCCTGGGCGGAGGTGACCGAGCCTCCGGCCAATCTGGCGGCGAGTCCGGTGCTTTCTCTGGGCGTGAGTGACAGTCTGGGTGGTGCGATGGATATCGGCCAGACCAATCTCGTCACGGTTGTCATCACCAACAGCGGCGGGGCGGCGACCCATGTGACGTCCGTGCTGACGCATGACGGAGCTGGGTCTGCTTTTACCGTGACGTCCAATAACGCGGCGGTTGCGCTGGGCGGCGGGGCCGTGCTCACCAATACCTATGAGGTCATTGCGCTGCAGGGGGGCCGTTATGTTTTCACAGCGACCGGCATTTCCGATCAGACCAACAGCGCTCCGGCGCAGCTGAGGCTTGCGGTCGGAGTCAATCTCAGTTTTCTGGCGCCGGGGATCACGGAAGTTTCCGGCGGGGTGATACCCGGCTACTACGAGCCGGGTGAGACCTTGAACATCACGATTTCCACCACCAACGACGGAGCCCGCAGTGTATCGAATATCGTCAACACGCTGAGCGCGGGGTCGTCCGGCTTCACGGTGACTCCGGCCTCTGCTTCCTATGCTTCTCTGGTGCCCGGTGCGCTCACCTCCACGGTTTATCAGGTACTCATCAGTCCGGCGGTGACGGCGGGAAGTTATACATTTTTTGTCACCAACCGCTCCGGAAGTCTGAGCTGGACGGATTCGTTCTCGCTGGATGTATTCAGCGGAGGAATTCCGGGCGTTTCGGCGACGGCGCTGACGATCCGGGTTGCCGCAGGCTCAACCGCCTCGGCCGCGGTTATGCTGACCAATGCCGGTAACGCCGGACTCAGTTTCAATGTGACCGATGATGGACGTCTTCCCGCCGGAAACTACACCGTGACGACACAGGCGGCCGACCGGCTGGGGTTTGTTCCGGCGCAGTTTAGTCCCGATTCGCTCTTCACCAACTGGAGCGGTAACCTGACGGCCTCCTCGGCCATCGGATTTACCATGCCGCTTGGCGGAAATCTCTACACCGCCTTTTTCGTGAACCGCACTGGGATGCTTACACTGACCTCCACCAATGGAGCCTCCGCCACGCTGATGCCGTTTCACAGCGCCGCCGCGCTGAACACCAATTCGATCCGGTTTGTAAGGAGCACCAACCGGCTGGCGGTCGCCTGGGGCAACGCTACCGGACAGGAATTTCAGGCTTGGATCAATGCCGACGGAACGGTTCAGTACCTTTACCAGTACGGTTCGTGGGGCAGTGCCGACATCCGCATTCAGGATCAAGTGATCAGCCACACGCCGGGACTGACCGCCACTGACGCGATTCGGCTGACGCCTTCGTTCTGGGTTTCGTACACGCCGTCAAACGGGCTCGTTAATCCGGCCTCCGCTCAGGCGCTGAGCTTTACCGCGAATGCGCAGGGACAGGCTCCAGGCACCAACCGGTTTAATACCACGGTGAACTGGAATACCGGAACCAGCAACACCATCGCCGTCACGGTGATTGTCGAAGCGGTTGCACCCCGCCTTGCCATTGTGTCCCCTCAGCCGTTTAATTTCAGCGGAGCGGCGGGGTTCATTACGCACACCAATCTGGTTCTGACCAACAGCGGCAACGTCGCGCTCAGTTACACTGTTACCGACAGCGGCTTGCAGCTCTCCGGCTACAGCTGGACGAACACGGTGCACGGCTGGCAGCATATTCCGGCGGTCTCCGGTTCGATTCTCAGCCCGTCAGACTTCGGAACCCGGGTGCTGGATATCGGCTTTCCATTTGTTTATTTCGGTCGTGTCTGCACCTCGTTGACCGCTCAGGCTGGCGGAGTACTGACGCTTGGATCGGGACAGACAATTCGTCCATTCGGAGCGAATCTTTCGGTCGATGCCAATGCCTCCGTACGGTTCTTCACAGATGCCAGCAGCCGGATGATCATCACCTGGGAAAACATGGCGCAGTCCGGCGGCGGAGCCGACCAGACGTTCCAAGCCGTGCTGGAGCGCAGCGGAGCAATACGCTTCAATTACCAGACGCTCGGTAGCGGCTGGAGTAACGGTGTGATCCGCCTGAGCGACACCTCCGGTACGGTCAGCGGAACACTGATTAATTCGGCGACAACTGTCACGAACATCACTGTGACTCCGGTTTATTCCAATCAGGTGACTACGATTGGATCTATCACATTTACCAATCAGATCAAAACCGGCGAGACGGTCACGACAAACATCACGTACACCGCAACGGCGAATAATCAGTCGCTGGTGTTTACGCCCGGTGCGCAGCGGATCATCAGCGCGTCTCCTTCAACCGGGACACTCCTCACCGGTCAAACAGCCGATATCCTGATTACGGGGGATGCGCGCAGTCTGAGCGGCGGCGGCGCAAATGATGTGACCAACAGCACCACATTGACCTTCAGCTATTCCGGAAAAACGACCAATGCGCCGATCCGGTTTACCGCCACCAACAGCGTCGAGGCGGCCTACGCCGCCAGTGCAGAGAGTATGTGGGGCGCGGAACCGGTGTTCACCAGCCGGCAGAATTCTGACGGGTCACGGACGATTGAATGGTTCGGTGCCGATGACGGGCTCAGCCGGACATACACGGTCTGGTACACGACGAACCTGATGGGCGTCTGGGAAATGCTCTACCGGGCTGACAACGTTTACAGCTTCACCGACAGCATTCATGCCGGTGTGCCGGTTATTTATTATAAAGTGAGTGTTGAATAAAAGGATTCACCGGAGATGCTGCCGTGAAGTGAGTACAACAATTTCAGTTGAACCGGCGGGCCCGGACGGAGCGGTCTTCGCATGCCGTCGTACCGGAAATATTGGTTCCCCAGCCAACCCCCCGGGACTTTGTCCGGCCCGCCGTGTTCAACTGATCCAGAAAGAAGGTACGCCATGAAAACCCGTGTTAAAAGGCTAATAGTTCTCCTGGTTTTTGCACTCGGCACGCTGAATACCTTTGCCGTGTGGACGACACAAACCTGCCCGGACGGACGGGTTGTAGCCATTGCCCCGGAAGGGACGGGCTACTGCGGAAGAGATGGCCGGACCGTATCGGTTCCCAGGGACTGGGGTAAGGATGCCGGATTGGACGGGCGAATGGTCGCCATTCCGCCGCAGGGAAGCGCCAAACGGGGTGGCGACGGTCGGGCGATTGCTATCCCGGGCGGCTGGAGCTTTAAGGTTGGAACCGATGGTCGCGGCGTTGCCGTTCCTCCCGGAGGCAAGGCGCTCAGCGGGAAAGATAAACGGCTGGTCGCTGTTCCGGAAGGCTGGACGTACGTTGAAGGCAAAGACGGGCGTGTCACCGCGGTACCGCCGGAAGCCGTCACGGAAACCGGAGAAGATGAGCGCATCATTGCCATTCCCAAGGGATGGACCAGCGCTGCCGGCGGAGATAAACGCATGGTAGCGATTCCACCGGGAGGAGAATCGGTTGCAGGTGCCGATCAGCGCGTAACGCCGCTTCCGCCGGACAACTTTGACTTAACCGACTACATCACCTTCTACTGCATTATTGGAGCGCAGGCGGAAACGCAGGCGGAAGAAGAAGCCGATGCGGCGCAGGCGGACGGAAGTATTTAACCTGCCGGGATAAGGCCGCGTTTTTCGTTCTGCCGGAAGGGTTGAACTGAGTGGCGGCCTTCAGGTGTTGGAGCGCGCTTCAAAATCTCCATCAGTCGTTCAGCACCAGACACTCCAGCTGGTCGAAATAGGCGTTGCCCGCCCCCAATGTGTTACAGCTGAGAATTGGAATGGAGGCCAAACACCTCATCTAAAGCAAAAGAGCCGGAAAATTCATTCCGGCTCTTTAAGTTGGTAGCGGGGCTGGGATTTGAACCCAGGACCTTCAGGTTATGAGCCTGACGAGCTACCAGACTGCTCCACCCCGCAACTATTTGCGAAGCGGGGAAGATAGACTATATTTGACTCCACACAAGCACTTTTTTCTAAACCCTTGTAAAAAGGGTGCGCGGGCCCGTCTGGACGGTTCCGGATGACGGATTATTTTCTGTAATGAATTATTAATTCTTTTTTACCTTTTAAACGCCGACAACTGTTTTTATTGTCCAACCAGCCGAAGCGGATTAAACGGACAAGAGGGTTGTGATGAAGATTGCGGACAACGTAAAAAAGATTTTGCTGGTGGATGATTTTCATCTTTGCAGAACGTTCTTTGCCGAGGGCTTAAGGCAGTCGCCGGGTGTTCTTGTTTTCGAATCTTCGCATTCCGATGACGCGCTTGATCAGATTCAGTCCATTTGCCCGGATGTGATCCTATTGAATATTTCCATGCAACATTGCAGCGGGATGTCTCTGCTTCAGCTGATTCATCGGAAGTTTCCGATGGTCGGCCTGCTGACTTTTTCGTATTTGCACCACGACCACGTCTATGCCGAACGGACAATTTGCGCCGGAGCCTCCGGGTATATTTCCATTGATGAGCCGGGCGAGAACCTGCTGGCGGCAGTCGAGGCGGTTTCTTCAGGCGGTGTCTATCTTAACTCTGAGTTGCGCAAAAAAACCGGCATACGTTCTGTGCGGCGGGGCCGGGAAACCGGGTCGCCGTTCGACCGGCTTTCACACCGTGAATTCGAGGTCTTTTGTTTGACCGGGCACGGTTATGTTCCCAAGCGGATTGCCGATAAACTCAAGGTGAGTGTTAAGACCATCGAGACCTATCGCGAACGGATTCGCGAAAAGCTGGGGCTGACGGATGGAAGCGATCTGCTGTATCACGCAAGCAGTTTCATCCGCGAACAGAGCCAGCCGCAATTGTTGTAGAATTTGTCATTCATTTGAAACCTCTTGCGGGCGATTTGTGCCTCAGGTAATCTCTCCAGCCTGGAGGAGGGGCGGATGGTCGAGAGGTTACGAAACAATTTACTGGCTTGTTTTACCTCGCAGGCACGTTGCTGGGTGATCGGCTTGACGATGATCGTGGTCTTGCTGACCGGATTGTGGGCCGCCAAGCAATCGGGTCTGGCCGTTGATCTCCAGATGCGCCGCGAGCTGGTGCGGCATGCCGCCGGAGTTGCGGCGGCGATCAGCCCGTCCAGTTTGCGCGTCCTTTCATTTACTGAAGGGGACGGCTGTCTGCCTGAATTCCGGCAGCTTTGCGGTCAGTTGCAGGCGTATGCCGAGACAGCCGGACTGCACCGTCTTTATACGATAGCTTTGCTGGACGGGCAGATTGTGTCCGGGCCGGAGAGTCTTCCGGAAGGGCACCCGCAGGCTTCACCGCCCGGAACCGTTTGTGGAAGCCCTGATCTGAGTAATTTTAAAATTTTCCAGACAGGCCGTCCGCAAATTCAAGGCCCGGTCCGCGGAGAATACGGAACTCATGTGACCGCTTTGGTTCCGGTTATCGATCCGGTTTCCGGCGATGTGCTGGCGGTGGTCGGTGTGGATAAAGAAGTTGGTGAATGGAAAGATGCCGTCCGGCGTGCACAATGGGTTCCCGGCGGAATCACTCTGACTCTTCTTCTGCTACTGCTGTTGATCGGATTGTTTTTGCGTCTGCACCGGCGGTCTGTTCCGGATGGAGCCGCGCGATTCCGGCATACGGAAGCGATGCTTTGCGCCGTCTTTCTGACCGCCTTAAGTCTGGCCGTGGCCGGTCATTTTCACCGTCTGGAGCGGGACTTCCGCCTGAACACATTTTATTTGCAGGCACAGAGCCACTCCGCAACGTATCTGGCTGAAATGAATGATTTGGATGCAGCGATCGACCAAATGGTCTGCTTTTTTGAATCCAGTCAGAACATCATCTACAACGAGTTCAGATCCTACTGCCAGAAAAACATTCAACGAGGCCTGATGGATGCCTGCATATGGGCACCAGCCGTTTCGGAAGAGTCCGCCGGATTAATTGTTCAGGCGGCGCACGGCGAAGGATTTCCGGATTTTTCCATCTGGCAGAAAAATGCGAAAGGCGTCCGCGAGCCGGTTTCTGGCCGTCCGGAGTATTATCCGGTACGGTATGTTGTGCCGTCCGGATCCGATGCGGTTCTGGGTTTGGATTTAAACTCGGAACCGTTTTGCAGTGCCGCGCTGCAACAGGCGCTGAGGACCGGGTTGAGTACAGCGACCGATCCGGTTCAGCTGTTTTCATCTGCGAATTCTCTGCCGGTTTTTTTGATTTTAAAACCGGTGAGCGCTCAGGAGCAAAAGGGTCTGGCGATTTTTGCTGTACACCCCGAAAATCTGCTGGGCGGCGGGCGTCTTGGTGGACAGAGACAGAGCGATATTGAAGTTTGTTTGTCTCAGCTGAAGGTTGGACAGCCGCCTTTTTTAATTGCGGGCTCATCCGGCTTGTGCGGTCCGGAATGCTGGACGCTTCGTGATGAAGAGCTGGGCGTTACGGTGCCGGTGTTCCGGTTCGGCAAGGTTTATGCCCTTCGCATGGTGCCGGAGGCATCCTGGCTGGCAGCGCATCCGTTAAACAGCGGCTGGATCGCCGGTTTGACCGGGTTGCTGATTACCGGCCTGATCAGCGGCATGGTCGCGCTGATCACCGGTCGGCGGGTTGCACTTGAGAGACAGGTTGAGCGCCGCACGAAGGAACTCAAGGAGAGCGAAACGCGGTTTAAAGACATCACGCTGAACACCAGCGACTGGGTTTGGGAAACCGATGCCAACAGGCGGTTTTCCTACGCTTCGGAAAAGTCGATTGATCTGTTGGGATATACACCGCAGGAGCTGATCGGAAAAAAACAGATCGAACTGATGACGTCGGCGCAGGCGGCGGAAGCCGGAGAATTTTTTGACGGAGTGATTAATGAGCGCAAGTCGTTTCGCGACTACGAAAACTGGAATGTGCGTAAAGACGGAACGCTCGTTTGTCTGTTAAGCAGCGGGATTCCTGTTTTTGCAGAAGACGGAACGTTTGCCGGTTATCGCGGCACCGACACCGATATCACCGCCCGCAAACGGGCCGAACAGAATTTGACCGAGAGCGAGGAGCGTTACCGTCTGCTGGCGGAAAATATTCAGGATGTGGTCACCATTTTCTCTCCCGGCGGGAAAGCACTGTATGCATCGCCTTCCATTCAGCCGGTGCTGGGCTATCCGCCGGATGATTTCCGGGGGATGGATTTGTACGCGCTGGTTCATCTGGAAGATTTGGCGGGTCTGCGCGCCATGATGGCCCGACTGACGGCCAGCGGTACGGTGAATGATTATGAAGCGAGGTTCCGCACCCGCGACGGGTCGTATGTCTGGATGTCCACTTCAATCAAACTGGTGAGGGACTCTTCCGGCAAGCCGCTGGAACTGGTTTGTTCCAGCCGCAACATTGAACAGCGCAGGCAGACCGAAGAATCTTTACGGACTTCGCAGAAGTTCACCGAGGACATTATCAACGCGATTCCTATTCAGGTGTTCTGGAAAAATAAAGATCTCGTTTTCTTGGGCTGTAACACGGTCTTCGCACACGACGCAGGATTCGATACTCCGCAGGAGGTCGTCGGGAAAGACGACTATCAGATGAGCTGGAGAGACCGGGCCGAGTTGTGCCGCGCGGATGACAGGAACTTGATGGCGGGCGGGGTATCTCGGTTCCTGCTGGAGAAAACCCGGATACTTTCTGACGGAAGCACGGAGACGACGATCACCAGTAAAGTGCTCCTGCGCGATGAAAACGGTGAAATCAGCGGTTTGCTCGGAGTGTGTATGGATATTACCGACCGAAAAAAGATGGAAAATGCCTTGCGGGAATCTCAACGGATCAACGAGGCAATCATCGACGCGATTCCCGCCAGCATATTTCTGAAGGACAAAAATCTTGTTTTTATGGCCTGCAACGAGATCTTTGCGCGCGAAGCGGGATTTGACAGCCCGCAGGAGGTTGTCGGGAAAGATGATTACCAGATGAGCTGGCGCGATCTGGCCGAACCATACCGCGCCAGCGACCGTGAAATTATGGAAAGCGGCTGTCCCAGACTCCTTCATGAGGGCACCCGGACCTATCCCGACGGAACCACCCGAACGTTCCTTGGCAGCAAGGTGCCTCTGCGCGATGAAAACGGTGAAATTATCGGCCTGTTCGGAATGACGATGGATATTACCGCGAACAAGCGGACGGAGCAGGAGGTTAAGAAATCACTATCGATTCTGGAAGCAACTCTGGAATCAACCGCCGACGGAATCATGGTGGCGGACGGCACCGGAAAGATTGTACGTTACAATCAGAAGTTTGTCGAAATGTGGCGCCTGCCTGAAGATATCGTTGAGGCTGGGCTGGACGGTGCCGCAATGGAATTTGTTCTCAATCAGCTTTGTGAACCGGAGCTGTTTGTTGCCAAGGTGAACGGCTTGTATCAGCATCCGGAGGTGATCAGCCTCGACCTGTTGAACCTCCGGGACGGACGGGTCTTCGAGCGGTACTCTCAGCCGCAGAAAATCGGCGGTGCGGTGGTCGGTCGCGTGTGGAGTTTCCGCGATATTACCGATCAGAAGCAGTCCGAAGAAAAATTGATGGCAAACGAAGATCGCTATCAGCGGCTGGCGCAGCATTTGGAGACGGTGCGTGAAGAAGAACGCAAGCGGCTTTCCCGTGAACTGCACGACGACATCGGGCAGATTCTGACCGCCCTGAAAATCGATCTGGCGGTCGTGGATCAGAACTGTGACTGCGGCGGCGAAGTGAAAGAAAAAACGGCGGACATGCAGGATCTGCTGAGCGACGGCATTAAAAGCGTCCATTCGCTTTGCCGCAGACTGCGGCCCGGCGCGCTCGACGATCTGGGTCTGGAAGAGGCGCTCGCCGGCATGGTGGACGAGTGGCAGCATCGCAACGCGGCGAAATGCGTGCTGTTCGCGGACGTGGATGATGAATCATTTACGGACGAAATCCGGACGGCGGTTTTCCGTCTGGTGCAGGAAGCTCTCACCAATATATCGCGCTACGCCGAGGCTTCGCGGGTTGAAATCAATCTGGTGTCGGACGGGAAAATTCTTAACTTCTCCGTGGCCGACAACGGGCGCGGAATGGCGCCCGGTGCGGCCGAGAAGCCGACTTCGTTTGGACTGCTGGGCATGCGCGAGCGGGTCGAAGTGCTTGGCGGCGAACTGTGTATTGAAAGTGAGCCGGGGCAGGGAACGCAGATTATGGGAACGCTGCCGCTGCCGCTGTGAAATGAATGTGGAGGATTCCCTTACAGAAAGAAAATCACCATCCCGACGTTGTCTCAGCATAAAATACCGCTATTGTCGGAAAATATATGAAGGTTCTTGTAGCAGACGATTCGCAACCGATTCGTAAGCGGCTGGTCGAGCGACTTTTGAGCCAGCCGGGAATTGAGGTTGCCGAAGCGGTGGATACGCCCGGGGCGCTCCAGCGGATTGAAATTTTCCGCCCGGATGTTGCTGTGCTGGATATTCGTATGCCGGGCGGCGGCGGCATCAAGGTGCTCGAAACAATCCGGGCGAGCCATCCGGACATCACGGTCATCATCATGACGAACTATCCGTATGCGCAGTACCGCCGGAAGTGTCTGGATGCCGGAGCGGACTTTTTCTTCGATAAATCCACCGAGTTCGAAAAGGTTCCGGCGATTGTTCAGGAACTGATGACGGTCAGCCCGGATGTGCTGGCGCGCCGCACGGCGGCGGCCCAGCTGGTCGAATCCAAAGAGGCATCGGAAAAAGCGGAACAGCGCCGGAGCGATCTCTCTCTGCTGAGTTCACTTGGTTCTGACGAAAAGCCGTCCGATCTTATGGCTGCCCACGCCATGTGGGAAAAAACCTTCGATGCGATACCGGATCTGGTCGCGCTGTTCGATGCGGAGCACCGGATCATTCGCGTTAACAGAGCCATGGCCGATCTTCTTAATGTGCCCGCCGCCGAACTGACCGGCAAAAAATGTTTTGAATATATTCACGGCACAACCTGCCCGGCGGCTGACTGTCCGCACGAGGCGATGCTTCGCGACGGGCAGGAACATCGGCGGGAAATGTTTTCGGAGAGTCTGGACGGCTGGTTCCATGTCAGCGTTTCACCGATTTACAACAAGACCACGCTGGTTGGCGCGATTCATATCGCCCGTGATGTTACGGCGGTTCGGCAGGCCAGATTGTACGGTGAAATCCAGCACGACATTCTGCAGGTGCTGAATACGTTCAGGGGAGATCAGGAACCCGTTTCGCGCGTTCTGGAACTGCTGAAGGAGAAGACCGGTTTCGATGCCGTTGGAATCCGTCTGGAAAACGGCGGCGATTTTCCGTATTTCGTTCAGAACGGCTTTTCCGGCGATTTTCTGCTGACAGAAAACACGCTGATTGATCGCAGTGTGGATGGCGGGGTCTGCCGGAACGAAGATGGCAGTGTTCGTCTGGAATGCACTTGCGGACTGGTTCTTTCCGGCCAGACGGATCCGTCCAGCCCGCTTTTCACACCGGGCGGATCGTTCTGGATCAATGACTCCTTTCCGCTGCTCGACCTTCCTTCCAGTCAGGATCCCCGGAACCATCCGCGCAATAACTGCATTCATCAGGGATATGCCTCGGTCGCGCTGATACCCATTCGAAACGCGAATAAAATCATCGGGCTGATCCAACTCAACGACCGGCGCAGGAAACGGTTCACCCTCGATATCATTGAACGTCTGGAAGCGATTGCCTCGCATATCGGCGAGGCCTTGGCGCGCAGACAGGCGGAAGAGTCCGTCCGCGAAAACGAAATGCGCTATCACCAGCTGTTTGAATCCATGCAGTCCGGGTTTGCTCTGCATGAAATCATCTGCGACGAAAGAGGAATTCCGTGCGACTACCGTTTTCTGGAGGTCAATCCGGCTTTTGAAAAACTGACCGGACTAAAGGCGGCGGATATGATCGGCAAAACGGTTAAAGAGATTATGCCGGAAACAGAGCCTGTCTGGATTGAGACCTACGGCAAGGTGGCGTTAACGGGTGTGCCGGTGCAGATCGACGACTTTTCCGGTGAGCTGGGCCGTCACTATTCGGTTTCCGCCTATTCTCCGCGCAAAGGCCAGTTTGCTACCGTGTTCGCCGACATCACCGCGCAGAAAGCGGCCGAAGAGACCGTGATTCGCGCCCGGGATACTGCCGAGGCCGCCAGCCTGGAAAAAACGCAGTTTCTGGCCAACATGAGTCACGAACTGCGCACACCGCTCAACGCGATCATCGGGTTTTCCGAACTGCTTCAATTTTCGGAACTCGATGAAGAACAGCGCGACCAGATTGAAACCATCGGCGCCAGCGGGAACGTGATGCTGGCTCTGGTCTCCGACCTTCTCGATATTTCCCGGATCGAACTCGGAAAAATCGAAATCAAAAACGAGGCGTTTGATATCCGTAAAACGGTCAGCGAAACCATCGCACTGCTTTCTCAGCAGGCCGGAAAGAAAGGCGTTGAACTGACCGGCACGGTGGAAGAAAGCGTTCCGGAAAAAATCACCAGCGATCCGGCCCGTCTGCAGCAGGTGCTGGTCAATTTGTTAAATAATTCGCTCAAATTCACGGAAAAAGGATTCGTTCGGCTGACCGTGAGGAGCCGGGCGTTGCCGTCCGGAAGCCGCCGCATTGAATTTGCCGTTGAAGACAGCGGCGAAGGAATCAGCGCCGTCTTCATGAAACGGATTTTTGAACCGTTCCAGCAAGGCGATAACTCCAACACCCGTAAACACGGCGGGGCCGGACTTGGTCTGGCGATTTCGAAAGACCTCGTGAAACTCATGGGCGGCGATATCCGCGTCGAAAGCCGTCAGGGCGAAGGGTCGTGTTTTTCATTTTTTGTTCAGGATCATATCTCAGTGAAAAATGCAGTGGCGGCAGGCGAGGTTCGTAAGCAATGGTCGGGACGGTGTATTTGCGTCTGGAGCGACGACCCGGCCGACATGCGCGCCGCAGAACATCTGCTGGAGCGTTGCGGGGCTTTTCCCCGTTATGCCGAAACGCTGGACGCGATTTATGAAAAGCTCACCTGTGAGGTTCCGGCGGACGCAGTGCTGTGTAATCTCGACCTGCCGGACCTCGCGGAACGGCTTGCCGAATTCAGAAAACTGCGGCCCGATGTCCCTTGGATCGCTTTTTCGAACTGGGCGCACCCGCCTGATGAACAGACAAAAAACTGTTTTGCTGAATTCATTGATCGTCCGCTTAAAGCCGATCCGTTATATGGCGCGCTTGCAAGGATTCACCCGCGATGAAACAAAACGGTCAGCCTCGGCTTTCGTTGTCAGCAACAGAAGGGCTGAAAGCCGCGTCTGTTTTCATTCTGATTTTTATTCTTCTGACAGCCGGGTTCATCACCGCCGGATGTTTTTATTACAAAAATTACAAACAGACTCATCAGGCCGAAGTTGAGCGCCAGCTTCTGGCCATCGCCGACCTGAAAGTCGGCGAGCTGACACAGTACCGCAAAGAGCGGCTGGGCGATGCCGCCATCTTTCACAACAACCCCGTGTTCTCACAATTAGTGCGCCGCTTCCTTGATCAGCCGGAAGATACGGAGGCGAATCGCCTGCTCCGGATATGGCTGAAAAAAAATCAGGAGCACTATCAATACGATCAGGTTTTCCTGCTGGACGCTCAGGGCGCCGCGCGGATGGCCGTCCCCGGGCTGACCACACCGGTTCCCTCTTTGATTTTAGCGCGCCTGCCGGAACTTTTTCAGTCGGGGCAGGTGGTCTTTCAGGATTTTTACCGGCCCGCACCGGGTTCGCCGGTTTACCTGTCGTTGCTGGTTCCCATTCGTGATGAAGAAAACAGCCGTCCGCTGGGTGTGCTGGTTCTGCAAATCAACCCGGCCACCTACCTTTATCCGTTCATCCAGAGCTGGCCCATACCCAGCAGTACGGCCGAAACGCTGCTGGTTCGCCGGGAAGGGAACGAAGTCGTTTTTCTGAACGAACTCCGTTTCCGGAAAAATACCGCGCTCGCCATGCGGGGATCGCTGACCCTCACCAACGTGCCGGCGGTGAAAGCTGCACTGGGACAAAGCGGGATCGTCGAAGGAGATGATTACCGGGGTGAGCCGGTGGTTGCTGCGATTCGCGCCATCCCGGATTCGCCCTGGTTCATGGTGGCCCGTCAGGACAAAACGGAAGTGGTTGCCCCGTTGCAGGCGCAACTCTGGCAGGTGGTCGGTATGGTCGGCGTTCTGCTGTTTGGTTCCGCCGCTGCGATCGGACTGGTCTGGCGGCAGCAGCGCGTCCGGTTTTATCAGGAAAAGGCGAAAACGGCGGAGGCGTTGCGCGAAACCAATGACTATCTGGAAAATCTGATCGACTACGCCAACGCCCCGATCATCGTTTGGAATGCGGACGGCAGGATCACCCGTTTCAATCGCGCCTTCGAATCAATCGCAGGGATGAATGCGGAGCAGGTTCTGGGTCAGGGGCTGGAGGTTCTTTTTGCCGAGGATCAAAAAGCGCGCGCCATGGGAATTGTGAAGAGGGCGAGTGAAGGCGAACGCTTTGATCTGGTGGAGGTCCCTATTCGGCACGCGGACGGTTCACAGCGGACGGTTCTTTGGAACTCGGCGCCCATCTTCGGCCCGGACGGCAAGAGGCAGATGGCCACGATCGCGCAGGGTCAGGATATCACGAACCGGAAAGAAGCTCAGGAGAAACTGATCGAGGCCATGGATGAGCTGCGTGTTTCCAACCGGGATCTGGAACAGTTTGCCTACATCGCCTCACACGACCTGCAGGAACCGCTGCGTATGGTTTCAAATTATGTTCAGCTCATTGAACGGCGCTATAAGGACAAGCTGGATCAGGACGCGCGGGACTTCATCTATTATGCCTCGGACGGCGCGATGCGCATGCAGAAGCTCATTGATTCTCTTCTGGAATATTCCCGTCTGCATTCCCGCCAGAAACCCTTCGCGCCGGTTGACCTGAATCGGATCCTTCAGCGGGTTTTGCGGGATTTTGAAAAACGTATTTTTGAATCCGGCGCGCACGTCACCGCCGGGCCGCTTCCCGGAGTTTCCGGCGACGAGGTGCAGCTTGGACAGGTTTTTCAGAATCTCATCAGCAACGCGCTGAAATTTAAGGGCGACAAATCTCCGGAGGTGCAGATCTCCGCCGATGAATTTCCCGATCACTGGAAAATCACTGTTCGTGATAACGGCATCGGCATTGCGCCGGAATATCAGGAGCGGATTTTTAAGATATTTCAGCGCCTGCACAGCCGAGCGGATTATCCCGGCACCGGCATCGGTCTGGCGGTTTTTAAACGAATAATTGAGCGACACGGCGGAAAGAGCGGTGTAGAGTCCGAGGCAGGAAAAGGGAGTTCTTTCTGGTTCACTCTGCCGAAGAAAGGGAAAAACTGATTATGGCTACGTACCGTGCAATTGAAATTCTGCTGGTCGAAGATAATCCCGGAGATGTCCGCCTGACTCAGGAGGCGCTCAAGGAAAATAAAATCCGTAACAATCTGCACGTTGCGAAGGATGGCGTGGAAGCCATGAAGTTTCTCCGGCGCATAAACGGTCACGGAGGCGCCCCGCGTCCCGATCTGGTTCTTCTGGATCTGAATCTTCCCAAAAAAGACGGCCGTGAAGTGCTGGCCGAAATCAAGACGGATGAAAGCCTGCGCTCTATTCCGGTCGTGATTCTGACCACCTCTGACGCCGAAGACGATGTAGCCAAGGCCTATCACATGTACGCCAACTGCTATATCCGTAAGCCGATCGACCTGAACCGCTTCATCGAAGTAATCAAAGTCATCGAAAACTTCTGGCTCTCCATCGTCGAACTTCCGCCGAACCACTGACGGGTTCCTGTATTTTCCGAGCCTTGGAAATTGCAATCGGGGGGCGGTTCATCATAATCGGCGCCCTTATGGATAAAAAACCGTTCAACAAAATCAGCACCGGCATCAATCTCGAAGAGTTCATCAACGTGGCGGAACTTCGTTACGACGGACGCAAACCCGACCAGCTCCGCCCGGTAAAATTTACCCGCGACTTCACCATCAACGCCAAAGCCTCCGTGCTGGTTGAAATGGGCAATACCAAAGTCATCTGCGCCGTCAGCGTGGACGAAAGCGTTCCCGGCTGGATGCGCGCCCAGAATGTCGAAGGCGGCTGGCTGACCTGCGAATATTCTATGCTCCCGAGCGCCACGGCCGACCGCGCCAAGCGTGAAGCCGCAATGGGAAAACTCGGCGGACGCACCATGGAAATTCAGCGGCTGATCGGCCGCGCGCTTCGCTCCGTCATTGATTTGAAAAAGCTGGGCCGCCGCCAGCTTTACATCGACTGCGACGTCATTCAGGCCGATGGCGGAACCCGTACAGCCTCCATCACCGGCGCGTATGTCGCGCTTCGCCTGGCGGTTGACCGCCTGCTCGCTGAAAAACTGATCAAAGAAGATCCGATCAAAGAAGCCATCGCCGCCATCAGCGTCGGAATTCATAAAGGCGTACCGCTGCTCGACCTCTGCTACGTCGAAGACTCCAAGGCGGAAGTGGATATGAACGTCGTCATGACCGCCTCCGGCAAACTGGTTGAAGTACAAGGCACCGCCGAAGCAGAGCCGTTCACCAAAGAGCAGATGGCTCAAATGATGGACCTCGCCGAAAAGGGGATCAAAGAACTTCTCGAAGCGCAGAAAGCGTAGCTTTCTGGAGTGCGCCGGCAACTATAGCACTTAACAATTGAGATGCCGTGCGATTCGCTTGTAGGACGCGCTTCCCGTATTCGGGAGCGTGTGTGCTCCTGCCCGTGCATGGGACACAAGCTCTCTGGATACAGAGAAGCTCGTCCTACAAAATATGGGTGCGGCATTTCATTCGTGAAATGCTCTAGCGGGCGACGGCGCTTTCTGTAACAATATAAAAGCGGTGTCGCGTTTCACTTGCCACCGCACTCCAGATTTTCTTACAACGCCGCCCGCCTTCGTTCAGTCTACGGCGAGGCAGGCGAGTATGGCGTTGAAGGTCTGGCTCGGGCGCATGGCGGCGGAGACGAGTGTTGCGTCGGGGCGGTAGTAGCCGCCGATATCGATCGGCTTGCCCTGAACGGCGGTCAGTTCCGCGATAATTTTTGTTTCGTTTTCCGCCTTCGCCAAGGCTGCGGCGGACGAGTCGCTTGCCACCGCACTCCAGATTTTCCTGTAGCGAAGTTGGCGCTGGCGGAGCAGCGCCATCCAGGAGGGTTGCGCTCTGTCGCAACCGGGTTCCAAACATTGGAAACGCGACGAGGGCGTCGCGTCTACGTTTGACCTTGAGACTTTCGACCTTCGACTACAACGCGGCGAGAGCCGCGTTGAACGTCTTGCTCGGGCGCATGGCGGCGGAGACGAGTATTGCGTCGGGGCGGTAGTAGCCGCCGACATCGACCGGCTTGCCCTGAACGGCGGTCAGTTCCGCGATAATTTTTGTTTCGTTTTCCGCCAGTGCTTTGGCGAGCGGGGCGAAGCGCGCTTTGAGTTCCGCATCCTTATTTTGCGCGGCGAGCGCTTCGGCCCAGTAGAGCGCGAGATAGAAGTGGCTTCCGCGGTTGTCGAGTTCGCCGACTTTGCGGGCCGGTGATTTGTCTTCCTGTAAAAATTTCGCGGTAGCGGCGTCGAGTGTGTCGGCGAGAATTTGCGCCTTCGGATTTTTAAATACCGTCGCCAGATGTTCGAGTGATACGCCGAGGGCGAGGAATTCGCCGAGTGAGTCCCAGCGCAGATAGTTTTCTTTCAGGAACTGCTGAACGTGTTTCGGGGCGGAGCCGCCCGCGCCGGTTTCAAACATGCCGCCGCCGTTCATTAGCGGAACAATCGAGAGCATTTTGGCGCTGGTGCCGAGTTCCAGAATCGGGAAGAGGTCGGTGAGGTAGTCGCGCAGGACGTTGCCGGTGACGGAAATGGTATCCAGTCCGGCTTTGGCCCGTTCGAGCGAAAGGCGGGTCGCCGCTTCGGGCGACATGATTTGAAGTTCCAGACCTTTTGTGTCGTGGTCTTTCAGATATTTTTCAACCTTGGCGATGAGCTGGGCGTCGTGGGCGCGGTTTTTATCGAGCCAGAAAATGGCCGGCACGCCGGTGGCGCGGGCGCGGGTGACGGCGAGCTTAACCCAGTCGCGGATCGGCGCGTCTTTTGCCTGACAGGCGCGCCAGATGTCGCCTTTTTCAACCTTGTGCTCAAACAGCACGTTACCGAAGCCATCGCTGACGCGAACGGTTCCGTTTGCCGGAATTTCGAAGGTCTTGTTGTGCGAGCCGTACTCTTCGGCGGCCTGTGCCATGAGGCCGACGTTCGCCACGCTGCCCATCGTGCGCGGATCAAATGCGCCGTGGGTTTTGCAGAAGGCGATGGTTTCGGCGTAGATGCTGGCGTAGCAGCGGTCGGGAATAATAAAGTTGGTGTCCTGCTGTTTGCCGTCCTTGTTCCACATCTGGCCGGAGGTACGGATGGCGGCGGGCATCGAGGCGTCGATGATGATGTCGCTCGGAACATGGAGGTTGGTGATGCCTTTGGCGGAATCGACCATGGCGATGTCCGGCGCGGATTGATAGACAGCGGCGATATCGGTTTCGATCTCGGCTTTTTGATCAGTGGGCAGGGTTGCGATTTTGGCGATCAAGTCGCCAAGACCGTTGTTTACGTTGACGCTCAGCTTGGCGAAGGTGGCGGCATGTTTGTCAAAAACCGGTTTGAAGAAAACGGAAACGCAGTGGCCGAAGATGATCGGGTCGGAGACTTTCATCATGGTGGCCTTCATGTGCAGAGAGAAGAGAACGCCTGCTTTTTTCGAGGCGGCGATTTGGTCCGTCAGGAATTTACGCAGCGCGTTGGCGCTCAGGAACGTTCCGTCAAGAATTTCGCCCGCCTGAAGTTTCAGGCCGTCCTTAAGAACGGTGACGCTGCCGTCGGCGGCGACGAGTTCGATTTTGGCGACGGTTGCTGACGGAACGGTGACCGACTTTTCATTTCCGAAGAAATCGTTGGCGCTCATGCTGGAGACAACGGATTTGGAATCCGGCGACCAAGCGCCCATGCGGTGCGGGTTGTTTTTGGCGTACTGTTTGACGGCGGCGGCGCAGCGGCGGTCGGAGTTGCCTTCGCGCAGAACCGGATTGACCGCGCTGCCTTTGATTTTGTCGTAGCGGGGTTTGGCGGACGGGTCGTCGTAGTCGGGCAGTTTAAAGCCTTTGGACTGGAGTTCAGCGATGCAGGCTTTCAGTTGCGGCATGGAGGCGGAAATGTTCGGCAGTTTGATGATGTTGGCTTCCGGTTGCAGGGTCAGCGCGCCCAGCTCGGTCAGCGCATCGGGAACGCGCTGTTTTTCGGTCAGGAAGTCGGGGAAGGCGGCTAGAATGCGGCCTGCAAGGGAAATGTCGCGCGGTTCGACGGTTACACCGGCGGCGGCGGTGAAGGCTTCAATGATCGGAAGCAGGGATTGTGTGGCTAAAGCCGGGGCTTCGTCGGTAATGGTGTAGATGATTTTGGCTTTGTTGTTCATAGGATTATTTCGGCTGGATCTGTTTGAAAACAGGCAATGTGTATTTAAAGCCGTGATTATGTCAAGGCCGGTTCAGAGTATCCGGAAATGTCTGTTGTGAGGGTGCAATGAAAAACTAAAGGATGTTGTTGAAAGTCGGCAGACAAACCATATAGTTCTGCGCTTTTCTGGGCAGCATTGCCGGGCGCCGTCGAGCGAGCCGGAGCGAAGCGGGCAGAGTAACGAGGTAATAGGTAATGATTGAAAACCTGATTCCATGGATGGTGGCTTTTCCGTTGTTGGCAGGTGTCGTCCTGCTGTTCATTTCCAGCGATATCCTGCGGCGCTACGCCGTCTATGCCGCCACGGCCGTCGTCATGGCCGGATCGGTTCTTCTCGCCTGGAAGTCTAATCAGAACACGATGGGTCTGGACGGGTCTGCGCACAATATCAGTTTTGTCATGCTCGCCGTTGAGGCGCTGATTGCCAGCTTCCTGATCCGGATCACGGCGAAATCCAAAAACTGGCTGGCTCTTGGGTTGCTCCTGACGCAGTTCCTGCTGGTGGCAGGTTTTGAAATTCACGAACTGCTCAAGCCGGTACCGGTGACTGAATCGGTCGCCGCCGTTTCGCCGTGGATTCTCTGCGACCAGCTTTCCGTGATCATGGTTCTGGTGATCGGCATTATCGGCGGTTTGATCTGCATCTATGCACCCGCCTATATGACAGAGTTCCACAAACAGCATCCGGAATTCCGCGACCGCCGCCCGATGTTCTTCGCCACGTTCTTCATCTTCCTCGGCGCCATGTTCGGTATCGTTTTTTCCAACAGCCTGAACTGGCTCTATTTCTTCTGGGAAATCACCACGCTAAGTTCGTTCCTGCTGATCGGCTACAAAGAGACAGCCGAGTCCAAGACCAACGCCATGCGCGCCCTGACGATGAACCTGATGGGCGGTCTTGGTTTTGCGCTGGCGATTGTCCTGCTGGGCAACAACGGAATCGGAACTCTGCTCGGACTGAGAGATCAGGGCCACGCTTCACAGATGATTGTTATCGCTGCCGGCCTGCTCGCTTTCGCCGGTATCACCAAGGCGGCTCAGTTTCCGTTCGCCGGATGGTTGCGCGGTGCGATGGTGGCGCCGACACCGGTTTCCGCGCTGCTGCATTCCAGCACGATGGTGAAGGCGGGCGTTTATCTGGTTCTCCGTCTTGCGCCGAATCTGGAGGGAACGAAAGTTGGACTGGCTGTTGCGCTGGTCGGCGCGGTCACGTTTGTCGCCGGTTCGCTCGTTGCCATTTGTACAAGCGACGCCAAGAAGATCCTGGCCTATTCGACGGTTTCCAACCTCGGACTGATTGTTCTTTGCGGCGGTATCGGCACCAAAGAAGCGGTCTGGGCCGGCATCCTGTTGATCATTTTTCATGCCGTGGCCAAAGCGCTTCTCTTCCTCTGTGTCGGCGTGGTCGAAAACAAGATACACAGCCGCGATGTCGAGGATATGGCCGGACTGGTTCTGCGCATGCCGAAAATCGCGGTGATGATCGAGATCGGTATTGCCGGCATGTTTCTCGCCCCGTTCGGTATGCTGATCAGTAAATGGGCCGTTCTCAAAGCGATTGTTGACGCGCATCCGCTTCTCTCGATCTTCATTGTCTTCGGCAGTTCGGCCACGCTTTTCTTCTGGGTCAAGTGGCTGGGCAAGCTGCTGCAGATTACCGGTTCGATGGAAAAGAAAGAAAAAGGCATCAGCGGCGGAAAATGGGTTGCTCTGGGTTCTCTGGCGGGTTTAACCATTCTCACCTGCATGAGCTTCCCGCTGATCTCCAACCAGTTCATTGAGCCGTATATCGGCGGCGGCTTCAAGGCGGCGGACAGCGTTTTGGGGCACAGCAATCTGATTGTCATGGGACTGATGCTGGCGATGGTGTCGATGTTTCCGCTCAGTTTTTTCAACTACAACCGCAAAGTGAAGGTGGTTGATGCCTATCTCGCCGGTGCCAACGTTGAATCAACCGACGGTCAGGCCCGCTTTCAGGGGTCGGCCGGCATCATCCGCGACATGTCGATGCACAACTATTACATCGGCCAGCTGCTTGGCGAAGAGCGGGTTTTCAAGGCCGGTTTCTGGATTTCGATCGCAACACTGGTCGCGCTGGCCGGAACCTTCCTGATGCCGATCGGCCTGCCGCAGGAAATTATCCACACCATTGCTCCGCATACGCTTCCGTTCAAGGAAGTGATGATCCGTCTGGGAGCTTATCTGGTGCTGGCGCCGCTCATTGGCGGCTTGCTGGCCGGTATCGACCGCAAGCTGACGGCCCGCATGCAAGGTCGTCGCGGTCCGCCGATCCGGCAGGCCTTCTACGATGTCGCCAAACTGTGGGGCAAGGAAAGTATCGTGGTCCGCCGTTCGCAGAACTTCTATGTTCTGTTCTTCTTCCTCTTTGTTGTTTTCACTGGCGCGCTGTTCTTCTGCGGTTCCGACCTGTTGCTGGTGATCTTTTCGCTGACGCTGGCTGGAATTTTTCTTGTCCTCGCGGCCTACAAAGCGAGTTCGCCCTACAGCTTCATCGGAGCCGAGCGTGAACTGATCCAGATGGTCGCCTACGAACCGATGGTGCTGATGGCCGCCGTCGGCATGTACATGACCAGCGGCAGCTTTCGCGTCGATGACATTTTTGCCAACCCCGTCAATCCACTGAAGTTGATTCTGATTTTCGCCGGGTTTCTCTACATTCTGGAAATCAAGTTCCGCAAATCGCCATTTGACCTTTCGACTTCGCACCACGCCCATCAGGAACTGGTGAAAGGGATTACCACCGAATTCTCCGGCAAGATGCTGGCGCTGATCGAAATTGCCCACTGGTACGAGAACGTCGTCCTGTTCGCGTGGGTCGGTTTGTTCTTCGCCTTTAACCTGTGGGTCGCCGCCGCCGCCATGGTGCTGGTCTTCTTCTTTATGATTTTCGTCGACAACACCTTCGCCCGCCTGAAATGGCAGCTCGCGATCAAGAGCGCTTGGACGGTGACGCTGGTGCTGGCGGTAGCCAACCTGATTCTTTTAGCCCTTTGGAAATGAAAGGAACACCTGTATGACCGCTTTTAAAAAGTCCCCCTGGGTGATCCATTACGATGCGTCGAGCTGTAACGGCTGCGACATCGAAGTGCTCGCCTGTCTGATGCCGAACTTTGACGTCGAGCGTTTCGGTATCATCAATACCGGCAATCCCAAGCATGCCGACATCTTTCTGGTGACCGGTTCGGTTAACGTCCAGAACGCGCCGGTCGTTCGCAATATCTACGCCCAGATGCCGGATCCGAAAGTGGTCGTCGCCATCGGGATATGCGGCACCTCCGGCGGTATTTTCCGCGAATGCTACAACGTCCTCGGCGGCATCGATACCGTGATTCCGGTCGATGTGTATGTTCCGGGCTGCGCGGCCCGCCCCGAGGCAATCATCGACGGCGTAGTCCGCGCGTTGGGCGTACTGGAAGAAAAGCGCAGCCTTATGCAATCTTCCGCCGGGGCCGGTAGCGGCGAAGTGATGATCAATCGGGCTAACCAGAAGGATATTCCTGAAATTCTGGCGTTGCAGAAGATTGCCTATCGCAGCGAGGCTGAGCTCTACGGCGACGCCAGCGTTCCGGCCATGGGCCAGACGATGGAAGAAATTACCGCTGACTTCGAGCAGACGATCTTTCTCAAGGCGGTTGTCAACGGCAAGATCATCGGTTCGATTCGCGGCCGCCGCGACGGCACCGCCGCCCGCATCAGCCGGGTGATTGTGCATCCGTATTTTCAGGGACGCGGGATCGCCACGCGTCTGATTCGGCAGCTCGAACTAGAGGTTGGCGATGTCTCTATGTACGAAGCGGTGATGGGTCATCAAAGTTTACGGAATATCCATCTTTACGAAAAAACGGGTTACCGGCACGTCCGGACGGAACCGTTCACGCCGACCGCGCAGCGGGTTTATATGCAAAAGGAGCGCACATGATCGAAGAACAAACCATCATCACCGTCATGCCGGAAACGCTGGTGGCCGAAACGCGGAAAATGAAGGAGCAGGGCTACCGGCTGGTTCAAATCTGCGTCACGCGGCTGGGCGAAGAGCTCCAGCTCGACTACAGCTTTGACCTCAACCGCAAGTTCGTCAACTTCCGCTTCCTCCAGCCGAAGATCGGCGCGCGCGTTCCAAGTGTCAGCGGCATCTACTGGTGCGCTTTCACCTACGAAAACGAAATCAGCGATCTGTTCGGGGTTCAGGTGGACGGCAACGCCCTCGATTTCAAAGGCAACTTCTATAAGACCGCTATGAAACATCCGTTTATTCAAGATGCCGCGTCAGCTTCCGTTCCAGCGGCCGCCAAACCGGAGGTCAAATAATTATGGGCACTCGCACAATCATTCCTTTTGGTCCGCAGCACCCGGTGCTTCCGGAGCCGATTCATATCGACCTGATCGTCGAGGACGAAAAAGTCGTCGAGGCCGTTCCTTCGATCGGGTTCATTCACCGCGGACTGGAAAAGCTGGTCGAGAAGAAGGACTACATCGAGTACGTCTATGTCGCCGAGCGCATCTGCGGCATTTGCAGTTTCATCCACGGCCAGACCTACTGTCAGGGCATCGAAGAAATCATGAAGATTGAAGTTCCGACCCGTGCCAAATATCTGCGCACGATCTGGGGTGAGCTTTCCCGCATTCACAGTCATCTGCTGTGGGCCGGTCTGATGGCCGACGCGTTCGGTTTCGAATCGCTGTTCATGCACACATGGCGGGTTCGCGAACAGGTTCTCGACCTGATCGAAGCAACCACCGGCGGACGCGTCATCTTCGGTTCCTGCAAAGTCGGCGGCGCCCGCCGCGATATTCCGGCGGAACAAATGGCTTGGCTGTTGGCCCAGTTGGAAACAATTGAGAAGGAGATGCAGCTGATTGTCGATGTCTTCATGAACGACAATTCGGTCAAACACCGCCTTTGCGGTGTCGGCGTGATCTCCAAAGCCGATGCGATTATGCTGGGCGCGGTCGGCCCGACCCTGCGCGGAAGCGGCGTGGCCGATGATATGCGTCTGCTGAAGTACGCCGCGTTCGGCGAGCTGGACTTCCAGCCGATCTCGAAAACGGACGGCGATTCCTATAGCCGTTGCGCGGTGCGTTGCGCCGAGTTGTTCCAGTCGGTTGACCTGATCCGTCAGGCGGCGGCGAAAATGCCTGCGGGTGAAATTGCCGTCAAAGTGACCGGCAATCCGGACGGTGAATTTTTCTCGCGTGTCGAACAGCCCCGCGGCGAAGTGGTTTATTACATCAAGGGCAACGGCACCAAGAATCTGACCCGCTTCCGCGCCCGTACGCCGACCTTTGCCAACGTTCCGCCGCTGGTCAAAATGCTGGCGGGCTGCGAACTGGCCGACGTTCCGGTTCTTGTCCTGACGATTGACCCTTGCATCAGCTGCACAGAGAGGTAACACCATGGCATTTTTCCAAATGAAAAAAATGATTCTGGCGTGGACGTTCCGTACGCCGGTCACGACGAAATATCCGTTTGAACCCCGGAAAATTTGTCCCGGTTCGCGCGGACGTCTCGACATCAAAATCTCTGACTGCATCTTCTGCACGTTATGCGCCAAGCGCTGCCCGACCCAGGCGCTGGATGTTGACCGGGAAAATAAAAAGTGGCACATCGACCGTCTGCGTTGCATTTCCTGCGGCTATTGCGTCGAAGTCTGCCCGAAAAAGTGTCTGACGCTGACCGGCGATCACGGCATTCCGACGGTGACGAAGGACGTGGAGACATTTTGATATGCACGAAGACCACCTAATTGACGGCGTGATCGAAGACGTGAAGCGGCGGATGAAAGCCGTAGGGGCGTCGAAGGTGAGTCGTATCGTTCTCGAATTGAGTCCCGATTCCCATATGGACGAAATATCGGTGGAGATGCATCTCGAATCGCATCTGGCCGAAGAACCGGCGATGGCTGACGCCAAAATCGAATACCGACATGTGCCGCCGCGTCTTTTCTGTCCGGCCTGCGACGCCGAATTTGAACGCCAGCCCGGTGTATTTACCTGTCCGCAATGTTCCAGGCCAGGCCGTCCCTGCGGCCACCGTTCCGGCCTGCGGGTTCTCGACGTGGACTTGATCTGATGTGCTACGCGCTTCCAGGGGTTGTGACAGAGATTAACTGTCGCAACGCTGTGATTAGTTACTTCGGTGAAATCCGTTCGGCGCTCTGTGAACTCACCAACATCCAGCCCGGCGACTACGTTTATGCGCAGGGCGGTTATGTCATTGAAAAAGTTGATCCCGACTTTGCCCGCGAAATGCTCGATACCTGGAACGAACTGTTTCTGGTGTTGCAGGAACGCGATACCGCCATGTCGGAACGTCCCGCGCCGGAACCGAATGACCGTCCGCTTCAGGACATTCTCGATAAGGCCGGTGCCGGCGAATCAATTTCCCGCGATGACCTGCGCTATCTGCTGACCGTCGAAGAGCCGGAGCGCCTCGAACGGCTCTACCGCACCGCCAATGCCGTCCGCCACCTGCACCACCGCAACTCCTGCTGCGTGCACGGCATTCTCGAAATTTCAAACTACTGCTCCAGCGACTGCCTCTACTGCGGGCTGGCGGCCAACTCCACGCTGACCCGCCGCTACCGCATGACCCGCGACGAAATTCTTGAGGCGGCCAAAGAAGCGATTGAAGGTTTCGGCTTTAAGTCGCTGGTGCTCCAGTCCGGCGAAGATCCCGCTTACACTCCGGCGTTTCTGGCCGAGATCGTGGCCGAGATCAAACGGCGTCACGGCGTCTTTATTTGCGTCAGCTTCGGCGAAGTCGGCCTCGACGGTCTCGACATGCTTTACGAAGCCGGTGCCCGCGCCTTGCTCATGCGCTTTGAAACCTCGGACGCCAAACTTTATGCCGCGCTTCATCCCGGCGACACGCTGGAAGTCCGCCTGAGCCATCTGCGCCACGCGCTCAAGACCGGCTGGCTGACCGTTACCGGCGGACTGATCGGTCTGCCCGGCCAGACGGTTGATTCGCTGGCCGACGACATTCTGCTGGCGGGCGAACTGAATGCCGAGATGTTCAGCTTCGGTCCGGTGCTGACCAGTCATCGTCGCCGCGACATTATTCCTGCCACCGAATCGCAGATGCTTCGCGCGCTGGCCGCCGCCCGGATCGCCGCGCCGCCGCAGGCCAAGGTATTGGTCACCACCGCTTTTGAAACGTTGTCGCCGAACGCCCGCGAACGCGGACTGATGGCCGGTGCCAGCTCGGTGATGTTGAATGTCACGCCGTTACGTTACCGCGCCGACTACGCCATCTACGACGGCCGCGCCCACGCCACCGAAAGTATCGCTGACCAGACCCGCGCCATCATCCAGCTGCTCGACCGCCTTGGCCGCGCTCCCAGCGACCTCGGCGTCGCCATGCCTTCGCTTTCTAAGCTTGGGTAGGGAAGAGATCAGGCGCTGAGGCACAAAGGCACAGAGTATTATAAACCCTGCAGTCAGTAAATTTCTGGGATTCCTCTGGCGGAATGCCAGATGCGGATAATCTCGATGTCGTTTCGATTTATACGATAAACAATCCGGCATGGCCGCTTGATCACTTCCCGAATCTGTTCATCCCGCAGTTCAGGAACAATTCGTCCGCTGAGCGGGAAGTCAGCAAGGTGCTCAACGGCATCAAAGAGCGATGAGATAAAACGTTTGGCGATCTCCGAGCTGTCGAGTGATATGTAATCCCGCAAATCCATGAGATCCCAGCGGGCGGACGGTGACCAGATTATTTGGAAAGCCATTCTGCGAACTCCTCTTTAACCACGCTGTGCGCAATGCCTTCGCCGCGGTCGAGTTCATAAAGTCCCTTGCGCAGACCAGCGGCGAAGTGGATGCGTTCTTCAATCTGCATCCAGTCGGCGCTGTCCGGCAGGCGGCTGATGGTTTGGATCGCCAGTTCTTTAGTTGTCATCGGGAACACCTCCATTGAAACTGTGTTAGCCTAGCACAGCTGCTTTCAAAGTGGAAAGTTTCAATTTGCGAGACGGGGGAGTCGGCAACTTTAGCAGATCAGTTTTGCCGGATTTTTAGCCGCGCTCCCAGCGACCTCGGTGTCGCCATGCCCTTGCTCTCCAAGCTTGGGTAGGGAAGGGATCAGGCACTGATGTATAATTCCCCAAGATATTAAGAAATTACTCTTTTTTCTTCCACGGAATGGTTCCACCCATAAGTTCTTTAAATGTAATTTTAGCGGAATCCATCGCTGGGTTGTAGGTTGCCATAGTTTTAAAAGGCGATGTTTGCCCGGGAATGATAGGATTGTATTCTATAAGGGCGTCATCGGACGTGATAAACTTGCCATCAGCGGTGTAGAACGTAGCTACGGCTTGGACATTCCGAAGGTTTTCAGAAGATATGTTTTTCACTTCACCTTCAACAATCGCGTATCCATGTTCTTCGTGCCAACTCCAGTTCAGTAGGATGAGTTTTGTCTCTGATTGTTGGCTGGCGGAGGACGATGCCGTGCCTGATGAATTGGTTGCCGAGTTGGGGGCGCTGATGCTTCCCGCGATAATGATGATCAAGACGATAATTCCAAGAAGGCAGCCGATTGGAGAGGTCTTCTTCCGCTTTGCACCGCACTTCGGACACGCTTCAGCTTTTGTGCTGATATCCGTTCCGCACTCCTTACACTTCGTCATCGCCATAACCCCTCCTTCTTTTCCAACCTTCCAACAGCTGTATTGAACGGACTTTGATTAGATTTTTTCAAATCACAGCCGACATGGCCACCGGAGTTGCGGCGACTATAGCGATTCAAAGAGTTGCGGGAAGGAAAAGTTTTGGAAATGGAACAATGGATGAGGGGATTGGTGGATTAATGGGAGTATTTAGGTGGAGCGTGACCTCCGGGCACGCTTAAACGCGCTCGGAGATCGCGTTCCACCACAATCATTCCAAAAAACCTGGCGGCTTTGCGGCTTGGCGCGAAAATTTCCAATGATTGGAAATGTCGGGGTTCGCCGGGTTCCTCCTTCGGCGGACAAGGATGTCACCCGGCCTACAAAATGGATTTCGAAACTGTAGATGCTATGTGAGTTGCCGCAATCGCTATAATCCTTAGTGGAACAACAAAAGGAGGACAGCATGACGGACAACTCACATAACAGCGATACGTTACTGGTGGCGATGGAGCTGAGCAACA
>JABFQY010000006.1 GCA_013141415.1 Kiritimatiellaceae bacterium
GATGACGAATCACGACGATGATCATGATCACAGCAAAGATCAGTTGAATAATTCCGCCGCCCTTGCGTGTCTGCTGCTGGGAACTGCTGTAGCGTTCCTGATTCTGGACACCGGTCAATTCAACTCCGGAAACGGTCGCCGCCACCGAAGCCAGAGCCATCGCGCCGCTGCGCAGTCCGCCGCTATAATCGCCGTTGCGGAACGCGGGCCGGACGTACTGGTCAATCAACCGCCCTGCCGCCGCATCCGGCAAGACACCTTCAAAACCGTAACCGGTTTCGATGCGGACTTTGCGGTCTTCAATCGCGGCGATCAGTAGCAGTCCGTTGTCTTTGCCTTTCTGTCCAATTCCCCAGCGTGCAAAAAGCCGGTTGGCGAAATCGTCAATCTGCCCGCCTTCCAGCGATTTCAGCGTCACCACCGAAACCTGCGCGCCGGTTTTCTGTTCCAGTTCGGCCAGAATTTTTTCCGTCGCGGCGCGATCGGCAGGATTCATCACGTTGGCAAAATCGCTGACGTAACCGGCCGGTTTCAGTGAATTCAGCAGGCGGTCGGAGTCGGCCCGAACCGGCAGAACTCCGGCCAGCAGAACGAGAATTGAAATATAAAATCTACGCATAAGCCGACACCTTACCGGCTTTCCAACCATTTTGAAACGCATCATTCATTTTTTCCGAGCCTTGTAAATACAGGCCGAAATGGTAATCCCGTGATTGCTTATCCTTTTCATCAGATTTTTATTTGACAGCCAAAACGAAAAGCGTATCTTGCGCTCCATGCATTCAGAGAGGCGTGAGGTAAACGCCCGGCAACCTGACAACCCAAGGTGCCACGGCCTGGCAAAAGGCGATGCGCCCCGTGAGGGGAAAGTTGATGGTCAACCGCATCTCACCTCGCCCTCTCTGGCGGAATATTAAGAAAGAGAGGAATAACCATGAGCAAGAATACCGAAACGCTGGCGCTTCATGCCGGCTACACCCCGGACTCCACAGGCAGCTGTGCGGTTCCCGTTTACAGAACCAGTGCCTATGTCTTCCGCGACACCGAGCACGCCGCCAATCTGTTCGGCTTGAAAGAGCTGGGCAATATTTATTCGCGGCTGATGAACCCGACGAACGATGTGCTCGAACAGCGCGTCGCCGCGCTCGAAGGCGGAGCCGCCGCTCTTGCAGTAGCGTCCGGCACGGCAGCCATCTTCTACAGCATCATCAACCTCGCTCAGGCCGGTGATGAAATCGTGGCGTCTAGCAACCTCTACGGCGGAACCTACACGCAGTTCAACAACATCCTGCCGCAGCTGGGCATTAAGGTGAAATTTGTCGATCCGACCGATCCGCAGAACTTCGCCAAGGCGATCACGGCTAAAACGAAAGCCCTCTATACCGAAACCATCGGCAATCCGTCGCTAGACGTTTCTGACATCGAGGCCATCTCGAAGATTGCACACGCCCACGGCCTGCCGCTGATCGTGGACAGCACCTTCACCACGCCGCACCTGCTCCGTCCGATCGAACACGGCGCCGACATCGTTGTGCATTCGCTCACCAAATGGCTGGGCGGACACGGCAACGGCATCGGCGGCATCGTAGTGGATTCCGGCAAGTTCAACTGGGTAACCGGCAAACATCCCCTACTCTCCGAGCCGGACGACAGCTATCACGGCATCCGCTACGCCATCGACCTTCCGGACGGACTTCGGCCGCTGGCCTACATTCTGCGGATGAGACTGGTACCGCTACGGAACCTCGGCGCGTGTCTTTCGCCCGACAATGCGTGGCAGTTCCTGCAAGGCATTGAAACACTCGCCCTACGCATGGAGCGTCACAGCGAAAATGCGCTGGCCGTTGCGAAGTTCCTTGAGAAACAGGCCGAGATCGACTGGGTCCGCTTCCCCGGACTCGAAAGCCATCCATCATACAAGATCGCGAAGAAACTTTTCAAAAACGGTTTCGGCGCGACGGTGGTTTTCGAAGTCAAAGGCGGCGAACAGGCCGGTAAGAAGTTCATCGAAAAGCTTCAGCTCTTCTCGCACCTCGCCAACGTTGGCGACGCGAAGAGCCTGGCAATTCATCCGGCGACCACGACGCACTCTCAGCTTACGGCTGAGCAGCAGGCAGAAGGCGGAATTACACCCGGCCTGATCCGTCTCTCCGTCGGCTTGGAGCACATCGACGATATTCTCGCCGATCTGAAACAAGCGCTGAAATAGCAAATGGAAGAAATGAATGGTGGAATACCGGAAGAAATTCCGGTATTTCATTATTTGTTTTAAAAATTATGAAAACCGTTGAAACCCAATTTTTCACCTATGACACGCTGACGCTGAAAAGCGGGGTCCGCTTCGGCCCCGTCACGCTGGCGTACGAAACCTACGGCACGCTGAACGAAAAGCGCGACAATGCCATCCTGCTGTTTCACGCGCTTTCCGGTTCGCAGCACGCCGCAGGCTTTAATCCCGCCGTGCCCGGCACCGGTGAAAAATGGAACGCCGATTGCCAGACCGGCTGGTGGAGCGACTACATCGGGCCGGGAAAAATTATTGATACCAACCGGTTCTTCGTGATCTGCATCAACTATTTCGGCGGATGCTACGGCAGCACCGGCCCGTCCTCCATCAATCCCGCCACCGGCAAACCTTACGGCGGAGGTTTCCCCCGCATTCACTTCAGCGACATTGTGGACTCACAGCTTCCGCTGCTTGCACATTTCGGCATCAAAAAACTGCACGCAACCATCGGTGCATCGCTCGGTGGAATGCTCGTCGCCAATCTGGCGGCCCGCTATCCGCAGATCACAGACCGTATCATCGCCATTGCCTGCGGCATCGAGCCGACCACGCTGATCCGCGCCCATAACATCGAGCAGATTCTGGCCATTGAAAACGACCCGAACTTCCGCAACGGCGATTATTACGACGGCGAACCGCCACTGCGCGGACTGGCGCTGGCGCGGATGATTTCGCATAAGACATTCGTTTCGCTGGATTTTATCGAAGCGCGCGCTCAAAACCGCTGGGAGCAGGAATACGACGAATTTTCGTGGTACAAAGTCTGTTCCCCGCTGGAATCCTACATCCTGCATCAGGGACGCAAACTGGTTCGCCGCTTCGACGCCAACACCTACCTGCAGTTAGTCGCCGCCTGGTCGGAATATCACCTGCTGCGAGACACCGGAGCGCCGGATTACGCCACTCTGTTCAAAGCCTGCGCAAACCAGCGCTACCTGATTTTCACAATTGACGACGACTACTGCTTCTATCCCGAAGAGCAGGAATACTACCGGAAGAAACTCGAAGAGGGCCGCGTTCCGGTCAAACATGTCATTGTGCATTCGGACAAAGGTCACGATTCTTTTCTGCTGGAGCCTCACCTTTACGAGAACGATCTCCGCCAAGCACTGAACAGTTGAACCCGTTATGCATTTGAGTCTGCACATCTTATGGGCGCTCGTATGGATATGCCATCTGACCGCTTTTGTGCTCGTCACGTTTCACTGCCTTCAGCGCCGCCGCAACGCCACCTCCACTCTCCTCTGGATATTCATCGCCTGGTCGTTCCCGGCGATCGGCCCGCTCTTCTATCTCAGCTTCGGCATTGATCGCGTCGGCGACCGCGGCTTTTTGAAGTTCCTCGCCGACGAACATATATTGGAAACCCGCAAAGGAACTCAAATTGCCGCACCGCGCGCCTACTGGCACCATCTCACCGGTGCACCGGCCGAAAACGAATTCCAGCGCGAACTCAACCGGACGCTTGACGCTCTGATTCCGGACCATCCCGCGCTCGCCGGCAACCGTCTCGTGCCGCTGGTGGATGGCGACGAAGCCTACCCGCGCATGCTCGAAGCCATCCGGAGTGCCAAACGCCACATCCATCTCCAGAGCTATATCATCGGTAACGATGAGATCAGCCGAAAATTCATGGACGCCCTCGCCGCCAAAGCCGCAGAAGGTGTTCAGGTGCGCCTGCTTTACGACCGCTTCGGCTCCAGCAGCGCTCTCTTTGGCGGACTATTCCGCCGGGCGCGCAAAGTTCCGAACTTCCGCGTCGCCGGCTGGACACAGGCCAATCCGCTCAAACGCCAGTTTCAAATTAACCTGCGCAACCACCGCAAAACCCTGGTCGTGGATGGAGAGATCGGGTTTTTCGGCGGCATCAATCTGCTCGACGACCACATCACCCGCCCCGGCAAACCGCCCATCCGCGACTACCACTTCGAGGTTGAAGGCCCGATCGTTCAGGAACTGCAATATTCCTTCCTGCGCGACTGGTACTTCATCACGGAAGAATCTCCGGAAAAACTGCTGACGGAGGAATACTTCCCGCATGCAAACCCCGCCGGAGAAATCACCGCCCGCCTTATCAGCACCGGCCCTTCCACCGTCGAAGATGTCGCCACCGAAAGTTTTTTTAACAGCATCGTGCTGGCCAAAAAACAGATTCTCGCCGTCACGCCCTACTTTGTTCCGCCGGAAGATATTCTCCGCGCTTTGCGTTCCGCCGCCCTGCGCGGCGTGGATGTTCATCTCGTGGTGCCGAAAGAAAACAACCACCGCTACGCCGGTTACGCCAGCCGCGCCCTCTACGAAGAACTCCTGCTGGCCGGCGTACACATTCATGAACGCCGTCCGCCGTTCATGCATGCCAAGGCGCTTATCATTGACGGAGAATTTTCACTCGTTGGAACCGCCAACCTCGACGTGCGCAGTCTGCATCTGAACTACGAAACCTGTCTCGCGGTTTACAGCACGGAATTCACCGACGCCATGAAAGAGATTATCCACGAAGATATCGCCTCCAGCGACGAAGTCCTTCTTGCCGACTGGCAAGCCCGTCCGGCGGCCTACCGCCTGCGCGAAAACCTCGCCGCACTCTTAACGCCGATACTCTGAAAATGTTCTATAACTTTTCGCGATTGAGGTGTCGGTATAGCCGGAACTCAGGCGAAGCCGTGGATCCGGCTATTAACACTCATACCAGATGCGTATGAGGTTCGGTCTTTATGGCAAGGCCGCCGGGACGGCGGCGGTACGTATCGCAACCGTCCCGGTTGCCTTGTTTATAAACCGAATATCATGCGGTTTTTGTATCAGAAGCCGGATCTACGGGCGAATACGCTCTAAGTTCCGGCTTTACCTTTTGCGGCGCTTAAATCGTTAATGATCCAGCAGCCGTTTCCCTTTTTCAGTCAGACGGTATTTTTGCGTCGGGCTGTTCGGAGAATCCGGCGCGGTCATTTCAATATATCCGGCGGCCAGGGCTGGATTTAGATAGTCTTGGACAAATCAAAGCCGTCTGCTTCAACTCCATCAGCGGAACAGGCGGGTAGATCGTTTTCATCAATCACGAGTTCTTCCACGGCATAAGGCGGGCCATTTAGCCAGCGCGGGTCATCCTTCGGAATATCAGCGAGACAGATTGCCGCGACGGTGCGGGTGCCAATGTCTGTGCAAAGCCAGCGTTTGCCGGACATCTCGAATTCCATCCCGATTTTGAAGTCTGAGGATTTCATGTTTTATAGTTCATTACTTGCTGGGTTACTTGCTGGGTCGAAAGCTTTTTCATACAGGCAAAACAACCAATTCGCTTTTAATCCATCGGGATTTCGGGCATATTATGAGCGTGAAAACACTGGTACAGCAAAACCCCTATTTGAGAAATCCAGCCAAGCGACTTGCCATGCTGACCCATAGCGTCCGCGAGTCTTCGATTTTCGAGGGCGCACGGTGTTTTCATGCCTCCGGTTCCCGCATACGGTCTTCCACGCATGTCCTGAAGAAATCCGCCAAAGGCTGAGTTTCCTGCGAATAGCCTTTGATTACAGCGTTGAGATACTCAATTTTTCTCTTCATAGAACCGCGTCCGGAAAAGTTGTAGAGCGGGAGCGGATACCCGGCTTGCAGGAACATTAAATCAGCCAGCCAGCGAGCCAGCCTTCCATTGCCTTCCCGAAACGGGTGAACCAGTAAAAGCTCGGCGTGAATGACCGCGACTGCGACGGAAACTTTTTCCAGCGTTCCCGCCCGGCAAGGGGTGCGTTTTTTCAGAAAGTCCTTTTCCAGCACCGCCATGTTTTGGGAAACACGGATCGCAGGCGGCCAGCGGAAACTGCCTTTCTGCATTTCAACGGTTCTATAGCGTCCAGCCCACTCATAAATTCCGCCCAGCCAGTCTTTGTGCATTTGGCAGATCAAACCGGCGGTGAAGGACGTTTCGGCAGTGATAATGCCTAGATAGCGTTCCTGCACGGCAAGCAAGGCATCGGCTTCCGCCCGATCCATTTCTGTTTTACGGGTGATTCCTTTGAGGTTGCGCAGAACCCGCTTGCCGGAGCTGGGCTGCCACTCGCCTTCAATTCCGGTACTCCAATATCTGGAAGGATTCTTTTTCATTTTCTAGCAATCATCACCTGATTCATTTTCTTGACTGGCTCGATTGTTAACACCGCCCGTTTCTGCATCAATTATCAAAGCAGCTCCCGGATCAACAGCCGAAAATAAATGGTGAATATTTCTTCTCGATAGCCGGGGGAAAGATAATGCCGCCGGTTCTCTTCAAAATCTTTGGCGAGCTCTTGGACGGCGGCGAAGGCGGTTTCAAAGGTGGATTGCATGGCAGGAACGTAGCAGACGGACAAAAACAGGGCAACCCCCCGCCAACGAAGAGTTTTAAAATGGTGGAGGTGGGGGGAATCGAACCCCCGTCCGCCCAAGCGTCACAACAGCTTCTACGTGTGTAGTCTGCCTTTAAGGTCTCGCCTTCGTGACTGTCAGCAGACAGGGCCATCACGAACGCCAGCAGCCTGTTGGAGTTTCGCCCCGCGGTCCGGCTGCCCGGCTTTGGAACTATCCTGCTGTCGTCGTCTTCATCCTCTCAGCAGGTGTCAGAGGGAAGACGTCGGGCCTTTATTTAGGCCGCGAGTGCGTACTGTTCGTTGGCACTTATTGTTTTTGCCGGCTTTTTTACGAGGCCAACCGACACCCTCGACACGCCACTGAAGCTTCAACTTAAACGTCGAAACCAGTCACCCCCGTTTTTTGAGGCGGGGATATCGTCTCACAAACAGCGTGAAACGCAACCCCGCAGATTTTTTCCGATTAACGCGGACGGCGGCTGGGCGAAAACGATCCGCCTTTATGCGTCGGACGCGGCGAACGGCTTTGTTCTCTTCCGCCACCTTGCGCCGGACGTCCGCCGCCGGAACGGCGATGTCCCTGCCGACCCTTCGGTTCGGGACGCGCATCGGAACCGGTAGCCAGTCGCGCGGTTTCAGAATGGTATTTGTGCGTCTTGTCCACAGGAACGGTTTTGCGGATCAGCTTTTCGATGTCGCGCAAAAAGTCACGTTCGCGGGCAGAGCAGAACGCAACGGCATCGCCGTCGGTTCCGGCGCGGGCTGTGCGGCCAATCCGGTGAACGTAGGTTTCCGGCTCTTCCGGCAGATCGTAATTCACGACATGCGTAATGCCGTCCACGTCGAGACCGCGGGCGGCGATGTCGGTGGCGACCATGGCGCGCAGTTTGCCGGTCTTGAAATTATGCAGCGCCGTCGTGCGGGCGTTCTGCGATTTATTGCCATGAATGGCGGCGGCGCTAATACCCGCTTGAATAAGCTGCCGAACCACTTTGTCCGCGCCGTGTTTGGTGCGGGTGAACACGATGACCTTGTCCATATTGTGGTCAGTAATCAGATCAATCAGCAGTTCATCTTTGTTCTCTTTATCGACGAACATCAGTTTCTGCGCGATCCGCTCAACCGTCGGCTGGCCCGGATCAATGGTGATCTGAACGGGATCGTGCAGCAGTTCTTTGGCGAGGCTCGCAACCACCGGCGGCATCGTCGCCGAGAAAAAAAGCGAGTGGCGTTTTTTCGGAAGCTTGGCGATCACTTTGCGGACGGAGGGAATAAAACCCATGTCGAGCATGCGGTCGGCTTCGTCGAGAATGAACAGCTCAATCAGGTCGAGCTTGATGTGGCCCTGCGCCATTAAATCGAGCAGCCGACCCGGCGTGGCAACCACCACATCGAGTCCGCGGCGCATCGCCTGAACCTGCGGGTTCTGGCCGACGCCGCCGAAAATTACCGTGTGGCTGACGTTCAGGTGGCGACCGTACGTTTTGATACTGTCGCCGATCTGGGCGGCCAGTTCGCGCGTCGGAGTCAAAATCAGTGCGCGCGGCTTTCCGCCGGGCGCCGTTTTTTTATTCTCTGTCATCTCCTGCAGAAGCGGCAGAGTGAACGCGGCGGTCTTGCCGGTACCGGTCTGGGCGCAACCGAGCAGGTCGCGGCCTTCCAGCAGATGCGGAATCGCCTGCTGCTGAATGGGAGTCGGGATGGTGTAGCCTTCTTCGGCTACAGCGCGTTGCAGCGGCTCAATTAGAGCCGCGAATACATTTTGTGATTTCATGAACCTTCTTTTCCGTCCGGAATATATTAAAACTCTCTGCCTGCCGGACGTGTAGGGAAAGAAGATGCCGCGCTGTTCGCGGCGTGTGATTCGTAAAGCCGAACCAATTGAGCGGAGGGTTGTAGGCTTCTGCCGTCTCCGTGTCAACTGAAGAGTTCTCCCGCAGAACACGCAGAAAAACACAGAAGGCTTCCAACCCTTAAAGAATTCTGCGCCCTTCTGTGTTTTTTGCGGGGAAGATTTTCCAAGGTTCGGAAGAAACGTTTTCCAATCATTGAAAACTCTTTGCCGACCACAAGACAACCTGCTATAGATTCGGTGCGCCGCAGGCGTTCGTATAAAATATAAATGACTAACTAAACGACTGGAGCTAACGCTGATGAACAAATTCAAACAACGCATAATAGAATTCAAAGCCCGCTTGACCTCAGTCAGTAAAGAAGAACCGCTGAACAAACTGTCGTTGGCCACAATTATTATTCTCGATCTCTTTATCCTAACGCTAGTTTTTACCGGACTGAATGAGCACACGCAACAACTCACCACGGCTGCAGAATATATGCCGCCTGAAGCCCAGAGTATTTTTATTGATCAGGAATGGAGTTCCGCCAACCGCATTTCAGAGCTTCAGCCGCTTATTCTGTCAGACAGGAACAACTACAAGTATCGCTATGAAGGCCGTTTTGAAGAGCGAACAATCAAACTCATGCACCCGGCAAGCCGTACGTTCTACCAACAGGTAAAAACACTCTCGCAAGACAAAGAATTGCACACCCTCTTCCTAAGCCGCCAAAAATACGTTGAAGAACGGAAGAAAACCGAGATTGCCTTCGACGAGGCCAAAAGATCCTACGATACACAGCTGCTGGAAAACATCGCCAACGCTACCGCAGGCACGGCGAACGCTATCTCTACAACAGCCCGGCAATATGCACAAAAAATTGACCAGCTCAGCGGAGAAATCCGAACGACGGAACAGAAAATAAACTCTCAACCCGACATTCAAAAACTGTGGGTTCTCATTACCCCGGATGACATTGCTCGAGAAAAAATCGTCTCCGATTACAAACATTTCCAATTCTGGTTTCCGCTTAAGGAACTCGGATGGCAACTCGTCTTTCTGCTACCTATCTTCGGCATTTTTTATGCATGGAGCGCCCGTAGCGTTAAAAATGACAATCCTATTCAGACCCTTATCGCCTCGCATCTTCTTGTGATCGCCTCTCTGCCTATCATTTTGAAAATCATTGAGCTCGTGGTTGATATTATTCCTAAGCACTTTTTTAAACACCTGTTCAATATCCTGCAAACCCTTCATCTGATGGCGCTCTGGCATTACTTCGTCATCTTCTTCGCCATAATCGTCGGTCTTTCTCTGGTTTACTTCATTCAAAGGAAGGTATTCGATAAACAGAAAATGATGCAGAAACGCCTCATGAAGAACGCCTGCATATCCTGTAATAAGCGGTTGCCACCCTGCGCAAAATTCTGCCCGTTCTGCGGGACCCGACAACTGGAAGAATGCACTGCCTGCAAACAAGAAACTCCGTCCGGCGGCCCCTGTTGCATCCATTGCGGAACATCGCGATAACAAAGGATGCTCCTAATGGATGAAAACTTCTTGGCGTCTTGGCGGTCATTTCCCCTGATGTTTGAACTTTTGTATTCCATCGCGACGGAAGGCAGGTAGAATCCGGCGCATGAGTTGGTACCTTACTCTTCTGGTTTGCGGATTGTTTCTGGTCGGCGTGGAGATTTTTATCCCCGGCGGCGTGGTCGGTATTGCCGGTGCGGCGGCGCTGGTCGGTGCGGCGGCAATGGGCTTTATGATTTTCCCGCTCTGGCTCGGCTGGCTGAGCCTGTTCTTCATTCTGGTGCTAACCGCCGTGGCGGCGTTTGTCTGGATGAAGTATTTCCCGAAGAGCCGGATGGGTAAGGCGCTTTCGCTGACTCAGCATATTTCCAAAAGAGATCAGGACGATTCCGCATGGAAGCCCGGCATGAGGGGCTCCGCGCTGAGCACATTGCGCCCCGCCGGCAAGGCGACGATTGAAGGCAAACTCGCCGATGTCATTGCCGACAACGGAACATGGATCGAACAGAATTCCGCCATCGAAGTCACTAAGGTAGCTGGCAACCGAATTTATGTGAGGAAAATTTGAAACTAAAGATACTTTCTATTCTCGCCCTGCTCACCGTTCTATCGACCGGTGCAGGCGCGATTGAGTTTGTACAGCGCGATCAGTTTATCAGCGGCGAAGCGGAAACTCTACGGGACGAAACCTGGGTTTCGGCGCAGAACATTACCATCAGCGGCGAAGCGCTCGACGATCTGTTCGCGGCAGGCAGCATCCTCGATCTGCGCGGAAATTTTAAAAGCGATGTCTGGGGTTGCGGAAATCAGGTCATCGCGGCGGGACGGTTCAGTGATCATGTGCGGCTGGCGGCCAAAATGCTGCAAATCTCCGGAACGCTCAACGGTTCGCTGACCGCGATGGGCAATACCGTCAAAATTGATCCGACCGCTGTGATTGCAAAAAATATGCTTTGCTTCGGCGAAACGATTATCAGCGAAGGTGCCGTCGACGGCAACGTGGAGGTTGTGGCAAAACAGGCGACGCTCGGCGGAAAAATTTCCGGTAACGTTTCCATTGCGGCGCAGGAAATTGTGATTCTGCCCGGCACGGTGATTGGCGGAAACCTGAACTACACGGCTCCAAAAGAACTGGTGCTTTCCCCTTCCGTCACGCTCGGCGGAAAACTAAATCGTACGTTTGAGGCTCAGCCGCCGAAACAATACTTGAAGCCCGGCCTGATCGGCCACGTTGCTTTTGCTGTTGCCGCATTGCTGACCGGGCTGGCTTTCAGTTCGATCTTCTCCGGCTACAGCGCCAACGCCGTTCAATTGTTGAGCACCTCACGCACGGCCTGCTTACTAATCGGCTTCGCAGCCCTGTTTCTTATCCCGATCGGTTCGTTTTTTCTGCTGTTCACATTCGTCGGACTGCCGCTGAGCATTCTGCTGATTCTCTTTTATCTCATCCTGCTCTACCTCAGTAAAATTGTGGTCGGATTCTGGATCGGCGCGCTGATTCTGCGCCGCAAAGAAATTACAAAACAAAACCGGACCGGCGCACTGGCCGTCGGACTGCTGGTGATTTATGCGCTGACGGCTTTCACCGCGATTTCTCTTATCATCAATATTCTGGTCGCCGTCGCCGGACTCGGCGCACTGGTTCTGGCTCTTTTTAAAAAACCGGTGCTGATTATTCAGACACCAAGCGATATGAAATAAACAACAACGGAGGAAATCATCATGGGAAACATACTGGGCATCTTTTTACTGGTCGTCGTCTTTGTCTTCTCGGCGGTCATTCTATCCGTACTCGCCGTCTGGGTTCAGGCCTGGGGTTCCGGCGCGCCAATCAAACTCTATAACCTGATCGGAATGAAAATTCTACGCAAGGTGCCGGTCACGCTGATCGCCCGCGCCCGCATTCAGGCCATCAAAGCCGGGATTGATATCAGCAGTGACCTGCTCGAAGCGCATTATCTGGCGCGCGGCAATGTCGTCAACGTCGTGCAGGCGCTGATCGCCGCCGATAAAGCCAACATCAAACTGAACTTCCAGCAGGCCGCCGCGATTGACCTCGCCGGTCGCGATATTCTCGACGCCGTTACCACCAGCGTTAATCCAAAAGTGATCGACTGTCCGAACCCGAAACAGGGCACCACATTCCTCGATGCCGTTGCCAAAGACGGTATTCGTCTTCTCATTAAAGCGCGCGTAACGGTTCGCACCAACCTTGAACAGCTCGTCGGCGGCGCCACCGAAGAAACCATTATCGCCCGCGTCGGACAAGGCATCGTCAGCGCCGTCGGTTCGATGGATTCCTACAAAAAGGTTCTCGAAAATCCCGATAACATCAGCCGCAAGGTGCTCGACAGCGGTCTCGACGCGCAGACCGCGTTTGAAATCGTTTCGATTGATATCGCCGACGTCAGTGTCGCCGGAACCGCCAATACCGCCAACGTCGGTGCCATGCTCGAAACCGAGCGCGCCGAAGCCGACAAAAAGTTGCGTCAGGCGGAAGCCGAAGGCCGCCGCGCCATGGCCATCGCTCAGGAACAGGAAATGCGCGCGCGCGTTCAGGAAATGCAGGCCAAGGTGATCGAAGCGCAGGCGCAGGTTCCGCTGGCCATTGCTCAGGCGTTCAAAGAAGGCAACCTCGGCGTAATGGATTTCTACCGGATGCAGAACGTCATGGCCGACACCTCCATGCGCGAATCGCTCGCTGGCGGTGACGAACATAAGAAAGACTAGGCATGACTGAACCTGTCAGAGCGGAAGGACTCATTTGGCTGGTCGTCGGCGTTTTCTGGGTTATTGCCCAGATCGCCGGCGCGGCGGCCAAAAAAAATCAGCCGCGCCCGCCGATAGCGAATTCGGAATCCGATGAAGTTCCTGGCAATCCGCCCGCCCTGAGCAATGTCGATGGGTTTGCTGAAATGCTTCGTAAAATGGCTGGTGTACAGCCGATTGAGAAACCAGAGCCGGAACGAGAACTGGCACCGGTATTTGTTCCGCAGACTCCGCGCCGCCGGGTCGCGATTGAAAAACTGCCGGACATCAAGCCGCTTCGCCGTGAGCCTGTTTCGCCGGAACCGGTTGCCAAAATGGTTAAAATTCCGGAAGCCGACCTCCGACCGAAAATGTCGGCTTTCCGCAACAGTGTTCCGTCGATCAAGATGCCGGCAATGAATTTGAGTTTCCGTGGCACCGAAACCTCCGTCCATGGAATTCCGAACCTTGGAAAAATCCTGAATCCGGCGGACAAAAGTTCCACCCGCCGTGCCATGCTTGGGCACATCATTTTTTCTCCGCCCAAGGCGATGGAGTAAGGCGAAATTGGCCGCGCCTCTTCCGGCGATTATCGTCGCTATTCAGGTGCAAGTGGTCATACTTATACCGTCGTGAATATTGTACCTCCAAAAATAATCCAAGGCGGAATGGGTGCCAGCATTTCAAACTGGCGTCTAGCACAGGCCGTATCTCGTATCGGCCAACTCGGTGTCATTTCCGGCACGGCACTTGACGGAGTTTTGACGCGACGGCTTCAGGACGGCGATCCGGAAGGTCTCGTCCGCCGCGCGCTGGATCATTTCCCCTTCCCCGGCATGGCCCAGCGTGTTTTGGATGCTTTCTTTATTCCCGGTGGAAAACCGGAAGAGACGCCGTACAGGAAATACCCGATGCATGACCTCGAAGGTCGGCGCGAACCACTGGAACTCTGCATCGTCGGCAATTTCGTCGAGGTTTTTCTGGCCAAAGAAGGCCACTCCAACCCGGTCGGAATCAACTACCTTGAAAAAATCCAGCTCCCTCATCTGGCTTCCATCTACGGCGCTTTGCTGGCAGGCGTCGCCGTCATCATTATGGGCGCGGGCATTCCCCTGTCGATTCCCGGGGTTTTGACCGCGCTGACCCGGCATGAACAGGCGGAATATCCTATCTACATTGCCGGCGCCGACGGCAAAGGCGAAACCATCAACCTGTCTTTTGATCCGGCACAATTCATTGAAGACATTCCTTTACCGGCGGTGCTTCAGCGACCCGACTTCCTGCCGATTGTTTCATCCGAAGCACTGGCTTCCATCCTCCTGCGCAAAGCCAACGGCCCGATTGACGGATTCATCGTTGAAGGCAATCTGGCGGGCGGACATAACGCTCCGCCGCGCGGGCAAACAACACTAAGCGCGGGCGGCGAACCGGTTTACGGCCCGCGCGATATCGCCAATCTGGCGGCTTTCCGCGAGATCGGTCTGCCGTTCTGGCTGGCCGGGTCGTTCGGCTCGGCAGAAGGACTGAAGAGAGCCTTGGCGGAAGGAGCCTGCGGCGTGCAGGCCGGAACCGCTTTCGCGCTTTGCGAAGAATCCGGTCTGATGCCCGAAGTGCGCCATGAATTAATCCGCCTCGCGCTGGCTGGAAAATCGCACGTTTTCACCGATCCGCTCGCTTCACCGACCGGCTTCCCGTTCAAGGTCGCGGAACTGGCCGGAAGCCTCTCTGACGACGCGGTTTATCAATTGCGTCAGCGCGTGTGCGATCTCGGCATTCTCCGTCAGCCGTACCGGCGGGCCGACGGAACCATCGGCTATCGCTGCCCGGCTGAACCCGATTCCGCTTATACAGCTAAAGGTGGACTGGAAGAAGACACCGTCGGGCGCAAATGCCTCTGTAATGCGCTCATCGCTAATGTCGGAATGCCGCAGCGGCTGTCTGACGGAACCGACGAACACTGTCTGATTACGATGGGTGATGACCTCGCCGGCGTCGGCCAGTTCTGTTCACCCGGCAGCCTGGACTTTTCCGCCGCCGATGTCGTACGCACTCTGCTTGGAAATTCCTGAGGTTGCAGATGGGGACTTGCGGAGCCCGCCGTTCACCGTTACCTTCTCCGGATGAAAACACCGTCAAACAAACAGCTTTTGGATGTCTGTATTGAGGCCGCATGCACGGCTGGAAAACACGCTTTAAAAAATATCCACCGCCGCGAAGAAATTGCACAGAGTTTTGACCACGATGTAAAACTGGTGATGGACAGCGAATGCCAGCGGATTGCCGAAGGCATTATTCACCGGCACTTTCCCGACCACGCGATTCTCGGCGAGGAAGGATCCATCATCAAGGAGCACGCGTTCGAATGGGTCATTGATCCGATCGACGGCACCGCCAACTACACCCGCGGATTTCCCTACTGGTGCTGTTCCATCGCCGTACGGCGCGACAGTGAAATTCTAGCCGGGTGCGTTTTTGTTCCGGTGCTGAACGAATGCTACACCGCCACCGTCGACGGCCCGGCTCTTTGCAACGGTGAGCCGGTTCACGTTTCGGCTGTTCCGAGTCTTCAAAAAGCGGCGTTCTTCGCCGGGCTCACCAAGGATATTGATCCGCGTTCGCTCAGCTTTTTCAGCGATATGGCTCCGCGCGTCAGCAAAATCCGAATGCTCGGTTCGGCGGCAATCGACATCTGCCACATCGCCTGCGGCCGATCCGACGGCTACTTCGAGGCCGGACTTTATTTCTGGGATGTCGCCGCCGCCGGGCTGATTGCCGAACGCGCCGGAGCCGTCTGCACCGCTTATCCGCGCGCCGAAGAACACGGCCTGCGTTTTCTCTGTACCGTTCCGCACATTCACGCTGCCGCACGGAAACTGGTTGAAAAACATTTTAAGGACTGACCATGGCAAAGAAAAAAAAGTTTCCCGACTTACACCATCTCTACGAAGCCTCTGTGCAGGGCGTTGAAACCGACGTCGATTTCGCAGCACGGATTTTCAAAAAGAAAAACGGGCGCGGCCCGAACGATCTGCGCGAGGATTTCTGCGGCACCGCCGCCCTCGCCTGTGAATGGGTTAAACGCTCACCGCAGCACCGCGCATGGGGCGTAGATTTTGACCGTCCGACACTCGATTGGGGCATTGCACACAATGTATCGCAACTCGGCCCGAACGCCGGAAAACTGAAACTGTTCTGCTCCGACGTGCTAAAGGTCAAAACCCCGCCGGTTGACCTGGTAATTGCACTTAATTTTTCCTACTGCGTTTTCAAAACCCGCCAACTGCTGCTCACTTATTTTAAACGGGTACATGGCTCGCTGAAAAACGACGGTCTGTTCATCATGGACATCTACGGCGGGACCGAAGCGATCTCCGCCAAACTCGAACCGCGCAAGGTGGACGCCTTCACGGCCGCCGACGGAACGAAGGTTCCTTCATTCAAATACATTTGGGATCAGGCCAAATATAACGTGATTGATCACCACGTCGTGAACTACATCCATTTTGACATTCCAAAGGTTGGTAAAATCAAAAAAGCCTTCACCTACGACTGGCGACTCTGGACTCTGCCGGAGCTGCAGGAACTGCTGATCGAAGCCGGTTTTAAATCAGCCGAAGTCTATCTGCACGACTGGACTAAAGACGGAGAATCGGACGACATCTACCGCCGGCGCACAACGTATGAAAACGCGCTCGGCTGGGTCGCCTACGTCGTCGGGATCAAATAACCTTACACTGTTTTCCGGTTTACTTTCCCGAGGCTCCTGCCAATAATAAAGACGAAGACAAAGGAGGGCTATCAATGAAAATCTTATCGACTGTGGACTTCTCGACTACGTCGGAAACTATCCTGAAAATTACGAAAACCTATGCGAGCAAGCTGAATGCCGAGGTATTCCTGATTCATGCAGAGCCATTAGAAGCCGATGTTGACGATCCGGAACATGACACCAAACCGGAATCCATGCGCTTAAGAAAAGATGCGTTAGCGCTGGAAAAAGCCGGTGTAAAAGTGACGCCTTTGTTTATACAGGGACCGGCTTGTGAAATTATTCTTGCGGAAGCCATACGGCTAAAAGTCGATCTGGTTATCATCGGTGCGCATGGACATGGCGGAACGAACTGCAAGGTGTCTGTCGGCAGCATCAGCGAATGCATTCTGCTTCGATCAAAGATACCGGTACTGGTTGTTCCTCTTTGATTTCAAACTGACCGGCGGCACTTTTCGGCGCTGATAAAAATCTGAAAATTTTCCGATATTCGGCGCTTTTTTTCTTGCCTTTTCCAAACTCCAGAAACCTGACCGACTTCACATAAAACCCCCGTAAAATAAGGGGTTTTTTTGTTTTTTTTACCCAGTTTTCGGTAGTCATTTTCCGGCCGTTTCTATAGAATGCGTCCCTTAGAATTTGAGGAGAAAAAGAGACTTATGTCAGACGAAATTATTGAGCAAAAACCGAAGAAATCCGCCGGGTACGGCGCAGACCAGATCACCGTTCTCGAAGGAATGGCCGCCGTCCGGAAACGCCCTGCGATGTACATCGGTGACACCGGCATCCGCGGCTACCACCACTGTGTATATGAAGTCGTTGATAACTCTATTGACGAAGCGCTGGCGGGTTATTGCACCCATGTGGACGTCACCATCAACTCCGACGGTTCACTTACCGTCACCGACGACGGTCGCGGCATTCCGGTGGACATGCATCCGACCGAACACAAACCGGCGGTTGAAGTGGTTCTGACGGTATTGCACGCGGGCGGCAAGTTCGACAATGACTCCTACAAGGTTTCCGGCGGTCTGCACGGCGTCGGCGTTTCCTGCGTAAATGCTCTTTCAGAATGGCTCGAAGTCGAAGTCTGTCGCAATGGACAGGTTTATCATCAGCGTTTTAAACGCGGCGCCACAGCGTCACAGCTCGAAGTAATCGGGAAAACCCAGAAGACCGGAACCAAAGTCACCTTCAAACTCGACCACGAGATTTTCACTCACGAAGGCTTTCAGTGGGATATTCTGGCCTCGCGTCTGCGCGAACTGGCCTTCCTGAACCGCGGCGTACGTATCCGTCTGGCACAAGAGGAACCGGCACGCGAAGAAATTTTTGAATACGAAGGCGGTATCTGCGAATTCGTGCGTCACCTGAACAAAGGCAAAGTGGCGATTCACCCGGACGTGATCTACTTCCAGTGCGAAAAGGACGGTGTGACCGCTGAAATCGCGATGCAGTACAGCGATTCGTACAACGAGAGTATCTACAGCTTCGCCAACAACATCAACACCATCGAAGGCGGCACACACCTTTCCGGTTTCCGCAGCGCCCTCACCCGCACCGTCAATCAGTACGCCCGCAACAGCAAGCTGATCAAAGATGAAAAGCAGGCGATGAGCGGCGACGATATCCGCGAAGGGCTCACGGCCGTCATCAGCGTAAAGATTCCCAATCCTCAGTTTGAAGGCCAGACCAAGACCAAACTCGGCAACGGCGAAGTGCAGGGAATTGTCGAAGCCATCGTCAACGAGGAACTCGGCACCTATTTCGAAGAAAACCCGTCCGTCGCCCGCGGCTTGATCGAAAAAGCCGTACTGGCGGCCCGCGCCCGTGATGCGGCGCGCAAAGCCCGCGACCTGACCCGCCGCAAAGGCGCGCTCGAAAGCGGCGGTCTGCCCGGCAAACTGGCCGACTGCTCCAGCCGTGATCCGGCACTGTGCGAGCTTTATATCGTAGAAGGTGACTCCGCAGGCGGTTCCGCCAAACAGGGCCGCGACCGCGAGTTCCAGGCAATCCTTCCGGTGAAGGGTAAAGTCATCAACGTCGAAAAGGCGCGACTGGACAAAGTACTGGCCAACGAGGAAATCCGCACAATGATCACCGCGATCGGAACCGGAATCGGTTCCGATGAGTTTGATCTGAGCAAAACGCGCTACAACACCATCGTCATCATGACCGATGCGGACGTGGACGGGGCGCACATCCGTACGCTGTTACTGACATTCTTCTACCGCCAGATGCCGCAGCTGATTGAAGCAGGCTACATCTACATTGCCCAGCCGCCGCTCTACAAAATCAAACGCAAGAAGCGCGAGGAGTACATCGAAAGCGAAGCCCACCTGACCCGCATCCTGCTCGACCTCGGCTCCGAAGACCAGACGCTCGTCTGCCCGCTCGGTAATACACTGCTCGAATCGGTGCAACTTCCGGATGTCCTGCTGTTACTGAGCGATGTGGAACGTATCGCCGCCCAAATGGTTCGTCGCGGCATGGATTTCGACGATTACGTCAGCCGGATAACCAGTGACTGCCGCCTGCCCTCGTTCCGCGTAGAGATTGACCACGGCGAAGGCGAACCGCAGATTCACTATGTCTTCAACGACGCCGAACTGCGCGACTTACGCGAAAGAACAGAGGCTTCGCTCGGCAAAGAACTCGAAATCGCCGACTCGCTGACCGGCGGACCGGGCTTCCGCTGGATGGAAATCCATACGGCTGAACGGCTCGAAAAGCTAATCGCTCAGTTGGATGCAAAAGGGTTCCACGCCCGCTGTGTCTCGCACCTCGAAACGCCGGAGTTTTATCTGGTGGACGAAAAGGGCGAAAAGAAAGCGCTGCACTCGCTGCTGGAACTGCTCACCACAATTCGCGAACTGGGACGCCGCGGTCTTTCGATCCAGCGCTACAAAGGTCTCGGGGAAATGAATCCCGAGCAGCTCTGGGAAACCACGATGGATCCGGCGAAACGCAAAATGACCCGCGTGGTGCTCGAAGACGTCGTCAAGGCCGACCAGATGTTCACCATCCTGATGGGCGATGAAGTTGAACCGCGCCGCGAGTTCATCGAAAAGAACGCCCTCAACGTACAGAACCTCGACATTTAACGCACAGGAAACTTTACCGCAATGAATACACAACAGCATCAGCGTATTGATCTGGTCAATATCGAAGACGAAATGCAGCGCGCCTACATCGACTACTCGATGAGCGTGATCATCGGCCGCGCCCTGCCCGATGCGCGCGACGGTCTCAAGCCCGGCAACCGCCGCATCCTTTTCGCCATGAAAGAACGCGGCTGGGTCAGCAGCAAGCCTTTCGTCAAGTGCGCAAAAATCGTCGGGGAAGTGATCGGTAACTATCATCCGCACGGCGACACGGCGGTCTATGACACGATGGTGCGTATGGCGCAGGATTTCTCCATGCGCTGCATGCTCATCAACGGTCAGGGAAACTTCGGCTCCATCGACGGCGACCGCGCGGCGGCCTACCGGTACACCGAATGTAAACTGCTCCCGCTGGCCGAAGAAATGCTGGCCGACATCGACAAAAACACCGTCGATATGCGCCCTAACTTCGACGAAACGCTCATGGAGCCGACCGTTCTGCCGGCTCGCGTCCCCAACCTGCTCATTAACGGCAGTACCGGGATCGCCGTCGGGATGGCTACGAACATTCCGCCGCACAATCTGAGCGAGGTGATCGACGGAACCATCCATCTGATTGAAAATCCGAATGCCACCGCAGAGGATCTCTGTCAGTTCATCAAAGGCCCCGACTTCCCGACTGCCGGTATCGTTCACGGCCTTGGCGGAATCCGATCCATGTACCTCACCGGCCGCGGCCGCATCCGGATGCGCGGCAAAGCCGATATCGAGGAATTCGGCAACGGCCGCGAACGCATCATCATCACCGAAATTCCGTACGCCGTAAACAAAGCCGCCATGATCACCCGTATGGCCGAACTGGTGCGCGAAAAAAATCTCGAAGGCATTTCGGATATCCGCGACGAATCCGGCAAGCTCGGCATCCGCGTGGTCATCGAGCTTAAAAAAGGCGCGATCGGCAAAGTCGTACTCAACAACATTTACAAACACACCCAACTGGCGAGCACCTTCGGCGCGATCATGCTGGCTATCGACGGCAACCGCCCGCGCATCATGAACCTCAAGGAACTGCTGCAGTGCTTCATCAAACACCGCTTTCAGGTGATCACCCGCCGCACACAGTTCGATCTCGATAAAAACCGCGCCCGCGCCCATATCCTTGAAGGGCTGCTCATCGCGTTAGACAACCTTGACGAAGTGGTCCGGATCATCCGCGCTTCCAAGTCGCGCGAAGAAGCTCAGACCAAACTGATCGAACGCTTTCAGTTCAGCGAACTGCAGGTTAAAGCAATCCTCGATATGCGCCTCTATCAGCTGACGGGTCTGGAGCGCGACAAAATCCAGGCCGAGTTCGACGAACTCCAGAAGCAGATTGCCTACCTGATCGATCTGCTCGAACATGAAGAGAAGCTTTACGGCGTCATCAAAGACGACCTCGCCGAAATCAAAGCCAAATACGGCGAACCGCGCCGCACGCAGTTGGAAATCGACGAAGGCGAAATTGATATCGAAGATCTGATCGCCGACGAACCCTGCGCCATCACGCTGTCCAACACCGGCTACATCAAGCGCGTGCCGGTCGATACCTACCGGCAGCAGCGCCGTGGCGGCAAAGGCGTCATGGGCATGGATACCAAGGACGAGGATTTTGTCGAACACGTTTTCACCGCTTCGACTCACGACTACCTGCTCTGCTTCACGCAGGCGGGCCGTATGTATTGGCTCAAAGCCTACCACGTGCCGGAAGGCAGCCGCACAGCGCGCGGACGCGCGCTGGCCAACGTCATTGAAATGGGTCCGGAAGAAAAGCTGGCCGCCATTCTCTGCGTACGCGAACTCGATGACGATGCACACAATCTGCTGATGGCCACCAAAAACGGCATCATCAAAAAGACCGTTCTGTCGGCTTACAAAAACATCCGCGCCGGCGGCATTAATGCCATCAACGTGGATGAAGGCGATCAGCTCATCGGCGTACAGCTCACCGGCGGAACGAATGAAATCATTCTCAGCATGCGCAACGGTAAAGCGATCCGCTTCAATGAAGAGGACGCCCGCCCGATCGGTCGTACTGCTCGCGGCGTCAAAGGCGTTACCCTTGAAGGCGACGATCAGGTCGTCTCCATCGAAATCGTCAACACCGCCGCCACCATGATGGCGATCACCGAAAACGGTTACGGCAAACGCACCAACTTCGACGAATACCGTCTGCAAAGCCGCGGCGGTAAAGGGATCATCAGCATCCAGACCACGGAACGAAACGGTAACGTCGTCAGCGCTCACGCAGTAACAAATGAAAACCGCATCATGCTGATTTCCCAGAACGGACAGATGATCTGCATCGGGGCAAGCGACCTGCGCGTCATCGGCCGCAACACGCAAGGTGTGCGACTGGTCAATCTCAACGAAGGCGACAAGATTGTTTCCGCCGCCGTTCTTGACCCGGAAGCGGAAGTTACTGAAACAGTCGCCCCGGTTTCGACCGAGGTTGTTGAAGCGGACGTTCCGGAAACTGACGCTGAGTAGGCCGGTCATGCCGATTGATCTGGGCAGTCTTGATCTGACCCCGGAGTGGAGCAAAACCACTCCGGGCAGTCAGCTTCCGCCGAAAAAAGACAAACCCCATCAAAAGCCGTCCACCCCGCTTGTCCGCCGAAGCTTTAGCGAAGGAGGAAAAGGCGACGGTATTGTGCGTGTCGGAAGAGAAACCAAAGGCCGCAAAGGTTCCGGCGTTACAGTGATCACCGGGATTCCGTCCCATCCGGAAGGACTGGAAAAGCTGGCGAAGCAGTTTAAGCAGCAATGCGGAACCGGCGGAACCGTCAAGAACGGCGTCATTGAAATCCAAGGCGATCACCGCGACCTGCTCGTCAAAGAATTATCCGCCCTCGGATATACCGTTAAAAAGGCGGGTGGATAATTGGTTTTGGACTGCGCAGGCTTGCCTGCGCTTTATGAAGTGGAGCTTGCTCCACAAGTTCACCGAAGCAAGCTTCGGAAAACAAGGCGGCGGCAAGCCGCCGCATTCCATATTAATTCGTCCGCATGGTCACTTCGACCAGATGGTAGCCGAATTGCGTTTTGACCGGCCCCTGCACCTTGCCGATTTCGGCACTGAAAACCACCTGATCGAACTCGCGAACCATCTGGCCGGGTGAAAAAGTTCCCAGCGCCCCGCCCTTTTGTCCAGACGGACACTGCGAATGCTGTTTCGCCAGCGCGGCGAAATCCGCACCATCGGCGATCTGCTGTTTGAGTTTATTGCACTCTGCTTCGGTACTGACGAGAATGTGTCTTGCTGCGGCCTTTGCCATATGAATCCCCTTTTGTTTTTAATCTGAAAGGAGGTAATAGCCTTTTGAAATATGGTTTACAAACCAATCTTCCAGCGACTATCCTTCGGCAGTTTTTGGAGAATGCGATGCCTGTTATATCCATGTTTTACGGACTTATTATTCATCTATACTTTCTGGACAACCAGCGGCACAAAAAGCCCCATATTCACGTGAGTTATCAAGGTCAGGAAGCTGTTGTTTCGATTCCCGATGGAGATTTGCTCGATGGAACCCTGCCGCCAAATAAAATGAAGCTTGTGCAGGCATGGATTGAAATTCACCGGGACGAATTGATAGCGGACTGGTCACTGGCAGCAAAAGGACAGTTGCCCTATAAAATTGAACCGCTAAAATGATCGCATGAACCCCGATTTAAAAACAGTTAAAGCCCGTAATGACTACAAGCTCGATCTGGTTTTCGAGAATGGAGAAACCGGCGTGTTTGACTGCGCCCCCCTACTCGACTTCGGCGTATTCAGGGAACTAAACGACCGGAATTATTTCGAACAGGTTTTCGTTACATTCGGAACGGTTGCCTGGCCTAATGGGCAGGATATCTGTCCTGATACCCTTTACCTCACAGCAACCGGTAAAGAAAAGCAGCTAATGGTTGCAGAAGAACCGGAAGGATATGGAAAATGAAACAGCGGAAAGCAACGATACAGCGCAAAACGAACGAAACGGATATCTGCCTGTCGATCAACCTCGACGGCACCGGAACCTATTCGATTGAAACCGGCGTGCCGTTTTTCAACCATATGCTGGAACTGCTTTCCAAACACTCGCTAATCGACATGGATATCAAAGCCTCCGGCGATATTCAGGTGGACTACCACCACCTCATCGAAGATGTCGGTCTGGCGCTCGGACAGGCTTTCAACGAAGCGCTCGGCGAACGGCGCGGCATTAACCGCTACGGCTTCTGGCTGCTTCCGATGGACGATGCGCTCGCCAGCGCCGAAGTATCGCTCGATCTCGGCGGACGCCCCTACCTCGTCTACGAAATTTCCAATAAGAAAAATCTGATCCGCGACTTCGATACCGATATTCTCGGTCACTTCTGGCGCTCGTTCTGCGACACCGCCAAACTGAACCTTCACATCGATCAGAAATATGGCGACGATCTGCACCACGCCCACGAAGCCGTCTTCAAAGCCGTCGCCCGCGCTCTGCGCATGGCCTGCACCGCCGACGAACGCGCCCTCGATGCCCTGCCATCGAGTAAAGGGAAAATCTGATAGAATGATAAGTTATGAACGATAAATACTGAATAACACATTCAGCACTTGTCGTTTAGGACTTATCCCTCGTCGCCGACCCGCTAGCCGTGATTGTCAGATCGGCGACGGGCAATTCCAAACCATTACAGGGAGTAAGCCCTTCCTTGTCAGCGATATCGCTACCTGCAAAGGAGTCTGCCGGCTCTAGCAATAACTGCCGATTGATCCATGCATCTTTCTTCGCAGGATCTTCCGCTATTGCTTTTTCGATCAACATACTTTGTCGATACTCTTCCGCCAAGGCAGCCATCGTCCATTTAGCAACTAACCCAAACTTCTCGACCTCTTCACGGATATGGCCAATATCAACTTTGAAAAATTCCTTTCGATAGTTAACTTTATTCATCTGCATCATAACGAAATGCTTATGTAGTTGATTTTCCAAGGCGGGGGCATCCTCGCTGAAAATCAATGCGTGGACATCGAATTCAAAGGGCACGCTAGAGTCACCAAGCTCTTTAATCCGATCCAATGGATCCAATCTTCTGGTCAAACCGATCTTGTAAACATGCTCTCCGAACGAGCCGATATTTGAAATAATATAGACATGACCGCGTTTTGTTTGTTGCGCCATGGATAGAGCTCTTTGACTCTTTTCTTCAGCGGCTCTTAGTCTCTCCGATAACTCAGTAAGCTGCGCCTCGTATTTCACCTTTTGCTCTTCGCTTGCTTGAGCAATTTGCGCCTGAGCTTTTTCCATCGCCTTTCTGAGTATATCCTCTTCTTTGGCCGCATCCTTCATTGCACGCTCAAAATCCCGCCGCGCTTTTTCTTCTTCCTTGATCTGCTCCTTAATCCGTCGTTGCTCTTCTTTCTCTTCCAGTTTGAGCTGCTGAGCCACCGCCGCCCATTTCAATTCATCAATACGCGAAGCTAAATACTCGGGAGATATGGCCGCCTCCCTAAAAGCCTTTCCGTTGTGATTAACGAGGGTAAATGCATCCTTGATTTCTTGCTCCAACTTCCCTGCATTATCATTTTTGATGCGGGACAATATGGAGTCAACCTTACCGTTGAATGCATCGACAACAAAATCCATCGCCGTATCTTTTCGCTTCGCCTCAACGTACTCACAGGTTGCCGCCGTACTATTACATACCATAGATTTTGTGCGTTCACGGGCGGCCTTGAGGTTGATCCCAGCCTCTGTGAATCCGAAATCTTCTGCTAAATCATCAAGCAAACTGCGCCGTGGTATGAGATATTCATCACCGTAACCTTCGATGATATTCTTCATCGCTTTTGCTGTTTTCCCCAGTTGCTCCACGTTCTTCATGGCTTCGTACGCAGAGCCCGCTATCTCTTCCGCCTTCTTTTCAGCTTCAGCGACAATTCCCTTCGCCTGAACTATCGCAGAATCAAGACCCCTCAATGCTTCAACTTCTAGGTTTTTTGCTCTTTGGGCGCTTTCAGATATCATAGAGGCGGCCTGAGTCTTAGCATTCTCAAGTTCAGCCTGTGCTGTGATCAGTATTTCTTTCGCCCTTCCATCGGCATCGTCAACAACCTGCCACTTTGAAAGCCGTGTATTTTCTATTTTTAATCTGGAGAGCGTGGTCCCCAGTTCAGAAGCTTTTTTTTCTGCCGCGGTTTTTTTAATCGAGATTCGAAACAGAACCGCAATAAGTATAACGATTATTACAGCGAAACTAAGCGCAAGTATTTGATTCATCTATCGTTCTTCTTTCTTCCAGGCACACTAGGGCAGTTTCTTTCCGCAGTGCGGACAACATGCTGCCCTAGATTCCTTAGACTTCTGGATTGCCTCAACAAAGCCAGCCCCGAGAATCCCGGTGGGGAGCGCAAACATACCGATACCAAGAACTGCCACTATGCTTGCACATACTTTCCCGAGGACGGTGATTGGACACATGTCGCCGTAACCTACAGTTGTTATCGTGGTGACAGCCCACCACATAGTTGCCGGAATGCTTGAAAAGGTTTTTGGCTGTGCTGCGTTTTCGCAGCAATAAAGCAAACTGGAAGCTACAACGAGGAGAATCCCCATTAAAACCGACGTGAGAACAAGCTCCTCCTTCTTAGAGCGAAGAACGTGTCTTATCAGATTAAGGGATGAATAATAATGTCCAATCTTGGCAACACGAAGGATCCGAAAGAGACGCAGAACTCGAAGCGTCCGGAGGTCTATGCCAAGGAACGGAAGATAAAAAGGAAGAATGGATAAAAGATCGACAATAGACATCGCTCTCAAAGCGAAACGAATACGTCCAAAAATATGTCCGCTAAAACGATGATCGGCTGTGCACGACCAAAGCCTCGCAATATATTCCATAGTGAAAATACTGACCGAAAAAACCTCAAAAATATTTAAAAAAATACCCCATCGATCCTGTATGGATTGAACAGATCCTGCAATTACAGCAAGAACGTTGAGAAAAATGAGCGATAAAATGGCTATCATAAATATTCGGCTCACAGGGTCTTCTGGTTTTGCTGCCGAAATGATTTCCCATGTGCGTTTACGGATACTCATGATTGTCCTTTATTCACGTGTACGTTGTGGAATGCCACACAATACGAGGTTGAAACTGACAAGGAAACTAAATTAGATTCATTTCCCCGCCAACTGCCCGCAGGCGGCGGCGATGTCGTCGCCGAGGGAATAACGCAGCGTCACCTTGAACCCGGCGCGTTTCAGCTCATCGCCGACGCGGGGCTTTAAATTGCCTGTCTGATCAAGGCTGCCTGATCCTGTAAATTAAGCAGCAAAAGTTTCCAGAATTCCGGCTGTCCAAGCATTTCGCGAACGTCTGTAGCAGGAAGAAATCTCTCCATCTCTTTGCGGAAGTCCTGCCGGTGTTCCGGATTATTCCCCAAGTCATCCAACCGGCTGAGCAGAACGGATAAAAACTCCTGCCGGAGACGCTGGCGGTCGTCGAGCTTGCATAACAACAGCGGGATATCCAGACGGATCCCCTGTCGATCCAGCCAGAGCATGTCCCACAGATCACGATACTTGACCCGGTTGGGACGAAACGCCAGAGCAACCCATTTGTCGGCGAGAATTTCCTCGCGGGTCTGCGCCTGTAAGATCAGCCCTTCGGTTCCCATGTTCACGCCGTAAAAGTTGCGTAGCATTGCAGGTCGCGGCTGGTGACTTGGCACGGCGCAAATATCAATGTGAATGCGCTGTGCAGGAAGGTGCTTCGTGCCCGGACGGGTCTGAATGCGTACCTTCCAGGTGCACACATTTCCCTCCTCCCGTTCCGGATCGCTGACATCAACAGGCAGGCCGTACTTGTTGAGAAGAGTTTTTTCCAGCAGCGGTTTCAGTCCCGCCAGCCGGGCAGGATCGAATCTGCTCCCTCCGGCAAAGTCCAGATCTTCGCTCAGCCGGGGCGAACCGTAACAGGCGCGCAGACAGGTTCCTCCGATAAACGTCAGGCCCGTCAACAGTCCGTTGCGGCTCATTTCGCGCAGAATGTCGTGATGCAGCAGTTCTTTCTCAAGAGCCGGACGTACCGTTCCGAGGGCCTGCTCCGATTGCATTGCCTGTTCCACCAGCCGATCAAACAGATTCATTCGCCACCTCCTGATTCACCAGTCCGGTATCTCTACGGGTTGCCCGCATATCTCGCAACGCCAACGGTACCGATGCACGCCACAGATGGAACCGTGGATCGTAGGTCAGCAACGGTGTCAGCTCTTCGGCCTTTCTGCGGGTGTGCACAAACTCAATACTTCCATATGCCCCGCAGGCCGTAACACCGGATCGGCCCGAGGACATCAGAGTAAGACGGTTCACGGGAATTTGTGAGATCACTCCCGCTTCGCTCAACACCGTTTCCAAACTCAGATAATTGAAAAAACCAGCGCGCAGGGAAGCGGCCGTATGCCCTAAAAGATCACTACCGCGAAGGGTTGAATCAGGCAGAATATAAATTCCCCGGCAGACCCGGATTAGATCACCTCTGCGTTCCAGCCGCGTCACCACTGACTTGAAAGCGCCTTCCCCGTGTCCCGGGAGCAAAGCCCGCAGGTCTGACAAAGCAAACACCCGTGCCTTTGCATCAGCAAAGTCCCGCAAGCTCCTGATTAACTCAAACATGGGTTGCATCGGTGTTTAGTGTACATTAAGTTCCGTTTAGTGCAACCTTTTGTATAGAAATAACAGCCTTGAATTGCCTCTTACCCTTTCGTTTTTCATTTCCCCGCCAGCTGGCCGCAGGCGGCGGCGATGTCGTCGCCGAGGGAGTAGCGCAGTGTTACTTTAAATCCGGCGCGCTTCAGTTCATCGGCGAAGGCTTTACGGGTCTCTTCGGAAACCGGTTCGAACTGTGCGCCGGGGTGCGGATTAAACTGAATCAGGTTGATGTGCGCTTTCGTGCCGTGCAGAAAGTCGATCAAAGCGGCGGCATCTTCCGGCCCGTCGTTGATGCCCTTCAACAAAAGAAGCTCAACCATAAACTCCCCGACCTCCGGCAAAACAGATTTCAGCTTTTCCAGCGTATAAACTTTGGCAACCGGCATAATCCGCTCGCGGACTTCCTGCCGCGCGCTGTGCAGGCTGAGCGCCAGCCGGATGGTTGGAAACCGTTCTGAAAAACGCACCATCGCATCCGGAATGCCGACGGTAGAAACCATCAGGTGGTTGTCGGAGAGATTGAAAAACCGCGGATCGCGCAGGATTTCCAGACATTGGAAAAGGTTCGCTTCGTTGCGGAGCGGCTCGCCCATGCCCATCACTACGACGTTGCGAAGCGTCCGCCCTTCTTCGCGCAAAAGCCGCTTGGCGAGCAAAACCTGATCGAGCATTTCGTCGGCGGTCAGGTTGCGGATGAAACCGAGCTTACCGGTGGCGCAAAACTGACAGTCGGCGGCGCAGCCGATCTGCGATGAAATACAGAGGCTTGTCCGGCCCGAGGCGATCCGTAGAATCACGGCCTCGATCTTGTGTCCGTCAGCTGTCCGCAGGACCATTTTGGTTGCGCCGTCGCGCTGCGAGTCGTGCCGCTCTATTGTTTCCGATGCGTGGAAAACAAGTTGCCCAGTCAGCTCCGGTGCTTTCTCCAGACATTCTTCGAGCGGCAGTGCCTTCTTGAAAAAAGCGTTGCGGAAAAGCTTCAGACGGTGCGGTTCCCGGCAAAGGGTTTCCAATGTCTGAATGTCGTACACAGAATTCATTTTAACCATGGAATACACCGAAGACACTGAACAGGAACGTTTACCAGCGAATGAATAAATCTACGAATGAATCGTTATTCAAAATCCCCGTATTCGTAAATTTTATTCATTCGCTGGTCAAAATTCTTTTGGCTCCCTCAGCCTTTCGAAGCGCCCGCACACCTCTTTAGAGCAGAACGCCTTGCGGAGCTTCTTCGTCATCGCGCCACCAGCGTCCGGGCTTGGTATCGATATACTGCACCGATTTAGTGGTGAGACGGTTGCCTTTTGCTTTGGAGCCTTTGACGGCGAGGTCTTTGATTTTAAAGAACTGCTGATGAATCCGCTGGCCCTTCGCGGGGCGGTAGCGGAGGTAAAGTTCGTCGGGGCAGCCTTCCTGAAAGAAAAGTATTTTTGAACCTTCCGGCGCGAGCTGGTAGTCGCGATTCATTATAGTGCCGCCGAAGGTGAAACGCTTGATATAGGTTTCACGGTCGTTGGTATAGACACAGGTCATTTCTCGATCCCGGTCGAAGATGGCGTTGTAGAGCAGGTTGCCGTCCACAAACAGTTTTTCCGGCGGCGGAACCATTTGGTAGCGACCGTCATCCCAGACAAAAATCAGCTTATCGAGCGAGGAACATTTCAGGAGCGACTCGCCTTTGACTCCGGAGCCGACAAAGTGACTTTCCAGATCGTGCTGGATATGAAGTTCGGTGGCGGTCAGCTCGCGAACCTCGATCTCCTTGAACGTTTTGATCTGAGTGAGGCGGGGATAGCGGTCTTTGTATTTTTTAATGAGCTCTTTGAGGTAGCGGGTGGCGTACACCGTCAGGCTCTTGAGGTTTTTCTCCACTTCATCAAGCTCGGCAAGGATTTTCTCGATCTCCTCTTTATTCTTACTCATGTCGAAGAGCGAGATGCGCTTGATCTGGATGGCGAGCAGCATTTCGATGTCTTCGGTCACAACAGGCCGGCGAAGCAGTTTCTTGAAGGGCTCAAGACCTTCCATGACAGCTTTATGAACCGCTTCATAGGTTTTACACTGTTCAATTTTTTTATAGATCCGATTCTCGACGAATATCTGTACCAGCGTCTTCGTGTGAAAGGCGTCGAGCAGTTTGTCTTTTCTCAGGTTGAGTTCCGCTTCAAGAATCGTGAGCAGTTGGTTCGTATTCAGATGCAGAATTTCATCCACCGTCATTTCGACGGGACGATTATTGCGAATCACCACGATGCGGCTGGTGATGGCCGTTTCACAGGCGGTAAAAACATAGAGGGCCTGTCTGACCTGTTCCGGATCGGCACCCTGCGAAAGAACCAGCTCAATCTCGACGTTTTCAGCGGTAAAATCATTAATGGCGCGCACGGCCACTTTTTTCTTCCGCACCGCTTCTTCGATGGACGTGGTCAGCGATTCGGTGGTCTGGCCGTACGGCAGATCGGTGATGATCAGCCGGTTGCCGCCGCGCTCTTCGATTTTCGCGCGGACTTTGACTTTGCCGCTTCCGTTGTCGTATTCGGAAACATCCATGAGTCCGCCAGTCTGAAAGTCGGGCAACGCGGTGCATTTATGCGGCGTGCGCACTTTCTCGTGGAGAATTTCAATCTGCTCCTGAAGCAGTTCGATAAAGTTGTAGGGCAGAATTTTGGTCGAAAGCCCGACGGCGATTCCATCGGCACCGAGCATGAGCAGCAACGGCAGTTTACACGGCAGAACAACTGGCTCCTTGTTGCGCCCGTCGTAGCTGGGAATGTAGCGCGTGAGCTCCTTGTTAAACAGTTCTTCACGGGCCAGCGGAGTGAGTCGGCATTCAATATAGCGCGGAGCGGCGGCGCGGTCGCCGGTGTAAATGTTGCCGAAGTTTCCCTGTCCTTCGATCAGATAGCCACCGAGATTAGTCAGGTTCACCAACGCATCGTTGATGGATGCGTCGCCGTGCGGATGATACTGCATGGTGTGGCCGACCACGTTGGCGACTTTAATAAAGCGTCCGTCATCCTTTTCGGACAGCGCATGCATAATGCGGCGCTGCACTGGTTTCAAACCGTCTTCAACATTCGGAATGGCACGGTCGCAAATGACATAGGACGCGTATTGCAGAAAATTGAAGTCCACCAACTGGCGAAGCGGGCCGTGTTCCGAATCCAGCGCAAGCCGCGAGCGCTCCCCCTTTTTGAGAACGGGAACTTCGACAAGTTCGTCCTCCGGCGCAACAGCCTTCTTTTTTGCCGCCATTTTTTTGGCGGGCTTTCCCGGTTCCGGCAGCACGTCGCCAAAAAGCATTTCCTGTTCTTCGCTCATAGGATTTCTTCGTCCACTACCAGATTTTCCATGATATAGGTGCGGCGTTCCTGCGTGTTTTTGCCCATGTAAAAGGTGAGCACCTCCGGAATGGAATGATCTTCATCCACGACCACCGGAGTGAGCCGCATTTCTTTGCCGATGAAAGCCTTAAACTCGCCAGGAGAAATTTCGCCAAGCCCTTTAAAGCGGGTCATTTCGCAACTGCGCCCAAGCTTTTCAGCGGCCTCATCGCGTTCTTTCTCGGAATAGCAGTAGAGCGTTTCTTTTTTATTCCGGACACGGAACAGCGGCGTTTCCAAAATCTTAAGATGACCGTCGCGCACCAGTGGCTCGAAAAAGCGCAGAAAAAAAGTGATCATTAGATTACGAATATGCAGTCCGTCCACATCGGCGTCGGTGGCGAGAATGACGTGGCCGTAGCGCAGATCTCCGGCAGAGTCTTCAATATTCAGACTGCGCATGAGGTTGTAGAGTTCGACATTTTTATAAAGCGCGTCACGTTTGAGATCCCAGACGTTGAGCGGCTTGCCTTTCAGCGTGTAGATCGCCTGCCGGGTAACATCGCGACAACTGACCAGTGAGCCAGCGGCGGACTGTCCTTCGGTGATGAAAATCATCGTATCGTCGTGAGTCCCCTTCTCTTTGCTGAAATGCTGCTTACAGTCTTTGAGTTGCGGGACGCGAATGGAAACCGCTTTGGAACGCTCACGGGCCAGTTTTTTTACATCCTGAAGTTCTTTGCGCAGGCGCTGGCTGTCTTTGATTTTTTCGATCAGTTTGTCGGCTTCCGGCCGATTACGGTGAAGCATTTCGACAATGGCTTTTTTGATATCGGCGACCAGATCGGCACGTATTTCGGTGTTGCCGAGTTTATTTTTCGTTTGCGATTCAAAAACCGGTTCTTTGAGGCGAATCGCGATGGCACCGAGAATTCCTTCGCGTACGTCGTCGCCGTCGAACTTGCTGTCAGAGTATTCATTAACCGCCTTAAGAACGCCTTCTTTGAAGGCGCTAAGGTGAGTGCCGCCGTCAACGGTGAACTGTCCATTGACGAAGGAATAGTAATCTTCGCTAAACCGGTTGGTGTGCGTGAAAGCGATTTCGAGCATTTTGTCGCGGTAGTGGAATGGCTCATAAACTTTTTCAAACTCGCTTTCGTCGGCGATCAGATCCAGCAGTCCGCCCTCAGAAACAATTTTCTTCCCGTTGAAAACCAGCGTGAGTCCGGCGTTGAGGTAGGAATAAAAACGCAGACGGCGCTCAATGTGATCCTCGCGGAACTTGTAGATTTTAAAAATTTCCGGATCCGGCGAAAAGCTGATGAAGGTTCCGTTTTCTTCCGTCTTCGACTTTCCTTTTTCTTCAGTCTCCAGAACACCCTGAGTGAAACGCGCCTCGACAAACTCGCCGTCACGGTGAGATCGAACAGCGAAGTAACTGGAAAGCGCGTTGACGGCTTTCGTGCCGACGCCGTTAAGTCCGACACTGAACTGAAAAACGTCATCGTTGTATTTGGCACCCGTGTTGATACGCGAAACGCATTCGACCACCTTGCCGAGCGGAATGCCGCGTCCATAGTCGCGCACATTCACCGTATCTTCTTCGATGGTAATTTCGACCTTCTTGCCGTGCCCCATGATGAACTCGTCGATGGCATTATCGACAACTTCCTTGAGCAGAACATAGATCCCGTCGTCGTAGTGATTACCGTTGCCGGTTCGTCCGATATACATCCCGGCGCGGGCCCGGATATGCTCCAGAGACGAGAGAGTTTTGATCTTACTTTCGTCGTAAACGTGTTTTTTGTCTTCGTTGGCCATTTGCTTAAAAACCACCAGATATTGGGCTTTCTCACCCTTGAGGCCGCTAGATATAGCACGGCTCGATACGTTCCGCAACTCCGTCCCATCGGGTTTTCGTAAATAATCAGACATCCCGAACAATGTAGCGGGCAATGTCGCGGATATGTAAGAGCCCGACCACCCGAACGGAACGATCCACGACCACCGCCGTCTGTTCGCCGCGTTTCCGGAGCAGCCGGAAAGCGCGGGTCAGCGGCATGTCGGATGTCACGCGAACGGTTTTGTGCAACAGCGGTTTGACCGGATCGTCGGGACTCAGCGCCGGATCCATCAGGTCGAACAGATTGATAAACCCGGTGACAATGCGGGCCGGACCATGATGAACCGCCACCTGATCCACATCGCGGGTACGCATTAGATCGAGCACCTGCCGAACAGATGCTTTTTCTGAAACCTGCGCCATACTCGCCGCCGGTTTCATGACCTGCTGAGCCAATGTCCGGTGCATGGCAACAAGGTTGTCGATCATGCCATGCTGGTGGTCACTTAATGCGGCACGACGCGTGTCTTCAGAAAAATATTCGCGAAGACCCTGAAGAGAAAGTGAGAAACCATCGAGTTCTTCGCGGCGGCCCCGTCCGCCGGTAAGCAGATTGAACAGCGCTTTCAAAAAACCGGTCAGCGGAAACAAGGCCCATTGCACCAGACGAAGGAAAGCAGAGCAACGGTACATGAGCGTTTCAGCGTGGTGTCTGAAAATATTTTTTGGAATCAGTTCACCGAAAAGAAACAGCGGCAACATGAGCGTAAGCGTTGCGGCGGCTTCCGCATTCCACGGAATGATTCCTAAAAGCAATTCGCCGCGAACCTGCACGCCGCCTGCAATGTAGAGCCGAGTCACTTCACGGGAGATCACATAGTTCGCAATGCTATTGCCAATCAATACGGTAAAAATAAACCGGTGTGCATCGCGCAAGCTGTGCTGCAGGCTACGGGCAGAACGGTCACCCTGCCTCGCACGGGAACGCAACCGGATCCGGTTGAGAAGATAGCCGCCGGTTTCCAGCCCGGAAAAAAGCATCGAGCCAACCAAGGCCGCAGTGATCAAGCAGATGGACAGCCAACCGCTCATGCCTGCACCTCAGGTTCATTCAGACTCAGCAGTACGGTGCCGATCCGGCGGTGATGCATCGTCTCCACAGTCAATTGCAGGTTCCGCACGGAAACAGAGTCTCCCGGACAAGGCATACGACCCAGCAGTGAAATGATGAAGCCGCCGAGCGTATCGAACGCCAGAGTGTCCTTTTCCTGACCGGGAATAAATCCGGTAAAGAGTTCGCGCCAGGCCCGGATGGGCAACTGTCCGTCCAGACGGTATGTTACTTCATCCAATCTTTGGATTTCTGTCACCGATTCAGGTTCGAAATCGCCGACCACTTCAGCCAGAAGGTCCTCAATCGTAACCACGCCTGCCAGTCCTCCATATTCGTCAACCACCGCCGCCATCTGCCAGTCATGGGTCATGAAGTCGCTTAGCAGCGCGTCGGCCCGCTTGGTTTCGGGAACAAAAACAAGCGGATGAATAAATGATTCCAGTGAGTCCGTCTGTCCCCTATCCATATACAGATCCCGAATACTGACATATCCCAGCGGGTCATCATCCTTGTCGCGATAGATCAGCACATGGCTGTATTCGTTCCGGCGAGCCTCCTCAAGCAGTTCGCGGCGGTCCGCATCAAGCGGTTTGCGCAATACTTTCACGCGGGGAACCATAACTTCCCGCACGCGGACATCCGGCAGATTGACGATGTCTTCGAGAATTTCTTTTTCGTGTGAACCGAATCCCGGCTCATGCTGAACGGCATCCAGCAGCTCCTTAAGCTCGCCCGGTGTAAGATAATTTTTCACACCTGCGGCTATGCCGTCGTGCAGACCAAAACGTTCAAGCAACCAGCGGATAAAAAGACGGAACGGGCGGGTAAAATAAAACCAGCCCCGCAAAGGCGCAGCGGTCAGATGAAGAACACCGGACGGATGAGTGATGCCGACGGTTTTCGGAATGATCTCTCCAAACAAAATAACCGCCAGCAAAACCAGTGCGCCGCCAAACGCTTCAAACCACCCGCCCCGGTTTTCTGCCAGCCGTCCGACGGCTTCCGCTCCGGTACAGAAGAACAAAACATTAACAACCAGATTTCCGAATAGAATGGCTGTCAGCAACCCTGAAGGATCTTTGTGAAGCACTGTCAGCAGCTCGTCGATCCTCCGGTGTTCCCGGAGGCGGCGGGCTGCCTCAGGAGACAGTGAAAAAAGTGCGGTTTCAGAACATGAGAAAAAGGCTGACAGCGCCAGAAGCACCGGCATCAACATCAGGGAAAACATATATTCGTGAATTGAATTCAAGGTGCGCCGTATCCTTTTTGTGTGCTACAGTTTGCCGGTTTCAAAACCTTTATGCAAACAACGATCACCATGAAGCAGCCAAACGACAACCAACTGAAGTGGGAACTGACCCGGGAACGTTTTCATATTGAAGACCGGTTCCCTCCGCCGCAACGGCATCCGGAAAAGTGTATCGGCGATATCCTGTCGGGAATTCTTCGAATAGAAAAAGATGAAGCAGAGGTTGCGTTGCTGCCGGAAATTATTACCGAACGCTGGCCTGTGATTGTCGGCGATCAGCTCGCAAAACACGTCAGTCCATCTCATATAAAAGGCGGGTTTTTATACCTGAACGCAGACCACCCGGGCTGGCTGGCCGAGTTGCGCCGCTTGCCGAAGGCACAACTGCTTAAGAAAATTGCGGCCATTCCGGAACTACAGGAAATTAAAGATATTCGCTTTCAACTCGATCCGGCCATCCGAAGCCCCAAGCGGAAGTAAAATTCCCGCGAAATGACCAGCGGACTTTCGAAAAGTTTTCTTAAAACATGGAGCGATGGACGTTAATCCGGTCGCCGGCTTCTATGGGAATATCCTTCTCAGGATGTTTCTCTATATCCATCGCATTGGCTTTGATTATTTTCCCATTGCGGGTGATCGTGATGTTCTTTTCATTGGCATATTCTGTATATCCGCTGGCTGCTGCAATGGCCTGCAACAAAGTAATCCGGCGGTTCAGAGGATATTCACGAGGGCTGCGAACCTCTCCGTCCATATAATAGGATTTCGCCGAAGTCATCACGTTTACCGTAATTGAACGGTAAATCTGTCCATCGGTGTAAATGCGCTGAATTTTACGTTCCAGCTCCGAAGTTGTCAGCCCTCCGGCTTTCACAGGCTCATCGACAAAGGGAATTGAAATGCTCCCTTTCTCATCGATAACTGTATCAATCAGCTTCTCCTCGGGGATGCCAAGCAACCTGATTTGAAGCGGGTCAAGCGAGCGCAGCTGATATCCAGCCACCTCTCCATCGGCTCCCGGTATCACTGGACGACTGGTGCATCCGGTAAAAACAAATATCATCAACAAGGCAAAAAATAGTCCTAACTGTCTCATCCTTACTCCTTTTACGCCTGACCTTGTGCTCCCTGAGAAACGACCGGATTCGCTTCCTGCGAGCGGTAATAATCATAGTTCGAATAATACGAGTGGTAATAATAGTAGTAATCGTCGCGCATGATATTGATGTTATTCAACACCACACCGACCTGCGGAACGCCAAGCGTATCCAGCATTTGTTTGGCGCGGATGATCAAGTCGCGAGGATATTTGCGATATTGCACGACCAGTAATACACCGTCCATTTCCTTGGCAATAACCGCCGAGTCGCTGATACCAACCAGCGGCGGCGTGTCGAAGACGATTACGTCATATTTCAGTTTCAAACTGTGCACCAGTTCGCTGATACGTTTTGGATCCAGCACGCCGAGTGAAGTGCGCGGCAGACGCCCGCTAGGCAGAAAATGAAGATTCGGAACGCTGGTTGTTTTGATGGTTTCTTCAACCGGAACGTCGCGCAACAGCACATTGGTTAAACCGAAGCGGTTAGAGACACCGAGAATGGTATGCTGCACAGGCCGACGCAAGTCAGCGTCCACCAAAAGAACTTTTTCACCTTGCTGCGCACAGACATAGGCCAGATTGAAAGCCGTGGTCGACTTTCCTTCGCCAGCGCCCCCGCTCAGCACCGCAAAGGCACCGCGGCTCGGCCCGGAGTCGGTAAAGGCCATGTTGGTACGCAACACCCGGTATCCTTCTGCATGTTCGCTGTCCGGCCCTTCTTCGATCAATGGACGCACCTTTTGCGGAATCAGCCCCAGCACGGGAAGCTCAATCCAACGCTCAACATCGTCCGCCGTTTTAATTGATGTATCGAGATATTCAATAAAGTAAGCCAGACCGATACCGGAACCCAGACCGATAAAAATACTTAACAGCACATTCATAATAAGATTCGGACTGACCGGGCGGGTTGATTCTTCAGCCGAATCAACAATTTCAACCGGTGTGCGGGGAACCTTCAGCGTGATTCCCTCCTGAGCAATGCGTGATTTGAGCGCAGTCATAATGGACCGCTGAATGTCGAACTCCTGCTGGGCTTTGTTGAAAGGCACAAACTTATCCCGCTGAGAGTCCTGATCACTCGACTTAACGCCGCGCAACTCTTCTTCCAATGCTTCAAATTTCGATTTGGCGACAATGTACTGCGCCTGAGTTCCTTTTTTAATTCCCCCCAGCGCACGCTGTAGTTTTACTATCAGTTCGTCACGGGCTGCCTGCGTCTTTTTCACCTCGGGATAATTGGCCCCGTAGGTTTCAAGCATCGAGGTCAGTGCTACATCATAGTCCTTGATCTGGGAGCGCATGGCTTCAACAAAAGGATCCTGTGTAAGATAGGCAGACGCTGTCCGCAGATCTTCATCGCTCATGGCATCCAGCTGCTCAAAGCGGGCCTTTGCCACCAGCATTTCAACGCGGGCGGCAATACGATCACCTTCCAGTTGCTGTAAACGAAGTTTTTCGACGCTGTTTTCACTTTGCCCGGCGTAGGATCCGGGCAGAACAGTAATATCAAGTTCCTGACGGAGCTGTTCAACGCGCTGCTGAGCCAAATCAACTTTTTCCTGCTGCTTCTCGAGCTCGCGCGAAAGAGCGTCCATTGCGCGCGTCATTTCTTTGTATTTGAGATCCAGACGAATGTCCCGATAGACATCAGCCAGCTCATTGGCAATCCGTGCGGCCTCTTTCGGATCCTGACGTTTAGCCGTTAGAGAAATCAGGTTCGTATCGCGATACTGGCTCACATCCAGACTCGAAAGGAGGATTTTATAAGCCAGCTCCTTCTGAATTTTTTCGCCGTTCTTCCCCCAGATTTCCTGCAGGTTAAGCCGGTTGATTACTTCATAAAGAATCGGTTTTGACTGAATAATTTCAAACTGCGTGCGGAGAAAATAGGGATCATATCCTCTCGCGCCACTCATCGCCGGATTGAAAGGATCGATGTCAACGCTGTCATTATTAACCTGAATGCGGGACTGCGCGGCATAAATTTTCGGCAGAGTGAATGTGTAGGCTGTCCCGGTAATCACCACCAGGAAAAGGACAGCCAGAACAATCTCCTTACGGGAACGGATGACCCGCCAGTAATCCAGAAAATGCAATGCGGTTTCTTTCTTCTGATTTTCACTCATTAGTAAGCCCTCTTTTAAATAATGATGGTGAGGCGGCTAACCTCACCATAGTTTGGAATCTCCATCAGGCAGATTTCTAATTCAGTTCAACGCGCCAACCGACATCCATTCTGTTTTCAGTCCAGTCGCCGTCGGCATCGCTGCTTTTCTCACTGTGCTTCACACCTGCTTCAAGGAAATGCATCCGGTTCAACTTATAGGTCAGGCGGAGTTCCGCATCCATGCGATCCTCGGTTTTTTCTGCCTTACTGCCAGTCGTATTATCCTGTGCATCATACTTTGTATTTGCAAAACGAACCGTGGCTTTCGCCATCAACTTGGCAGTGAGATCGTGTTGTGCTCCGAAAGCTAATTCCGTCGTATCCTGCCCGCCATACCCAGTATCATCAGATGCTTTATGACTGAGAGCCAAATCACCCGTCAGCCGCGTTCTAGGTGATGGACTGTAAACCAATCCCATTCTCAGTATCGGGTTCAGCTGAGAATTGTTGTCGACTTTGTTCGTTACAAAAGTCGACGAGTTTGTCGGATTCCCGAACCCCGATATTGAATCAGAGAAGTTTGGTGTAACATTGGCCACACCAACCTCCACACTCCCCTGCCACTGCTGGTTAAAGGTGTGATTCAGTCCGACAGATATATCTGTTTGATCATAAGACGCGCTGTCACCCAGATATGTAACGGAATTGGTATAAATGCCATTGGTAACACTCGTAGAATTTTTCGGGCGATTGTCATAGGTGACGTTGCTCTGACGCAGATTAAGGGTCGCATAGGTGCGTTGCGGACTAAGCTCCCGGCTCCACGATGCCCCGGCTCCGACGGTTGTCGTATCGTTCTCATTAATTGCCTCGTCGTGCCGCAGAATGTCATGACTCAACGATCCGCTTAGCCGGTCTTTTCCGGTCAGCACATAGTCAGCAGAGCCTTCGATTCTGTTATTAAAATAATTGTAGCGTGCGTTCTTGTCGGATTGATGCACATCACTCCCGGATTTTTCACCGCTGCGATAGTATTCGGAAAGACGTAATAGCAAACGCGGGGAAACAGAGTGATTCAGCATCATATACAGATTGGGATAAAAATCGCTTCCGCTGCTATCATCCAGAAGTGTGAGCTGTGATTTAACCATCACATCCGTGCGATCTGACAGCGCCGCACGAAACGAAAGATCGATGATATCCGTTACAAACGATCCAGCCTCTTTAGTAGAAGTGGAACGATATAGATTATCGCTATAACCAACCCGCACGGTATTAACCACTTTGAACGGACGTTCACCCGCCGCGAATATCTGCCCCGCAATAAGCCCGATCAGAACCGGCATCCAAACTTTTCCTCTGCTCATATGGCCCTTTCCGACAAATGGTTCACTAAAATAAGCACAAATTAACTCTATCAGACCGGTTTACTAAATTGGCGTGGCCGGAGAGCTGATGACTTCACCACCTGTTAAACTTCCCCAGGTAAACGGATTGTCGGGATCAATTACGATTTGCGTCGTTGGTGTGTCAATCGGGTAGCTCCCGCCGCCGAGCTCTTTATTTCCACCGCCCAAAGAATCACCGCCACTACCACCCATATCCGCACCTCCGCTGGCAGCCCCGTCTCCACCGCCGGTCATCAGCATTTCGACCGCGGCGACAGTAACTGCTGTCAGCGACTCATAGCTGGCGAACGCATTACTGTTATTGATAGCGGCCTTGCTCGCCGCGAGATTTTCGGTCCCGCCAGCCATCATCACAGCCACGATCGCATAGCGAATGGCCGACTCATTTCCGGTGGCTGCGGCTTCATTTAAAATGGCAATCAACTGCTGCTGAATAACGGCCGGATCGGTGTTGTTGGCGTAAACTGCCCGTGCCGCCGTCAGAACCGCCTGACCGACCGCCGGAGCACCCTGCGATCCCGCCGCAAGTGCTTGCAATCCAAGATCAGCAAACGCCGACGATGTCAAAAGTCCAATGACTGCGATAAGAGCAAAAAACAAACTGGTTGCATTTCTTTTCATTTCCGAATCTCCTTTTGATCCGCCGGACTATCTCTTGAAAAACTTCCTGACCTCCGGAAGATTTCCTTCCGCTGTACATCGGACAAACCCGTTCCAAATAGGGTTTAAATCTATATCATTCAACAGACAGTAGTCAACCCACGTTTCTGCTTCTAACGGTTTTTTAATACGGCCATTTACAACTTCTGCCTCGCCTGAAAACAGTAGCATGGACTGTCCAACGGCTCTTGCCAAATCTTCTCTCGTAACCGCTTTGTTCGGATCCACCAGATCAAACAATGAAAAGGATACCCCCTTGCCGTTTAAAAACATTGCACATCGTTCCAGTGGAGCATCCCGTTTCACGTAATTCCCGAAATAACCTTTTGCCAGAAGAACCGCCATATCCGCGAAATTCGGCGCAACGGCTCCCGCAATGCCAGCGGTAAAAAGAAGTAAGACCAGAATGTATCTCGCGGTTCTCATATTAAACTGTACCAAAGTTATCGTATTTTCATTTTTTTATCAATCTGAAAACGCAACTCCGCCATTTTGCGCTCCCATTAAATCAAAATTCTGTTAATAACCTCCGGCAGATGAAACAAAACTCCTTCACTATTAAACTCACCGATGAACAGCAGGAAAAACTGGCCGCCCTGCTCCGCGCACCGCACTATACCCCCGTTGAGGTTCCTCACACGCAAATTGCCGTAAACACAGGAACCTGCTGCGTAAATCTCTACAACTCCGGAAAATGTCTCGTTCAGGGCAAAGGTGCCGAAGAGTGGATCACCTTCACCCTTGAACCTGAAGTGCTCGGCGAAGCCCGCCTTGGTTATGACGCAATCCACGACCCTGAAAGTGTTCAGCCTCACATGGGCGTTGACGAGAGCGGCAAAGGCGATTTTTTCGGCCCTATGGTGATCGCCTCGGTTTACACCGATGCCAAAAGCGTTGAAATCCTCAAGGAGCTTGGCGCACGCGACAGTAAAAAAATCACCAGCGACCGCGTTGCCCTGCAACTCGCTTCCGATATCCGGAAAAAGCTCGACGGCAAATACGCCGTCGTCGCCATCGGCCCCGAAGCCTACAACCGCATGTACGCCAAAATCGGCAATGTGAATAAGCTCCTCGCCTGGGGCCACGCCCGCGCCATCGAAAACCTGCTCGAAAAAGTGCCCGACTGCCCGCGCGCCCTTTCCGATAAATTTGCATCGACCGTCCTGATTGAGCGCGCGCTGATGGAAAAAGGTAAAAAAATTAAAATGGATCAGCGCACCAAAGCGGAGTCCGATCCCGCCGTTGCCGCCGCCTCCATTCTGGCCCGCGCCGGATTTTTGATGGCACTGCGCAAAATGGAAAAAGATTTCGGCATTGAAACCGTACCGAAAGGCTGCTCCGCTAAAGTTAAGCAGATTGCGGCTGAACTGATCGCCAACAAAGGCCCCGGCATTCTGCTGAAAACCTGTAAATGCCATTTCAGGACGACGGAAGAAGTGCTTGGCATGAACGGGTATAAACTCAGCGATCTGCCTGCCGCCAGTTAGCGCAACTGCGACAGTTTGGCGCTAACAATCCGGCAGATGGGACAAAGCGGTCGAATAAATTCCTGACTGACCCTTTGCGATGTTATTCTCAAAACGCTAATAGCCAACAACTAATAACCAAAAACTTCTCCTCGGCACACTGTCTGCTTTAACCTGAGACGGATTTCGAATGTAAACTGAAAGGATCAAAACTATGACAACTGCATCAAAAGTTTTAGGAATCGACCTCGGAACGACTAATTCCTGTATGGCGATTATGGAAGGTGGCGAACCCACCGTTATTCCAAACGCTGAAGGCGGGCGGACAACCCCGTCGGTCGTGGCATTCACCAAGGACGGCGATCGGCTCGTCGGTCAGGCGGCAAAACGCCAGGCCGTTACCAACCCGAAGAACACCATCTTTTCGGTGAAGCGTTTCATGGGCCGAAATTACGCGGAAGTCGCCCACGAAATCGAACTGGTGCCCTATCAAGTCGTCAAAGCTTCCAACGGCGACGCGCACATTAAGATTGGCGACAAGACCTACGCGCCGCCGGAAATCTCCGCGATGATTCTTCAGAAAATGAAGACCGACGCGGAAGCTTACCTCGGCGAAAAAATTACGCAGGCGGTTATCACCGTTCCGGCTTACTTCAACGACCGTCAGCGGCAGGCCACCAAAGACGCCGGCAAGATTGCCGGGCTCGAAGTGCTGCGTATCGTCAATGAACCGACCGCCGCCTCGCTGGCGTACGGCCTCGACAAAAAGCATGACGAAAAAATCGCCATCTACGACCTCGGCGGCGGAACGTTCGATATTTCCGTGCTTGATATCGGCGACGGCGTGTTCGAAGTGGCCGCCACCAATGGCGACGGACACCTTGGCGGCGACGACTTCGACCAGAAAGTCATGGATTGGCTGGTTCAGGAATTTAAAAAAGAACAAGGAGTCGATCTTTCCAAAGATCCGATGGCTCAGCAGCGCCTCAAAGAAGCGGCGGAAAAGGCCAAGTGCGAACTTTCCAGTTCGAACTCCACCGACATTAATCTGCCGTTTATCACGGCGGACGCCAGCGGCCCGAAGCATCTGAACGTCACTCTTTCCCGGGCCAAACTGGAGCAGCTGGTGGACGATCTGATCGCCCGCGCCGAAGGCCCGGTCAAAACCTGTATGCAGGACGCCAAACTGACCAACAGCCAGATCGACGAAGTGATTCTGGTCGGCGGTTCGACCCGTATGCCGAAGGTACAGAGTTCGGTGAAAGCGCTCTTCGGCGGCAAAGAACCGCATAAAGGCGTGAACCCGGACGAAGTCGTCGCGGTCGGCGCGGCGATTCAGGGCGGCATTATGAAGGGCGAAGTGAAAGATGTGCTTCTGCTCGACGTCACTCCGCTAACGCTCGGTATTGAAACGCTCGGCGGCGTACGCACTCCGCTGATCGAACGCAATACCACCATCCCGACCAAGAAGAGCGAAATTTTCTCAACGGCCGCTGACAGCCAGCCTGCCGTGGATATTCATGTTCTTCAGGGCGAACGCAAGATGGCGAAGGACAACAAGACTCTCGGCCATTTCCAGCTCGACGGTATTCCGTCGGCACCGCGCGGCGTGCCGCAGATTGAAGTAACGTTCGATATCGACGCCAACGGCATTCTGAATGTGAAGGCCAAAGACCTCGGCACCGGCAAGGAACAGCACATCACCATCACCTCTTCGAGCGGCTTGTCCAAAGACGAGGTCGAAAAGATGATGAAGGATGCGGAAATGCACGCGGCTGAAGACGAAAAGGCCAAGGAACGTGTTGATCTGCGCAATCAGGCCGACGGCACGGTTTTCCAGACGGAAAAATTCCTGAAGGAAAACGGCGATAAGATTTCCGCCGACAACAAAGCTGCTGTTGAAGCGGCGATTGAGCCGGTCAAGGAAGCGCTCAAGAGCGACAACGACGAGCAGATCAAGTCGACCATGGAAAAACTGAACGAAGCCATGCAGGCAGCGGCCACGGAAATGTATTCCAAGGCGCAGTCCGAAGCGCAGACCCAGCAACAACAGCCGGGCGGCGAACAGCCCAAAGGCGAAAAACAGGCGGATGGCGATGTGATCGACGCCGACTACAAGATGGACGACGACAAGAAGAAGTAATCTCAGATGTTAATTGTATGCGGCGACGCGTCCTGCGCCGCCGCAAAAAAACTGAAACCAAACAAGGAGGAGTGCATCCATGAACATTAAACCGTTAGGTGACCGCGTATTGGTCGAGCCGATTAAAGAATCCGAAATGAAAAAAGGCGGTATCATTATTCCTGACACCGCTAAAGAGCGTCCACAGGAAGGCAAAGTGATTGCGCTGGGAACCGGCAAGCTGGACGACAACGGCAAAGTCATTCCCTTCAACGTGAAAAAAGGCGACACCGTGCTCATGCCGAAATACGGCGGAACGGAAGTCAAGATGGGCGGCAAGGAATACCAGATCATGCGCGAAGAAGATATTCTCGCTGTGATCGGCTAACTAAAAACTTATAAGGAGAAGCATAATGGCTAAACAGATGAAATTCGATGTAGAAGCCCGCGACGCAATGCTCAAAGGCGTAGAAAAGCTGAGCCGCGCGGTTAAAGTCACCCTCGGACCGAAAGGCCGCAACGTAATTCTCGACAAGAAATACGGCTCACCGACCGTCACCAAAGACGGCGTGTCCGTCGCTAAAGAAATCGAACTGGATGATCCCTTTGAAAACATGGGCGCACAGATGGTTCGTGAAGTTGCCAGCAAGACCAGCGACATCGCCGGTGACGGCACCACCACCGCGACCGTTCTGGCCGAAGCGATCTATCGCGAAGGTCTGAAGAACGTCACCGCCGGTGCCAATCCGATGAGCCTGAAACGCGGTATCGACAAAGCCGCCGAAGCTCTGGTCGAAGCTCTCGCCAAGATGAGCAAGAAGACAAAATCCACCGAAGAACTCGCTCAGGTCGGAACGATTTCCGCCAACGGCGACACCGCAATCGGCAAGATCATTGCCGACGCAATGGCTAAAGTCGGCGAAGACGGCCCGATCACCCTCGAAGAATCCAAGTCGATGGAAACCAGCCTCGAAGTCAAAGAAGGTATGCTCTTCGATAAGGGTTACCTCTCGCCTTACTTCGTGACCAACGCGGAAGCGATGGAAGCGGAACTGGAAGATCCTTACATTCTGTTGTTCGAGAAAAAGATTTCGAACCTGCAGGACATGCTCCCGCTTCTCCAGAGCGTAGCCAAGAGCAGCAAGCCGTTGATGATTATCGCGGAAGATATCGAAGGCGAAGCGCTGGCGACTTTGGTCGTCAACAAACTGCGCGGAACCCTGAACGTCTGCGCCGTCAAGGCTCCAGGCTTCGGCGACCGCCGCAAAGCGATGATGGAAGATATCGCCATCCTGACCGCCGGTAAGTTCATTACCGAAGACCTCGGCATCAAGCTCGAAAGCGTCACGCTGGCTGACCTCGGCCGCGCCAAACGCGTAACCGTCAGCAAAGATGAAACGGTTATCGTGGACGGCGCCGGCAAGAAAGTGGACATCAACGCCCGCGTTGACCAGATCAAGCGTCAGATCGAAGAAACCACGTCGGACTACGATCGCGAAAAACTGCAGGAACGTCAGGCGAAGCTGGCTGGCGGCGTAGCCGTCATCAACATCGGCGCGGCGACCGAATCTGAAATGAAGGAAAAGAAAGCCCGCGTTGAAGATGCTCTGCATGCAACCCGCGCAGCTGCCAAAGAAGGTATTGTGCCGGGCGGCGGTGTGGCGCTCATTCGCGCTCAGAAGGCTCTCGACAGCCTGAAACTCGAAGGCGACGAAGCCATTGGTGCCCAGATTGTCCGTAAAGCCTGCGAAGCCCCGCTCCGCCAGCTGGTGGACAACGCCGGCATCGAAGGTGCCATCGTCGTGCAGGAAGTCAAAAAAGCCAAAGGCAACAACGGCTACAACGTCGCCACCGGCGAATATGTAGACATGATCGCCGCCGGCATCATTGACCCGACCAAGGTGACCCGCTCTGCCCTGCAGAACGCGGCCAGCATCGCGGGCCTGCTGTTGACGACCGAATGTATGATCACCGACCTGCCGGAAAAGAACAAACCGGCTATGCCTGATATGGGCGGTATGGGCGGCGGCATGGGCGGCATGATGTAAGTCGCTGATAAATGCCAAATTGCCGTTTGACGGCGGAAAGCGGGGCGTGTACATTACGCCCCGCTTTTTAGTTTCCAATGAGAGGATTGAACGCACTATGAACTTCGAATATCTGAGCAAAGCAGAAGAAAAAATCGGCAGCATCCCGACACTGGTGAATCTGGTTTCCTACCGTACCCGCCAGCTCATCCGCGGTGAACGTCCGATGGTCAAGCGCGACTTCCCGGAGCAGGACTATCACGATGTCGTTCTCAAAGAAATTGTCGAAGGCAAGCTGACTGTTGAAATGGGCGTTCAGCCCGTTGATATGAGCTCCTCCTTTGACACGTTCGAAGAAGGTTCCGATATCGTTCTGTAAACATGTCCCAAAAGGCAAAAGAATCCCGGGATGCTTCCGGCGTGCTGGCCACCAACCGCAAAGCGTTCCGGGATTTTCACGTTCTGGAAAAGCTCGAAGCCGGAATTGAACTGCGCGGCACCGAAGTTAAATCGATCCGCGACGGCCACATCCGCATCGACGAAGCCTACGCTCACATCGAAAACGGTCAGGCTGAAGTCCTGCAAATGACCATTCAGCCGTACAGCCACGGCAACGTCCACAACCACACTCCGACCCGTCCGCGCCGCCTGCTCCTGCATAAAAAAGAAATCTCTCGACTGCAGAGTAAGATCGGCGAAAAAGGGCTGACGCTCGTACCGCTCAAAGCGTATCTCAAAGACGGCAAGGTAAAAATCGAACTGGCGCTCTGCAAAGGCAAAGACACGGTCGACAAGCGCGATACCTTGAAGAAGAAAGATGCCGATCTCGACATCCGCCGCGCCATGCGCAACCGCTAAATCAAAACCATATCCATGAGAAGCCGCGAAGCCATGCAGTGGGAGGAAACGCTCAAAGGCGTTTTTGACGCCATTGATGCCGAACTCGAAACCGAATACGGCGGGAACTATTCACTCCACCCTTCCCGTCCGGCGCGCGGCATCACCGCCAATCCGGAAGATGATGGACTCTTCAATGTCGGCGCGGCTTTTTCAGCGGGATTCGGCTCGAAATACGGCCCCGGCTACGTCGTCGAAATCCGCCTCTCCACGCTCATCAATGTGCCGATCGAAGTGCGGGAGGAGATTAAAGTCAAAGTTTTCCAACGTTTGGAAAAGCGGCTTCCGATCACCTTCCCCGGCAAGGAACTGCACGTCTCCGAAGAGAACGGCGTCATCCGCATTCACGGCGATTTGAGTTTGGATAATTGGGTCTCAAAATCATAGCCCCAGACCGGCTTGCCGTTGATGTCGAAGTAGAGCCGTTTTGAATCATCACTCCAGCGCAGCTGTTCATTCAGCGCTCCGGCCGGCGCGTTGGTGTATTCGGCTAGATAGAACAGCGTGTGCCAAAGATGCCGTTCGCGCACAGCGATTTTAAAGCCAGGCTTTGAATAATAGTAAACGTGCTGTAACCGCGCATCGCGGCTCCCGTCAGGCGCGGACAGAATCTGCACGGTTTTTACCGGCGGTGTGAAAATCCGGAACGAAACAAATAGCGCAAAGCCCATCAGCACCAGCAGGCCGATGGCGCGCAGCGGCGGCAAGCCGCTGAGAAACGTCCGCTTATGGAACCGATCCATTACTTCTCTTTTACTTGTTCCGTCTGACCCGACAGTCTGCCGAAAAACTTTTTTACCTGAAACTTCCGGTCGATGTCATTGAAAGAGATCATCAGGATCGCGCCGATCAGCAGAACAGCGCACAGATTAATCAGTGCCATCTGCACCTTAACATTTACCTTGCGACGGGTAATGCCGTGCCAAAGTGAGAAAACAATGTGACCTCCGTCGAGTACCGGAATCGGCAACAGGTTCAGTACCGCAAGGTTAACGTTGAGAAAGCGGATCAGCCCAAACGTGTTCAGGATTCCCATCTTGATCGACATTGTGAGCAGAGAAAAAATTGCAATCGGCCCGCCAAGTCCGCCCGCCGCCTGCTTGGCTTCTGACGGTGTGATCAGCGCTTTGAGCACACGAACAATGGCGAGCGCATCATATTTGAGCTGCTCGACCGGATTGCGGTAGAGCATCCACGGAAGGCCGCTGCCGCCGAGCTGCACGCCGATCATGATGCGTTTATATTCCGCGTTGTATTCCGGCACGATAGAAAGCGCGAGCGTTTCACCTTTGCGCCCGATGGTGAGCGCCGCCGGAACCCCCGGCTTAGCCGCTTGAACCAGTTCGGTGAAATTCTCCCAGCCCAAAATGGCAACGCCGTTGAACGAAAGCACCGTATCGCCGCTTTTTATGCCGGCGCGATCAGCCGGACTGCCTTTGGTTACCGAACCAAACAAACAGGGAATGGCAGGTTCAATTCCCTCAATCGTTCGTACGCCCTCATCGCCTTTGACCACCGGAATATCCAAATGCCGTTCAACACCGGCATTGCGAACATCCAGCGCGACGGTATCGCTGTTTTTGAGCAACGCTTCCACGGTGAAGTCATACCAGTTTTTAATGGCGGCACCGTTAACGGTGATGATTTCGTCGCCTTGGCGCAGACCGGCGGTATAAGCGGCGCTGTTGGTTTCAATGGTTCCAATGATCGGACGGATTTGTGTACCTGCTTCGTTGCCGGGAATCAGCCAAATGGCGACGGCCAGCAGAGCCGCCAGCACGATATTGCCGAGCGGACCAGAAACGCAGACGGCGATTTTTTTCCACGGTGAAATTTCAGGGAATGTTTCTTTTGATTCGCCGCCCTGAATTTTTTCCATCCCTTCCGGATCGAGCTGCGGAAGCGAAACGTAGCCGCCGAACGGAATCCAGCCGATTTTGTAAACGATGCCGTCCTTTTTCCACTGAACAACGGCGCGACCAAAGCCGATGGAAAAGGTTTTAACAATCAGTCCGCAACGGCGCGCCACGATAAAATGGCCGAACTCGTGAACAAAGACGGTGACGCCAAAAAGAAACAGCGCGGCGAAAACGGTGTAAAAAACAGTCCAACCGGTGAGGAGCATTTCAAGCATGGGGAAACGTCCGCCTTTCTAGCACAGGAAAAATTTGATGTAGATGTACATGAACGGCGCAGTAAACAGCAGACTGTCGATCATGTCGAGCATACCGCCCATACCATGAGCAATCGCGCCGGAATCTTTGATATCCACAGCCCGCTTGAAAATCGATTCCACGAGGTCGCCCATGGTTCCGATAATTGGAAGCAGAACACCGAGAAGCAGTGCCTGATAAAGAGGGAATGAATGCTGCCCAAGCATATTACCGGTACAGAAACACCAAAGTACACCCACCGTGCAGGAAAAAAGAATTCCGCCGAAAAGGCCTTCCCAGCTTTTCTTCGGCGAGATGCGCGGAGATAGTTTATGTTTTCCGAAGCGCGAGCCGATGAAATACGCCCCGGCATCGCCCCATTTGACGGCGAGCAGCAAGTAGAACGCCGCCTTAGTCGGCTCCGCCAGATTTCCCGCCATGTAAAGGCGCACAAAAAAGCTCCAGAAAAATGCCACATAGAGAAAACCGAAAATGGTGCCGAGCGCATTGCGCAGCGCCTGCCGTGCATCGGTGTAGCCGAACAGCCGGAAAAAAATAATCATCAGGATAATCAGAAGCAGCGACCACAACACGTCATCGGAAAAACCGTATTTGGAAACCAGCCAGGTCATGGCGACAAAAAGCAGGCCGCAGGTTATCCCCATCTTCTTGGATGCCGTCAGACCGCCCAGTTCCATCAGCGCATATACTTCGCGCATCGCCAAACCGCAAACAATCATCAGGCCCAGCAGCACGGCAATGTTTCCGGCCGGAACCAGCAGAACCGCGCTCGAAAGAACCAACGCGATGGTCAGCCCCAGTAAAATCCGTTTCTTATCCATACGTTCTCCTATTTCGTTGTCACTCCGCCATAGCGGCGACCGCGCTGATTAAATGCTTCCAGCGCCTTGAAAAATTCCGGCTCACGGAAATCGGGCCAGTAAATATCCGTCACATACAGCTCGGCGTAAGAAAGCTGCCAGAGCAAAAAGTTACTCAACCGAAGTTCGCCGCTGGTGCGGATCATCAGTTCCGGATCAGGAACGTCCGGCAGATAAAGATGCTTCGCCACCGTTTCCTCATTCACCGTTTCCGGATCAAGTTCGCCACTGGCGGCTTTACGCGCAATCGCCTTGGCCGCTTCAGCAATTTCCAAACGGCTGCCGTAACTCAACGCGATGATGAGCGTATATTCATAATCCTTCGCCGACTTCTCCATCAGCTTCGCGAGCTTCTTCTGAACTTTTTCCGGCAGACGTTCAATCTGCCCCATCACCCGCAACCGGATTTTATTTTTCAGCAGCTCGCCTTCGTAGCGATCCATAAAAACCGCCAGCAGATTCATCAGCCCTTCGACTTCGTCTTTCGGGCGGATCCAGTTTTCGGTGCTGAACGCGTAAAGCGTCAAAAATTTAACGCCGGCCTGCCGCGCCGCACGGAGCACCGCGCGCACCGACTCGGCACCCTGCTCATGGCCTTTCAGTCGCGGCAGCCCGCGCTGTTTCGCCCAGCGTCCGTTGCCGTCCATAATGATCGCAACGTGCTGGGGAACATTGGCGATTGGCGATTTATGATTTTCGATTGAAGATGCCATTTTAAACTTATCGGTTATTGCAGGCCGTCTTATGCGATGCGGTCATAATGGCAGTGATTTCATCGGCTTCCCGATAAAGATCAGCTACATGTTCCGCTGGAATCAATCCACCCTCCATAATCAGTTCAAGCCAGTAGCAACACTCATCGGACTCTTCCAGAACAATGCTGAGCTTTGAAATGAACTCAGCCTGAGAGCGCCCTCGACAGGCGGCCCGGTAATTTGCACCGACAGACGTTGCCGCCTTCATCAATTGATTCGCAACCACCCGCCCTTTGGTCGTGTTCGGTAATGAATCAATCAACGTCATTACCCGCAATGCGAACTGCTTCGTTCTAGCTTTCAGTTCATCGGCATTCATGGCTGTCTCCAATCGGCAATCGCCAATCTTAAATCGCCAATTCTATTGTGCTCTTACGGTTCGGCCCGACGGATAGGATACTCACCGGAACGCCGGTCAGTTTTTCAAGCCAACGGACATATTTCTGTGCCTGCTTCGGCAGTTCTTCAAAGGTCGTGGCGTCGCGGGTCGAGCAATTCCAGCCCTTAAACTCTTCATAGACCGGCTTGCAGCGTGACAGCTTGCTGATGCTGGCCGGAACGGTTTCAACCCGTTCGCCGTCGCATTCGTAAGCGACGCAAACTTTGATCGTTTCAAATCCGTCGAGCACATCCATTTTCATCAAGGCCCAGCGGTCAATACCGCAAAGCATGGCGGAATAACGTGCGACCACGGCATCGAACCAGCCGCAACGGCGCGGACGGCCGGTCGTCGCACCGAATTCGCGGCCGACTTTGCGCAGTTCTTCGCCATCGGCGTCGAGCAGCTCCGTCGGGAACGGGCCTTCGCCGACGCGAGTCGTGTAAGCTTTGACAATACCGATCACATCATCAATCTGGTGAGGAGGAACGCCCGCGCCGGTGGCGACACCGCCCGCGCCGGTTGACGACGAGGTGACAAAGGGATAGGTGCCGAAATCGATGTCGAGCATAACGCCCTGCGCGCCTTCGAAAATCACGTTGGTCTTCGGGTCGCGCACGGCGGCGTTAAGCATCGGAACCGGATCGCAAATGAACGGCTTGAGATAATCAAACGCCACGCGGTACTTGGCCACGAGCCCGTCGGCATCCAGCGGAGCCGCGCCAAGTACGGCCAGCATCGCGTTCTTGGCCGCGATACGCTCACGCAGCATCACTTCAAAATCGGACTCCAGAACATCGCCCATCCGCAGGCCGGAGCGGTCGGCCTTGTCGGAATAGGCCGGGCCGATACCGCGCTTGGTCGTGCCGATCTTTTTACCGGTCGCCAGCTTGGCTTCCTTCGCGCCGTCGAGTTCCTTGTGGTATTGAATCACCAGATGGGCGCGGTCACTGATGAACAGCCGTCCGCGAATATCGATGCCGCGCTTTTCCAAATCCTGAAGTTCTTCGGTCAGACCGATCGGATCGACCACCAGACCGTTGCCGATGACACACTTTACGCCGGGGCGAAGAATGCCGGACGGAGCCAGATGCAAGACGTACTTCTGGTCGCCGATTTCCACCGTGTGACCGGCGTTATTGCCGCCCTGATAACGGACAACCCAGTCCGCATTTGCAGTCAACACATCAATGACCTTGCCCTTGCCTTCATCGCCCCACTGCGCGCCGATTAAAACTGTATTCGCCATGCTTAAAATCCCCTGCTAATGCCTTGCGTCTCAAAGGCGCAGAGAGTAAACGACCGCTCCGGCCCGGTCAATTTCCAAAGCAACTGCGTTGCGGCTTCCAAAGGTTTTAGATTTCGGGCATTGTTTTTCTGATGATTGAAAAAGTTAAAATAAAAACGGTTTTGGTAACGGGATGTTCATCCGGCATTGGACTGGCGACGGCGCGGCTTCTGCGCGACCGCGGCTGGCAGGTCGCTCCGACGGCCAGAAAACCCGCCGACCTCGAAATGCTCCGCGCCGAAGGGTTTGACCCGATCGTACTCGATGTGACCGACAGCGCGTCGATCGCCGATGCCGCCAACGAAGTATTGCGCCGCTTCGGCGGACAGCTCGGTGCCGTCGTCAATAACGCCGGGTTCGGGCTGACCTCGGCGGTCGAAGACGCGCCGCGCGTCATGCTCCGCGATATTTTTGAAGTCAACGTCTTCGGCTTGCAGGAACTGACCAACCGCTTCATCCCGCTTTTCCGCAAACAAGGTTACGGCCGCATCGTCAACGTCAGCTCGGTGGTCGGAGAACTGAGCCTGCCGTTCGCCGGAATCTATTCGGCATCAAAATTCGCGGTCGAAGCGCTTTCCGACGCACTGCGCCGCGAACTGTTCGATTCCGGCGTCGCTGTCTCGATTGTTCAGCCGGGGCCGATTGAGACCAAGTTTTCTGAAAATCTGGCGCACCGCACCGAGCGTTACGGGCTGAATCCAGACTCGCCGTTCACGGAGTTTTATAAGGAAGCGATTGAAACCCGAAAAACCGGACGGGCCGCCCGCACGGCAGAAAAGTTTATGAAACCGCCGGAAGCCGTCGCTGAGAAAATTTTCCAATGTCTGGAAAGTGCCCGCCCGCCGATCCGATCCCGCGTCACCGCCGTCGCCTATTTCGGAGCCTTCGTCCGCCGCGCCCTGCCCGCCGCGCTGATTGACGCAGTGATGATCTCCCAGCTGAAAAAGCGGATGTGAGATTACTTACTTTGTATTTCTCTCGCTCAACTCTTTCAGGTGATCCATGTCCTTCAGAAAGCTGGGAGAAGGCGTGTATCCGAGACGTACTGCTTCATCAAGTTTCGCCTTCGCTGAAAGGTAGTTTCCCCTATAAAGCTCAAGAGCCGAACAGTTGTAGTAAAGGTTGGAGTTCGCAGATTCCGTCTTCATTGCTTCATCAAAAAGATCCTGCGCTTTTGAGAATTCATCCTCTGCACCTTTCTTCTTCTTAAAATTAAGGAACGCTCCAAGCGTCATATGAGAAACTGCAAGATCGATCGTGATGCGACCATTCTCTGGAGCCTTCTCTTTGGCTATTTTTAACAGTGTTACAGATTGTCGAATATCAGCTTCCGTTTCTGCACGCCGCCCGACAATAGCTCCAAGCCCCTGATAGGCGTCTGCGTTGTTTGTATTAAGAAGCCAAGCCTGATTGAAGCGCTTCATCGCCGTACTAAGGTCATTCCGATCATAATATTTCCAGCCAAGTTCGACGTATCCATCGCTTGCTTTTTCCCTGTTTCCACATTCCTTTACAGCCCAATCGACGAACTCCAGATTCGCCTTCTGAACTTCAGGCGATTTCAATCCTTCGCCGTACATGGGAAGTTCATTCGCAGGAGGACTTCCGTAACAACAAAGTAACGGGATAACCACAAACTGGACGATCAGTGCTCTTACTTTCATCATTTTCAGCTCCTTAACGTAATTTGAGGTGTCTTCACACCGCGACGTTATAGGCCAAGGAGATGAATTTAAGAAGCTGAATTTGCGCAAGAACCGGCAAGTTGATCTGTTCATCATTCCTCGAAGGTGGAGCGTGATCGCCGAGCACGCTTCCTCCTTCGGCGGACAAGCAAAACGCGCCCGGCGGTCGCGTTCCACCTTGTAGCCGAGGTCCTTGACCTCGGTTCCGCGATCGCGGATCGCGGCTACAATGCTTTACGGCGGATAGCCGACACTGACATTTATCTGATTTTCCCGTCAAAAAAGGCTTCTGTTCGGGAGCAATTTTTGAAATTCTCTCAGCTCCGCATGACAAACAGCGGAAACCGGATTTGCACGAACCTAACTTTTACGGAAAACCGGTAGGAAAGCGGCAAAGGCAACAAACCGGAGATGAGAGTTTTCACGGATTTTAAATAGAAACGCACAATCCTCAGGAGAAAGAATCAGGTATGAGTAAGAAAATGGTGACGATTGACGGAAATACAGCGGCGGCGCATGTGGCGTATGCCTTCAGCGAAATCGCGGCGATTTATCCGATTACCCCTTCATCCAACATGGGTGAATATGCAGACGCCTGGGCCGCCCAGGGTCGCAAAAATATGTTCGGCTCCGTAGTGAGCGTGACGGAAATGCAGTCCGAAGCCGGTGCCGCCGGTGCCGTACACGGCGCGCTGAGCACCGGTTCGCTGACGACGACGTTCACGGCGTCGCAAGGTCTGCTGCTGATGATCCCCAATATGTATAAGATTGCGGGCGAAATGCTGCCGGCGGTTTTCCACGTTTCGGCCCGCTCGCTGGCCGCGCAGTCGCTCTCGATTTTCGGCGACCATTCCGACGTGATGAGCGTCCGCAACACCGGCTGGGCGATGCTCGCCGCCAACGGTATTCAGGAAACAATGGACCTTGCCATCGTTAGCCACCTTTCGACGCTGAAGGGTCAGGTTCCGTTTGTAAACTTCTTCGACGGTTTCCGCACCTCGCACGAAGTTCAGAAAGTCGAAGAAATTTCCTACGACGAAATCAAGAGTCTGCTGGAGCCGGAATTTGTCGAACGCTTCCGCAAACGCGGACTGCGCCCCGAGTCGCCGGTACTGAAAGTTGCCGCGCAGAACCCGGACGTTTATTTCCAGGGCCGTGAAACCTGTAACAAGTATTATGACGCTCTGCCGGAAATTGTGCAGGACTACATGAACAAGCTGGCCGCAAAGATCGGCCGCCAGTACCACCTGTTCGACTACGCCGGTGCGCCGGACGCCGAAAAAGTAATCATAGCGATGGGCTCGGCCTGCGACACGATTGAAGCGACCATCAACCAGCTCAACGCCAAGGGCGAAAAACTCGGCTTGATCAAAGTCCGTCTTTTCCGCCCCTTCTCGGTCAAAGCGTTCGTCGGCTGTCTGCCGAAGAGCGTCAAGAAGATCGCCGTACTCGACCGCACAAAAGAGCCGGGCAACATCGGCGAACCGCTGTTCCTCGACATCACCGCCGCACTCGACAACAAGGGCATCAAGATTATCGGCGGCCGCTACGGTCTTTCTTCCAAGGAATTCACACCGGCAATGGTGAAGGCCGTTTACGACCATCTCGACGGCGCGGCCACCCACGGCTTTACGGTCGGTATCAACGACGACGTGACCAACCTGTCGCTCAAAGTCGGCAAGGAACTGAACATCGAAGCCAAGGACGTGGTGAACTGCATGTTCTGGGGTCTCGGCTCGGACGGCACCGTCGGCGCGAACAAGAACTCGATTAAGATCATCGGCGACAACACCGACATGAACGCGCAGGGCTACTTCGTGTACGACTCGAAGAAATCCTACGGCATCACGGTTTCGCATCTGCGCTTCGGCAAGAGCAGCGTGAACTATCCGTACCTGATTCAGCACGCCGACTTCGTGGCCTGTCATAACCCGGCCTACATCGGCCGCTACGACATGCTCAGCTGCATCAAAGAAGGCGGAACGTTCCTGCTGACTTCCGATATTCCGAGCGACGAGGTGTTCAACCACCTGACGCGCGAAATGCAGGAGATCATCATTCAGCGCAAGATTAAGTTCTACAACATCGACGCGCTGAAGATTTCGGTCGAAGCCGGTCTCGGCAGCCGCATCAATACCGTCATGCAGACCGCCTTCTTCAAACTCTCCGGCGTGCTGGAGCAGGACAAGGCGATCGAGCTGATTAAGAGCGCCATCAAGAAGAGCTTCGCCAAAAAGGGCGAAGATATCGTCAAGATGAACTGGGCTTGCGTAGATAAAGCCTGCGCCGCACTCGAACAGGTCAAGATTCCGGCGACGATCACTAAGTCCTATGTGTTCCCAACGCTGATCAACGAAGCGCCCGGCTGTTTCGCCAAGGATGTGATGGAACCGGTACTGCTGCTGAAAGGCGACGACGTTCCGGTTTCCAAAATGTCGTTCGACGGCGTACTGCCAACCGGCACCAGCGCGCTGGAAAAACGCGGTATTGCTCCGCGGGTTCCGCACTGGGTCAAAGAAAACTGTATTCAGTGTAACCAGTGCGTCATGGCCTGCCCGCATGCCGTCGTCCGCGCTAAGCAGATGGATCCGAAAGACCTGATGAACAAGCCGGAAGGTTTCTGCACCATCAAGTCGAACACCAAGAACGACCGGAATCTGGAATACAAGATTCAGGTTTACATCGAAGACTGCACCGGTTGCGGCGTCTGCGTCGAAACCTGCCCGGCCAAAACCAAGGCGCTTGAATTCAAGACGATTGAAGAAGAGCGCGAAGCTGGCGAACGTAAGAACGCTGAGTTTTTCGAAGCGCTACCGGACAATGTTCTCGACGGTGCCGCTGAATCGACGCTCAAAGGCCTGCAATTCAAGAAGCCGCTGTTTGAGTTCTCCGGCGCCTGCGGCGGTTGCGGCGAAACTCCGTATGTCAAACTGGTCACCCAGCTCTGCGGCGAGCACATGATGGTCGCCAACGCCACCGGCTGTTCCTCCATTTATGGCGGAACGTTCCCGGCAGTGCCCTACTGCAAGAGCAAGGAAGGCCGCGGTCCGGCATGGGGCAACTCTCTGTTCGAAGACAATGCGGAATACGGCCTCGGCATGCGCCTGGCCGTTGACCAGAACCGCAAGATGCTCGGCGACCTGACGACCCGCGCCATCGCGCTGGGTGTTGATAAAGACCTCGCCGCCGCAATGACCAAAGCGCTCGAAACGGGTAACACCGTCAGCGATGCCGCGGTTATCACACAGAACTCCGTCAAGATGCTCCTGCCGGGCGCGCTCAAAACCGCTTCGGGCGAGCTGAAAGAAGTGCTGGCCAAGATTACCGAACTGCAAGATTTCTTCGCCGACAAGAGCGTCTGGATCTTCGGCGGTGACGGCTGGGCCTACGACATCGGTTACGGCGGACTCGACCACGTCGTCGCCTCCGGCAAGAACGTGAACATTCTGGTGCTCGACACCGAAGTGTACTCCAACACCGGCGGACAGATGTCCAAGTCCACCCCGATCGGCGCGGTCGCTCAGTTCGCTGCCGCCGGGAAGCGGATGGGCAAAAAGAATCTCGGTTTCATGTGCATGAGCTACGGCTATGTGTACGTCGCCTCGATTTCGATGGGTGCCAACCGCATGCAGACGCAGAAAGCGCTGATGGAAGCTGCGGCCTATAACGGCCCGTCGATCGTCATCGCTTACGCTCCGTGTATTGCGCACGGCATCGACATGATGAAGACGCAGCTGGAAGAAAAACGGGCGGTCGAATGCGGTTACTGGCCGCTCTACCGTTACAACCCGGCCGGCGAAGAAGGCAAACGCTTCACATGGGAAAGTAAACCGCCGACAGGCAGTTTTCAGGAATTCATCCGCAGCGAACGCCGCTACACCGCGCTGCTCAAAGCCGCTCCGCTCGAAGCCGAATCGCTCTTCAAGCAGGCGGAAGATGATGCCAAACGCCGGATGGCGTTTATGGAAAATCTCGGTAAAATCATGTAAGTAAAAAGAGGAGATATCTCATGACAAAATATACCTGCGTACCTTGCGGTTACATCTATGATCCGGCTGCCGGTGATCCGGAACACGGTATCGCCCCCGGCACAGCGTTTAAAGACATCCCGGATGACTGGGTTTGTCCCGAATGCGGCGTCGGCAAGGAATACTTCGAACCGGCTGCCTAACAGGCGGTTCGAACGGCCCCGAAGTTTCGGGGCCGTTTTTTTTGTGCCCAGATGGCCATAAGGTATGGGATCTAAAATTCGTAAATTTTATCCAAACCCTAAAACTATTCCTTCGACAACCCCACGCGACCTCCTTAAAGTGCCTTCCCGTAGCACGAGCACTCTAAACAGGACTGTGGAACAGAAAATGGCCAAATATCTTATCGTAACCGGCGGCGTTGTATCTTCACTCGGCAAGGGAATCACCGCCGCATCTATCGGGCGGCTTTTGATTAACCGCGGACTCAATATCCGCATGCTGAAACTCGACCCCTACCTCAATGTCGACCCCGGCACCATGAGTCCCTATCAGCATGGCGAGGTGTATGTCACCGACGACGGCGCGGAAACCGACCTCGATCTCGGCCACTACGAGCGCTACACCGGCCAACCCACTTCGCAGAAGAGCAATATCACCGCGGGCCGCATTTACTGGGACGTTCTCCATAAAGAACGGCGCGGCGACTATCTCGGCGCCACGGTGCAGATGATCCCGCACATCTCCAACGAGATTAAATTTAAAATCCGCCAGCTCGAATCCGAAAACCCCGACGTGATTGTGATCGAACTCGGAGGAACTGTCGGCGACATCGAAGGCCTCATCTTTCTTGAAGCGCTACGCCAGCTTGGTGCCGATGTCGGCCGCGACAATTCCATGTACATTCACCTGACTTACGTTCCGTATATCCGCGCCGCCGGTGAAGTAAAAACCAAGCCGACCCAGCAGAGCGTCGCCAAGCTGCGAGAAATCGGCATCCTGCCGCACATCATCGTCTGCCGCACGGAAGTGGATCTGAACGACGAGCACCTCGATAAACTGGCCATGTTCTGTAACGTATCCAAAGAGTGCGTCATCGTCGAAAAAGATGTCGAAACCTCCATTTACGAAATCCCGCTCGTGCTGGCCGAACAGGGTGTGGACGAGCTGATCCTGAACCACTTCCGCATTGCCAAACCCACCAAGTCGCTCAAGGACTGGCAGAAACTCATCTCGGTGATAAAAAATCCGAAGGGCAGAGTCAAAATCGGCGTCGTCGGAAAATATTCAGAACTTCAGGACGCCTACAAGTCTATCTACGAAGCGCTGTATCACGGCGGTTATGCGGCGGAATATCAGGTGGAGATCGTTAAGTTCCAAGCCGAAGAGATTGAGAAGAACCCTGATATTTTAAAAACCGTTTCCGGCATTCTGATTCCTGGTGGATTCGGTTCGCGCGGCATGGAAGGCAAAATCCGCGCGGCGCAGTATGCCCGAGAAAATAAGATTCCGTTCCTCGGCATTTGTCTCGGCCTGCAATGCGCCGTAATTGAATTCGCCCGCAACGTCTGCGGTCTCACGGGCGCGGATTCGACTGAATTCGACGAAGAACGCGGTGTGAAAACAGAGCATCCAGTGGTCTGCCTGCTCGAAGAACAGCGTACCGTCACCGAGAAAGGCGGCACCATGCGTCTCGGAGCCTGCCCCTGCGTACTTGAAAAAGACACGAAAGCGCTTGAAGCCTACGGCGAAAAGAAAATTTCAGAACGCCACCGTCACCGCTACGAGGTGAACAACAACTACCGCGAGCAGCTCGAAAAAGGCGGACTGATTATTTCAGGCACCAATCCGGACATCGGTGTGGTTGAAATGATCGAACTGGCTGACCATCCGTGGTACGTCGCCACGCAAGCCCATCCGGAACTGAAGAGCCAGCCGGTTCTGCCGCACCCGCTCTTCCGCGACTTTATCGCCGCCGCCATTCAAAACGACTAAGCCTCTTCCGCTTTCCCGTTTTAATCAGAACGAAAGCGCGCCAAACCCGCCGGTCGGCTGCTGTTGCGGCGCGGCACCAAAGGGTGTCCGGATCGACGGGGAAGATGCAGGCGGAACAAGCGTCTGGAAACGTGGATCCTTCCATAGCGGCTGGAAACGCTGGTCTTTTCGTAATACAGTGCGAATCGGCTCGCCGCCTTTTTCAACCACGCTCTTAATCGTTTCGAGAGCCTGTCCGGTGCGGCCCGTCGCCGTGCGTACAGCCGCCAGTTCGATCTGAACATGGAGGTCATCCGGTTTGGCTCCGAGATATTTCAGGATGACCGGCTCGACCAGATCAACGCGGTTCATTTGCGTCAGCATCTGCGCAAGTTGCAGGTAGATTTCCGGCGGAACATTCAACCGGAGCACTTCGCCAAGAAGCTGCCGCATCGGCCCCTGCTCCTGTAACGCATTGTAAATCTGAAGAAGCTCAAAGGTCGCGTTGATGTCGGAGGTCTGTCCTCCGCGCAACAGAGATTCCAGCTCGGCTTTGCGCAGTATCATCTTCTGCATCTGCTCAATCTGCTTCAAAAATCCCTGTGCATTATCATTGTGAACATCCTGAGCAACGAAATCAGAAATTACCTTATGAGCCGTATCAAGACGGCGTTGGCGCATATAAAGGTCAGCCAGCCGGAAAACAGCTTCCGGGCTGAGCGGATACAGCTCAACGGACTGCTTAAAGGCGTATTCCGCCTCTGCCATGTTGCCACGTGCTACATACAGTCCGGCAATGGCGCTGCGCAGTTTGGAAAAGGTTTTGCGGGCGCATACATCGCGGGTGAACTTCGAGTCGCTAACCAGCCGCTTGGTGTACCAATCCCAGAACTCATGATCGTTTTTAATCATTTCCGGCGTGATTTCCGTCGGCTCATTATTGATTTTCATGATGAGTCCGTGCGGCGTCAGATACGGATACATCCAGGGAATGACGTAACTTTCTTCGACATAAAAACTGCGCTTGAGAAGCTTGCCGTCCGGGCCGACCGGATTACGCGGAACAACAGCGGAACCGGATTCCCGGGTGGATTCGTCCGTCTTTACTTCTGCGATGTACTGGTTGTGGTCGAAAATCTGTTTACAGAGAATCCCATTGATCTTCATGACGCCGCCGACGCCCTGAACCTGTACGCGACCGCCTTCGATCTTCACATCCGCGTCGGCGGTATTTCCGCTCTGAACGCTCTGTATGTATTCCTGAAAGGCGCGGTTGCTGTCGGCCAGCGACGGAATCCAAAGCTGGTCGCCGTAGAGGTCACGGGTGGTGTTCATGAAGGTATTGTCGGCCAGCGCGTTCTGGGTGATAAGGTAAACGTCAGGCCGAACACCCGGACAGTAGATCATGTAGGTCGGCACAAACCGTCCCGGATCGGTACCGCCGAAGAAAAGCGCATTGGTTTCCATCGGCGGCGGATAATTATTTTTGCGCAACGATTCGGGATACTCGTTCCAGACCTTTTCAAACTCGGCATCGGAAAGGCGCCGTTCAAAAGGAAAATATCCCTCGTAACTGAGATCCTCTTTGATCCCTTCGATCCCGCGCAATTCCCAGTTGCCGAACTGCCAGCCGAAGTCGTGGCCGTTTTGTTCAGAACCGCCAACGACCTTGAACTGTTCTTCGTTGTAATAGTTTTTATGAATCAGAGAAAACGGCAGCAGGAAAACAAGCAATGTGCCGACCCATTTCGTAACCGGATTATTCCCGACCAGCGCTTCGAGCCACGCCATCAGCAGCAGCAGACCGTAGCCGATCCAGACCGCATAAATGGCGTGCGACTGGATGTATTGAACGCGGGCAATAAACAGCGTCTGAATGTCGAGTTTCGGATTCTGCAGGATGATGAAAAGAATTCCCACACCGACAAATGCCGCCACGGTTGTCAAAAGCCAGTCGCGGTTTTTCCGTCCGATGCGCACAATGAAGGCGAATGGCAGAACGGCCAGCAGGGCCACCGGCCCGAAAAACTGTGCGCGCAAGTCGTGAAGGTAAGCACCAACCTGCTTCAGGAACATGGGCGAAAAAACGTCGGTCAGCGTGACTTTTTCATACTGCCCGCGGGTGATGGCGTGCATGAACCCTTCCCATGTGCGCGGATAGCCCCAGTTGATCGGCGGGTTCTGCTCCGAAGAGAGCGGCATATAAAGATAAAAAGACAGGCCCAGAAGCATCAGCAAATAGGTGGCGCAACCCGTCTTTCCGTTCGGCAGAACCAGTCCAAGCACCGGAACGGCCACCGCATAGATCGTCCAGAACCAGAATCCGATATTTTCCGGTCCTGACACCCAGCACCAGTTCGCATACTGCGGGTCGGCGGCCATCACTTTGTTGAGGATGACCATAACAACATAAAACAACCCGACTGCCGCGAAGTCACGGGCAAGCCGGATGTGGCGCAGCAATACGGCCAGAGCCACGCCAGCACCCATGAACAAAAGAGTCTGGTGGTTGGTCAAGCCGAGTCCGAAGGTGAAGGCCATCAGGAAAAGCGGTTTGGGGTTTTCCGGCTCCATCATCCAGCGGTAGAGAAATAACAGCACGGCGGTCTGGAAAAGAATGTTGAGCGCGTAAACTTCAGCGATCACCGACTGCGACCACATACCCTGACTGAACGCCAGCAACAGTCCGCCGGAAATACCGGCCACACAGCAGAAAAGGCTTTCCGTTTTCTCGCCGAGCACATTGGTTTCTTTTTTCAGACTGTGCAGGATGTCTATACCGGAACGGCTCACCAGCAGAGCCAGGACGCTGCAGGCCAGCGCGCCCGCAAAAGCGGAACAGAATCCGACACCCCATGCAGGGTTCGGATAACCACGATAGGTTACACCGTTGAAAACCCATTGAAAAAACCAGGTTAAAAGAGACCAGATCGGGTAGCCCGGAGGGTGCGGCACGCCGAGATAGTCGGATGCAACGATCAGTTCGCCGGAGTCCTCCAATGTAACCGTAGGCGCGAGCGTCAGAGTATAGATGACGAGAGCAATCAAAAATGTCAGTCCGAAAGATATCCAGTCGGCGCGGCGGAAAAACGGTTTCGTATTCAAGACAGTGCCTTTCGTTCGAATATTGGAGTCCGAAAGATAAGCCCTTTTTGGGCCTAAAGGTCAAGTTTACAGACAGCGCAAACTCCTGTATGTTCAATTCATGAACAACGAAAAAATCAGCCCCCGCTTTGCAAAAGTTTACGGCAGTCCCGGTCAAGGCCCCCGCACCCTTGGCCCGTTGCGCGTTTTCTGGCCGTTAATTCCCATCTGTCTCGCGACGGGCTGGCTTTTGCACGCCGCCGTTCCAGTTCCGCACATCTCGATCTCGCAGGCCGGTCTGCTGTTTGTTCTGCTCGCCGTCACGCTGGCTCTCTTCATCGGCTGGAGTACGAGGCGTCTGCAAAGTTTTCTCCGGGGAGCGGAAGGAGAAGAAACCGTCGCGCGTATTCTTTCCTTCCTGCCGGCCAATCATACGGTTTTCCACGACCTGCAGCTCGACCCCGGCGGCCCGGCATTTGATCATATCGTCGCCGCGCCCGCCGGAATCTTCGTCATTGAAACCAAAAACTGGGCCGGCGAAATCCGTTTTGAAAACGGACAGGTTCTCTGCAACGGACACGCTCCGAGCCGTCCGCCGCTCAAACAGGTTCGTGAAGAAGCCGCCGCATTGATTGATCATCTCACCGCCGTCGGCTGTCCGGCGGCACCGGTTTATCCGGTCGTCTGTTTCGTCGGCAACCGCCCGCAGGGCAACCTCGCGAATGTCGGCGGCGTACGAATCTGTACCGAAACCGATCTGCATGAACTTTTCGAAAACACACTCGAAACGCCTATTCCGGCCGGCACACTCGGTATGATTGCCGGCGAACTGGCCCGCTGCGTCGAAGACAAATAAGGAAGCCATGATCCGCGCTTTGATTCCAATCGCCGACGGCTGTGAAGAAATGGAAGCGATCATCATCGCCGACACGTTCCGCCGCGCGGGCTGGAACGTTGTACTGGCCGGATTGAACGGAACCGCACCCGTCACCGCCTCGCGCAAAGTAAAAATTATTCCCGACGCCCGCTGGGAGGAACTCGATCTGCTTTCGTTCGACCTGCTCGTTCTGCCCGGCGGCGCGGGCGGCACCAAAGCGCTCTGCGAACACGACGGCGTACAGGAAACGATCCGCGTTTTCGACATCGAAGAAAAATGGATCGCCGCTATCTGCGCCGGGCCGCTTGCGCTCCATAAAGCGGGCGTACTCAAAGGCCGCGCATTCACCTGCTTTCCGGGCGTTGAAAAAGAAATGCGCCGCGCCGACCGGTCGGACGACGCCGTCGTTGTCGATCGTAATCTCGTCACCAGTCAAGGCCCCGGCACCGCTTTTGCTTTTGCCCTCAAACTGATCGAACTGCTCGACAACCCCGCCGCGGCGGAAAAAGTCCGCAGCGGATTGATCTACTGATTATGAAAACCGGAAACAAAGTCCGCATCCTGATCAATCCGAACTCCGGAATGGGCGTGGCCCTCGACCGTATCCACGGAGCGCTCATCGAACACTGGGACAAGCCCGGCAACGACCTTTCCATTCAGTTCAGCACATCCAAAGAAGACGGACAGGCCAAAGCCCGCCGCGCCGTGGAAGACGGCGTCGGCCGACTGCTGGTGGTTGGCGGCGACGGTATGGTTAACACGATCGGCAGTGTGCTGATCGGTACCGACACCGCGCTGGGCGTTATTCCCGCCGGAAGCGGTAATGGGTTTGCGCGCCATTTCGATATTCCGCTCGACCTCGTCAAAGCCACCGTGGCGCTCGCCTCAGCTTCGACACAACGAATCGACGTCGGCTTCGCCAACGGCCAGCCGTTTTTCGTCACCTGTTCGCTGGCATGGGACGCCGCGCTGGTAAACATCTTTGAAAAATCGCCGATACGCGGTGTACTGCCCTACATTTTTGCCGGCGTTTACCAGTTGTTCGACTATACCCCGCAACCATTCACCTTCTGCATTGATGACGGAGAAGAGTTCGCCATCGACGATCCGCAGGTTTGCACCGCCGCCAACCTCTCTCAATACGGCGGCGGCGCGCAGATTGCACCCGGTGCCGAAGCCGACGACGGGCAACTTCTGCTTGTCACCGTCCGCAAGCGCGACATGCCTGTGGTGCTGTTGATGATTGGAAAACTCTTTGACGGCACGATCGACCGCTTAAGCGGAATACACACCAAACCGTTCCGCACGCTGACCGTCCGGAGACAAAACGCAGGGCCGATGCAGCTCGATGGAGAACTGATTACAGCCCCGGCAGAAGTAAAAATAACCGTCCAGCCCCGTGCACTGAACGTGCTCGTTCCTTAAACGTCGTGTTTGTAGAGGTGCACATCGCGCTGCGGAAACGGCATCGTGAATCCATCGGCATCCAGCCGCTTCTTGATGGCTTCCGTCAGCGCGAACGAAACGTCGCCGTAATCTTCCGACTTCACCCACGGACGAATAGCCATGTCCACACTGCTTTCCGCCAGCTTCAAAACGCCCACAAATGGCGCGGGGTCTTTCAGTACACGTGGCTCCTTCGCCAGCAGATCCAGCAGTGCCACTCTGGCTTTGTCGATGCTGTCGCCGCAGCCGATGCTCGCTGTCAGGTCGAGGCGGCGCGTGCCTTCGGCGGAATAGTTGGTAATGCTGTCGCCCATCATTTTTGAGTTTGGCACGATCACCCGCTTGTTATCCGGCGTCGTCAGCGTCGTCGTAAAAATATGAATCGCCTTCACCGTACCGCCGGTTCCGGCACCTTCAACGTAGTCGCCGATTTTGAACGGACGGAAAATAATCATCATCACGCCGGACGCAAAATTGGAAAGCGAGCCTTGCAAAGCCAGACCGACGGCCAACCCGGCGGCGCCCAACACGGCGATGAACGAAGTCGTCTGCACGCCGAGCTGACCGAGCGCGGCCAGCACCACAAAAACCATCAGCGCGGCAAAAGCCATGTTCACCGTGAACGTCACCAGCACCGGATCGACATGAGCCTTCAGCATTCCCTTTTCCAGACCGTTCTGAAGCCTCTTCGCAATCCAGCGCCCGACAAAAAAGATCAGAAGCGCCGCAACCAGTTTAAGTCCGAACGTCGTCAGCAGCGTCTCCGCCTTTGCCATCCATTCCGGCGTACTGCTCAACATCTGCTGAACACCCATTACCGCACTCTCGACTGCATTCGTTTCCATGAAGCCCTCCTTGTTTTCGCCGCCAGCATATTGCGCCGCCGGAGATTTGTCTTGTCGAAATTAGCGATAAAACATTCTGGAGTGCGGCGGCAAGCATAGCGCGACGCCGCTTTCAATGAATAGAGCGGTCTCGCGCCTGCGGGTTGCCGCTCCCTTTGGTCGCTCCAGCCTACGGCTGAGACCAATACGCTGACCGGCGGTTCGGTTCAATTCAGCGATCCGTCTTGGACAAATTATTCCAACCGCTATTACCGTGTCTCCATGCCGCAGTAGCGGCGCTCCAAAACGTAGACGCGACGCCCTCGTCGCGTTACTGCCGAATAAAAAAACGCGACGAGGGCGTCGCGTCTACGTTCAATGCCGCGCCCACCGGACGCGGCCACAGAATTCCAAGATGGAAGCGGCATCGCTGCCGCTCTGGGCTGAGCGGCTGGACTCGACCGAAGGGGTTTACATCAATCCGGCGGCGCGGTGTTTGGCTGCAATGGTGTCGGCCAGCGTGTCGAGTTCGGCCAAGGCATCGGCTTTCGGGTGGCCTTTGGCGATGACCGCTCCGACGACTTCCACTTTCCATGACGGTAGCAATTCCGCCGCCTTTTGAAGCGGGCCAGGACTCCAGCCGTAGGAACCAATCACTGCGGCAAATTTCGCTTTCGGTTTCAGCCGGTCGAGCAGAAACGCTGTGTTGACCGCCACCGGATGCAAAGCCGCCATAATGACCGAAGAGCCGAGCACGATGGTCGCGGCATCCGTCAGAAAACCCGCCAGCTCATTCAAAGGAACAGTAACCAGATCCTTCAGTGCCACCTTTACACCGCGTTTTTCGAGCGCGGCCTGAAGATGTTCGGCCATGATTTTTGTACTGCCGTGCGTCGAAACATAGGCGATCAAAGCCAGATTCTCCGGCGCACCGCGCATCCATTTTTCGTAGAGATCGAGAATGATCTGCGGCTTGTCATAGACGGAGCCGTGGCTCGGGCAGATCATTTCGATATCCAGAGCCTTGATGCGGTCGAGGTGTTTCGCCGTCATCTTGGAATAGAGCATCATAATCTGGACGTAATACTCTTTGGCGCCTTTATAGACGGCAGGATTGTCGCCCGCTAAAATATTAGTGAAGGAGTGGTGAGAGCCAAGGAAGTCACATGGAAAAAGAATTTTGTCTTCCGGAATGTAGGTGATCGCAGTTTCCGGCCAGTGTACCCACGGGCAAAACATAAAGCGGATGGTTTTATTGCCGAGCGAAACTTCGCCGCCGTCAGCAACCACTTGAATCCGGTCATCAGGAATCACCATCAAGTCCTGCAACATCTCTTTATTCTTCTGCAGGCAGAGCAAGGTCGCTTCAGGATATTTTTCCAGCAGAACCGGAATGGAACCGGAATGATCCTGCTCGGCGTGGTGCGATACGATGTAGTCGATTTTTTTGACGCCTTCGAGATTCGCCAGCAGAACATCCAGAAATTCCGGCTCAACCGTGTCAAACAGCGCCGTCTTTTCCGATCCGACGACCAGATAGGAGTTATACGTTGTCCCCTGCGAAAGCGGCAGCAACCCATCAAACACCTTCCGATTTGGATCCAGCGCACCGACCCAGAAAATATCCTTCTTAATCGCAATCTTGCTCACGACAGCTCCTTGTTAAATGGTTTACCAGTTTCCACGGAGCGCCCGCCGTTTACAATCCCGGAATGCGGCCAGTTACCGCATTCCGGCAATAAACTTATACAATTCACCCTGTTTTAAGCCGCTCCTTGCGCCGCTCGACCAGGCTGTAAATCGTCGGCAGAACAATCAGCGTCAGCAGGGTCGAAGTGATCAGTCCGCCCATGACGACCACGGCCAGCGGCTTCTGAATATCGGCCCCCGAACCCGTGGCGTAGAGCATTGGAAGATGGCCGATAAAGCTGGTCAGCGCCGTCATCAGCAGCGGACGGAACCGCAGGTCGCACCCTTCGCGAATCGTCTCCGCCACCGACCGTCCGCGTTCGCGCAGCTGCCGAAAGAAGGCCACAAGAATCACGCCGTTCTGAACCGCGATCCCGAGCAGTACGATAAACGCGACCGCCGCAGAAACCGAAAGCGGCATCCGGAACGCCACAACCGCCACCACGCCGCCGATCAGCGCGAAGGGCAGATTCAGCAATACCAGCAGCGAGTTGCTCACTGACCCCAGTGCCAAGTAGAGCAGCACCAGAATGAGCAGGAGCGCCATCGGCACGACGAACGAAAGCTGCCGCATGGCGCGCTGCTGGTTTTCGTACTGGCCGCCGTATTCGATGAAATAGTCCGGCGGCAGTTCCTTGATCAACGGCGCGAGACTCGTCTGCACATCCTGAACGAAACCGCCCAGATCGCGGCCCCGCACGTTGGCTTCAACGACCACGCGCCGGATACCATTTTCGCGGCTTACCTGCGCCGGCGCCTCGACCATCCGGATATCCGCCAGCTGCGCGAGCGGAACCCGCAGGCCGTTCGGCGCCGGAATCAGCAACTGCTCGATCTGCGCAATATCGCCGCGCGCCGATTCAGGAAACCGCACGACGACCGCGATCCGCCGCTGCCCTTCGATGAGCGTACCGGCAACCTTTCCGGCGACTGCCGTTTCAATCACGGCGTTCACGTCTTCCACGTTGATTCCGTAGCGGGCGATGGCTTCCCGGTTGATGACAACATCGATCTGTTCCGCGCCGGAAATCTGTTCGACCCGTACGTCCTCGGCGCCGCGTACCGCCCGCATAACCGGCGCGACGCGATCCGAGAATTCCTTAAGCACCGCAAGATCCGGCCCGAACACTTTTACCGCCAGATCGCTTTTCACGCCGGAAATCAGCTCATTAACCCGCAGAGCAATCGGCTGAGAAAAGGAAAGCCGCAGTCCGGGGATCACCGCCAGATCTTTTTGAATGGCTTCAATAAGTTCGGTCTTGTCGCGTCCGCTTTTCCACTGTCGACGCGATTTCAGCATGATGAAAACGTCGGTCTGCTCCGGCCCCATTGGATCTTCGGATATCTCGGCCCGGCCGGTTTTGCTCACGACGGTTTCGATCTCCGGAAATTTCCGCAGCCGTTTTTCAATCACGCCAGCCACGAGCGCCGAACCATCGAGCGAAGCGTTCGGCAGCCGCACGACGTTGATGGCAATAGCACCCTCATCCAGCGGCGGCATAAACTCAGTTCCGACAAACGGAACCAACGCGAGCGTGGCGGCCAGCACGGCGGCGGCGATTCCCAGCGTGAAACGCGGACGGGCAACGGCGCGATCCAGCACCCGCAGATACCATGCGTGAAACCGGCGGATGAATCCGAATTCTTTTTCCGGCGCCTGCTTCAAGAAGGTTGCGGAAAGCACAGGAATGATCGTCAGCGCCACGGCCAGCGAGGCGAACAGCGCGATCAGCATAGTCATAGCCAGCGGAGCGAACATTTTCCCTTCGATGCCCTGAAGCGTGAACAGCGGCACCAGAATCACTACGACGATCAAAACCGAAAAGGCCACCGGACGCGCCACTTCGATGACCGCTTCGGCGACCGTCTTCCGTTTATCGGCATCTGCCGGAACCTCCGCCAGACGGCGGCGGACATTTTCCACCACCACAATGGAGGCATCAACCACCATCCCCACCGAGAACGCCAGCCCGCCTAGACTCATCAGGTTAGCGCTCATCCCCAGCCAGCCCATGACGATGAAGCTGGCGAAAAAAGTGAGCGGCAGAGAAATCACGACGATCAGCGACGTACGCAGTTCCGCCACAAAAAGGAAAAGAATCAGGATCACAAAAAAACAGCCTTCCAGCGTCGCGTTCACGACGGTGCGCAGACACGCTTCGATCAGTGAGGTGCGGTCGTAGAAAACATTCAGGCGGACATCTTTCGGCAGCGTATCACCAAGTTTGGCGATGGCGGTTTTGACGCGGTTGACCACATCGTGGGAATTTTCGCCCTTGAGCATGATGATCATACCGGCGACCGCCTCGCCCTGCCCGTCGCGGGTCACCGCGCCCTGGCGCGGTTCGGCGCCGATGACGATGTCGGCTACGTCGCGCAGATAGACCGGCGTGCCGTCGTCAGCCCGCAGTACAATCCGTCCAATGTCCGGAATATCCTGAAACAGCCCGACTCCGCGCAGATAAAACTGCTCCCAGCCGCTCACAAGAATTCCTCCGCCCGCATTGGCGTTGTTACGCTCGACGGCTTCGACGACGTCATTTGCGGTCAGTCCGTAGTTGAGCAGACGTTCCGGCGAGACCAGCACCTGATACTGTTTCACCGAACCGCCGAAACTGTTGACCTCGTTGACTCCGGGGATGGGTTTCAGACGCGGTTTGATCAGCCAGTCCTGAATCGTGCGCAGTTCCATGGGATCGTGCGTGTCGTTGTCCACCGTGTATTGCAGAATCTCACCGAGCCCGGTGCTGATCGGCCCGAGTTCGGGTTCAACGCCCGGCGGCAGTTCGCCGCGCGCCATTGCCAAACGCTCAAACACGACCTGACGCGTCCAGTAGGTATCCACGCCGTCTTCAAAAACGATTACGACCTGCGACAGCCCGGCCTTCGACAGCGACCGCACCTGCTTTACTTTCGGCAGACCGCCCATAACCTGCTCGATCGGATAACTGACCCGCTCTTCCACGTCAACGGCGGTAAGCCCGGGAGCCTTGGCCAGAATCATCACCTGAATATTGGTGACGTCAGGAAACGCATCGACCGGCAGCGTCTTCCACGCAAACAGTCCGGCACCGGCCAGAATGAGCGTTCCGAGAATGACCAGCATCCGCTGCTGCAAAACAAAATGAATAAGCTTATCTAACATGGCGAAATCCTTCCGTTAATCCGCGCAACCGGCACCCATTTTTTCGCGCAGCACATCCGACTTGAGCAGGAACGCGCCTTCGGCCACCACCGTTTCGCCGGCTTGTAAACCGTCGAGAATTTCCACCATGCCGGAAAACTCACGACCTCGCTTCACGTCCTGACGGACATAGAAGTCGTCTTTCCAATGTTTGAAAACAAACGATTTTCCTTCATCCGCGAACACGGCGGACTGCGGCACAGCCGGCGCTTCGTCGACCTGTCCGCTGCCGAGCGAAAGGGTCGCTTTGCAGAACATCCCCGGACGCAGTTCCATGCCGGAATTATCAACCGTGGCCCGCACTTTCACGGTGCGGGTCTGCTCGCTCATGGTAGCGCCTACATAGTCGAGCTTCCCCTTAAACAGCCGCCCGGGAAACGCATCGACGGTGATTTCAACCGCAATGGGCCCGCTCTTTTCAGCGGCCAGCAGTTTCCCCAGATCGCGCGAATGCACGGCGGCCCAGACCCAGACGGTCGTCAGATCGGAAAGCAGCATCAGATCTTTACCGGTCTCTACCATTTCGCCGGTTACCGCATGCTTCTCGATGATCGTGCCGGAAACCGGCGCGCGAACCGGCAGACGCCCGGCTTCCATTTTCAGCGTTCCATCAAGATCCGCTTCCGTCAGCCCCAGCACGTGCAGCATCTGTTCAGATGCTTTGAGATCGCTCCGGTGCTGCTCAAACGCCATGCGCGCCTCAATCACATCCTGACCGGAGCCCACATTCTGCTCCATCAGTTTTGTTTCGCGGTCGAGAATTTTACCGGACAGCTCACTCAGCGTGCGGTTGCGCTCATACTCCGACATGGCTTTGCCGAGTTCCACGCTCGCCAGCGTGAGCAGCAGGTCACCCGCCTTGACGCGCGCTCCGATATCCACCGGCACGGACTCGATGATCCCGGCGATGCGGGGACTGATATGCACCGCCGCATTGTCGTTCAGAACCACCTCTCCGGTGACCGGCAAGGCTTCGGACATTTCAGCCCGCGTCACCACTTGCGTTCGCACCAGCCCAGAGCCGTCCGCGCTTTTCATCAGACTGGCATCCAGTTTTACAAGACCGACTTCATACCGGCATTCGGCACACTGATAGATCGGTATGCCGCACTCGCAGTTTTCGGACAGACGCTGATCCAGCGAAGTTTCCGCCGTTTCACTGCCGGCATTCGGCTCAGCCGTTTTTTCTTTTCCGCATCCGCCCGCCATTGCCAGCAGGACGAAAAGCCCGCCAGTCATCATCAGTTTGTTTTTGTTCAGTTTCATAAAAAATCTCCGTTTGCTTTTATTGAATGGTATTGAGCGGCGTTCCCGTCAGCCGCTCCACGTCCGCCGCCGCCTTGTGATAGGCCGCCAAAACATCGAGGTAGCCGGACTTCGCTTCGCTGAGCGTGCGCTGAGTATCCAGCACCTCCAGATAACCGTATTTGCCGGCCCGGTAACCGATCTGTGCCGTATCGAAAGCCCGCTGTGCGCCGGGCAGCAGTTCCGACTTAATCGTCAGAGCCTCCGCCCGCGCCGTTTCAAGCCGGTTGCAGGCTTCAGCCAAATCTGTTTTTACACCCAGACTGATCGCGCGCTGTTCGTACTCCGCACGAAGAGCCTGATGCTTCGCCGCAAAAATTCCGCCCGCATTCCGATCAAACAGCGGCAGAGGAATCGATAGACCGACAATCCCGGCCGTTGAGCCGTCTTCCTCGAAGCGGCTGACACCGGCACTGATTTCGATGTCCGGAATACGTTCCGCCTTGGCCAGCGCGAGTGATTCCCGTCCTGACGTCAGCACTTCGCGCTCGCGAGCAATCTCCGGCGTGTTGCCGAGCAACGCAAAAAGTTTTTCCATCGACGGAATGTCAGAAACCGCACTCAGATCTCCGGCGGCTTCTGTGAACACCGGCACCGTTCCGCCCCAGGATGCAGCAAGGCGTTTGCGGGCCGTATCCAGTTCGCGTTTCGCCCGATCCAGCGCGATTCGGGCCGCCGCTAACTCGACACCCGCTTTCGTTTCTTCAAGCGGCGCAACTTTCCCGGAACGGACCCGTTGTGCCGCAGCCGTGCGCACATCCTCCGCAACGGTCAACAGTGATTCCGTCAAGGCCAGCCGACCCTGCGCCAGAAGCACGTCCACAAACGACTTTTTCGTTTGCGCCAGCACATCCAGCCGCTTCGCCTCGTAGTCCCATCCGGTCAACCGGGCCTCAGCCTGCGCCACGCGCTGTCGCTTACCCCGTTTGCCGCCCAGTTCTATGGATTGACTCAACTGTACGGAGGTTTCTGCGCCGCTGTACCCGCTCCGTATTCCTGAACCTCCGAATTCCGAGGCCTGAAGTTCAAGTCGCGGATTCGGCAGAGCGCCCGCCTGCCGTGCGGTTCCTTCTGCGGCCAAAACTCCGTGCGACGATGCCGTCAATTCCGGACTGTGCGCCAAAGCCAATTCAAGCGCTTGACGAAGATCGAGAACGCTGCCCGGTTCGACTTGCGCCCGGGCCGGTAACCCCGCACCCAATACGGCGAGCGTGAGCGCGATAAACGCGCCGGTGTTCCTGTAAAATTTTTGTTTCATAAACAGTCCTGTGCTGGATTGAAAAAATAGAACCGTCCCCGAATGCAGGGCCGGATTAAGAAAATACTGCGTCGTACGACGGCAGCCGGGATGAACGCATTACGCCAAAGCTGGCGGACGGAAAATATCAGCCGCCAGAAAAATTCCAAGACAGCACGATTCTGAATCCACCACGCGATGAGAAGCCGGTTCCGTCACTTCGCCGGAGTGATCGCGGCAATTGGAAAATGTCATGCAATTACAAATGCACAAACAATCTGAGGCGCAATCGGCTTCGTGCGTATCCGCGCAAGCCGGAACCGGCGCAATCAATGCCCCGATAACCAATACGACGGCCAGCACTTTCAGGAATCGCAACATGAAAACAAGTTGAACAATTCAGAGAGCGAAGTCAATCTCGCCGCCAGACGGAAGTAAAAAACACGCTTAAAAGGCTTCTCTCATCTGCCGGAAGCAGTATAGTGCCGCCTTTGCTGGGGGTGCCCTGACGGGCTGAGAAACCACCCTTTGAACCTGCGCGGATCATGCCGCGAAGGGAAGCGAACGGTTCTTCTTCCGCTCTCTTCCCGCCCTTGGAAGGAAAAGAGATGAAACAAAATTCAGATTACGGCCCGTTTTTCCCGCACTCGCGGAAAGTTTACGTCAACGGATTGCAACCCGGCGTACGCGTCCCGTTCCGCGAGATCGAACTGGCGCACACCATCACCCACTACGGAAGCGAAAACCGCAACGCGCCGATCCGCGTTTACGACACCGCCGGACCGAACACCGAAGGCCCGCTGCCCGCTCTGCGCGCGCCGTGGATTGCCGGACGCAAACACGCCACGCAACTGGAATATGCCCGCGCCGGAATCATCACGCCGGAAATGGAATTCGCCGCCATCCGCGAATCGGTCACGCCGGAATTCGTCCGCGATGAAATCGCCGCCGGACGCGCCATCATTCCGCTCAACCGGATGCACCCCGAAGCCGAGCCGATGATTATCGGCCGTAAATTCCGCACCAAAATCAACTCCAACATCGGCAACTCTGCACTCGGCTCTTCCATTCCGGAAGAACTCGAAAAAATGCGCTGGTCGATTCTCTGGGGCGCGGACACCGTCATGGATCTCTCCACCGGTAAAGATATCCACGCCACCCGCGAAGCCATCCTGCGCCACTGCCCGACGCCGATCGGCACCGTTCCGCTTTATCAGGCGCTCCAAAAGGTTGACGGCGATGTGAACAAACTCTCGTGGGAAGTTTACCGCGACACGCTGATTGAACAGGCCGAGCAAGGCGTTGACTATTTCACCATCCACGCCGGCGTTCTGAAAAAACATATTCCGCTCGCCGCCAAACGGCTCATCGGCATCGTCAGCCGCGGCGGCTCAATCATGGCGCAGTGGATGCAGAACAAAGGCAAAGAAAGTTTTCTCTACACGCACTTTGAAGACATCTGCGAAATCATGCAGAAATACGACATCACCTTCTCGCTCGGCGACGGACTTCGCCCCGGTTGTCTGGCCGATGCCAATGACGAAGCCCAGTTCGGCGAACTCAAAACGCTCGGTGAACTGACGCAAGTGGCGTGGAAATACGGCTGTCAGGTGATGATCGAAGGCCCCGGCCACGTTCCGATGCACCTCATCAAAGAAAACATGGATCGCCAGCTGACCGACTGTCATGAAGCGCCCTTCTACACCCTCGGCCCGCTGGTCACCGATCTTGCCGCCGGTTATGACCATCTCAACAGCGCCATCGGCGGCGCGATGATCGGCTGGTACGGTTGCGCCATGCTTTGCTACGTCACACCGAAAGAACACCTCGGCCTGCCGAACAAGGAAGACGTCCGCGAAGGCGTCGTCGCCCACAAAATCGCCGCGCACGCCGCCGACTTAGCCAAGGGAATTCCCAACGCGCAGGATCGCGACAACGCCATCAGCAAGGCCCGTTTTGAATTCCGCTGGGAAGATCAGTTCAATCTCTGCTTCGACCCGGAACGCGCGCGCCGCTTTCGCGAGCAGTCCATGCCGCCGGGCGAAAAATTCGACGTCAAACAGCGTTACTGCTCCATGTGCGGCGAAAAATTCTGCTCCATGCGCATCAACCACGACATTCGGAAAGATTCCTGAACGGCAGTTTCATCCCGATGGATTAGTCGGTCTTCGCGTCTGTTGACGCGGGCTTCTTCTTATAGAATTTGTCTCGATGATCTTCCGCTAGAACTCTGAGCCGTTCGGCAATTTCTGGATACCGGCTGATGACATTAGTGGTTTCGTATGGGTCGTTCTTCATGTCGAAAAGCGACAGCTCGATCGGCTCCTGTCTGGATTCACCTGACTTACCGTCCGTACCGGGTTTGATGAGTTTTCTATATTCGTGGGGCAACAGAAGCTTCCATTGTCCGTCGCCGCTGATAACGCCCTGCATCTCGGTATCGAAAGAGATCGGGTAATAAACGTGAGGATTTTTTGCACCGGGCTTTCCGGTGATCAGATCGAGAACATCCTTCCCGTCAATCGGGTTTTTTGGAAGCTCCGCTCCGGCCAGCCCGACCAGAGTCGGCAGCACGTCAATGGAACACCAGGCCTTATCCGAAACCGACCCCGCCTTGATCACGCCCGGGTATTTAACCGTGCAGGCCACTCGGGTTCCGCCGTCAAAACTGGTCGCCTTGCCTTCTCTGAACGGAGTTACCCCCGCATGGTTTCCGTAGGTCAACCACGGACCGTTATCCGACGTAAACATCACCAGCGTATTTTCATCCAGACCGTTGTCTTTCAATGCATGCATAATCTGGCCGACCGACCAGTCGATTTCCATTATCACGTCGCCGTAAAGACCGGCCCCGGATTTTCCTCTAAACTCCTTGCTGCAGGCCAGCGGCACATGGGGCATGGAATGCGGTACATAAAGGAAGAAAGGGGCTTCCCTGTGACGATTAATGAAATCAACAGCATGTTCCGTATACCACTTCGTCAGATGGTTCTGATCTTCCGGCTCAATATCTTCGATTGCGATCGTGCCGTTTTCCCAGAACTGAAGAGGGAAATTATCAAACCACCGCATATGCGGATGATGTCTCCACATATCGTTGGAATACATCAACCCGCACGACTCATCAAAACCTCTGGCATGAGGTCGTGTATCCGGCTCATCGCCGATGTGCCACTTCCCGAACGCCGCAGTAGAATAGCCCTTCGCCTTTAGCACCTCGCTCAAAGTCGCGAATTCGGGACTTAGGCCTCTTTGGCGCGGCCCGATTGCGCCGAACACATGTGTCCGTCCCGGGTCGCAACCGGTCAGCAGGGCTGCACGGGAAGCAGAGCATACTGCTTGCGGAACGTAAAACTGACTGTACCGGCAACCTTCATCGGCAAGCTGCTTCACATTCGGAGTCTCGTAAGATGGATTACCGAACGGCTTAAAATCTCCCCAGCCGGAGTCATCCAGAAAAATAATCACAAAATTCGGAGGCCGCTTCTCTGTCTTCATAGATCCCTCTCCGCCCGCCGCCGCAGTAAATGCCGCAGTCAGACCTAAACTTCCCAGGATTACCTTCCGGTTCATCAACATCTCCGTGATTTATCCGATCCGTTTTCAAATGGCGATGTGGATGATATATCGCTGGTCTGGCATAAGCAAGTAGCGCTCTCTTCCAGCCGATTTTTATTCCAACAAAAAAACCCGCCCCGAAGTTTCGGAGCGGGTTATTAAAGCGGAAGTCAGCCCTCTGCTTTATTATGATTTCTGGCCGGGGTGCCATTCTTCGTTGCCGGTCAGCAGACCGTCGAACGCGGAAGAAAGGTCAACCAGTTCTTCGCCCGGACGCAGACCGGTGAGCAGCTCGTCGCTGATCTCGAAGTCTTCATCCGCGATCTTGGCCGCTTTGATGCTGAGGCCGATCCGGTGTTCAACCGGGTCGATCTTAACAATACGGGCTTCCACCTGATCGCCGATATTGAGCACGTCTTTGACTTTTTCAACGTGTGCATCGCTGATCTGGCTGATGTGAACCAGACCGTCGATTCCGTCTTCAAGTTCGACAAACGCGCCGAAGTTGGTGAGCTTGGTGACTTTACCGGTGATCTTCTGGCCTTCTTTATAGGCGTCGGTAATACGGGCCCACGGATCTTCCTGAGCCTGCTTGAGGCCCAGCGAGATGCGCTGATTGGCGGAGTCAATTTCGAGTACGATGGTTTCGACTTCCTCGCCCTTCTTGAGCACTTCGGAAGGATGGTTGATTTTGCGTGTCCACGACATGTCGGACACATGAATCATTCCATCAACGCCTTCTTCGATTTCAACAAATGCACCGTATGAGGTGAAGTTGCGCACCTTACCCTTGACCAGCGAGCCGATCGGGTATTTGAGCGCGGCGACTTCCCACGGATTTTCTTCGGTCTGGCGCATGCCGAGCGAAATCTTCTTGTCGTCCATGTTGATCGACAGCACGACAGCCTGAACTTCTTCGCCGACTTTGAGCACATCGGAAGCGCGCTGAATGCGCTTGGTCCATGAAATTTCGGAAACGTGAACGAGACCTTCGACACCTTCTTCGATTTCAACGAACGCACCGTACGGAGCGAGGCTGACGACCTTGCCGCAGATGCGGGTGCCGATCGGGTACTTGGCGTCGATATCCTGCCACGGATTGGAAAGGGTCTGCTTCAGACCGAGCGAAATGCGTTCCTTGTCGAGGTCGATATCGAGAATCATCACTTCGATCTGGTCGCCAACGCGCACCATTTCGGTCGGATGATTGATGCGGCCCCAGCTCATGTCGGTGACATGAAGCAGGCCGTCGATCCCGTCGAGATCCACGAACGCGCCGAAGTCGGTGATATTCTTGACCGTGCCCTTGCGGAGCTGACCGACCTTGATTTCGCCGAGCAGTTTAAGTTTCTGTTCGCGGCGGGTTTCTTCGATGATCTCGCGGCGGGAAACCACAATGTTTTTGCGCTCTTTGTTGATTTTAAGAATTTTAACCTGAAGCGTACGGCCGATGTAGTCGTCGAGGTTGCGAACCGGAACCACGTCAACCTGCGAGCCGGGCAGGAATGCGTCGGCACCGATATCGACGATGAAACCGCCCTTGATGGCGCGGGTGATCATGCCTTCGACCAGACTGCCTTCTTCGCAGTCGTTGACGATATGATCCCACTTGCGCTGCTGTTCAGCGCGTTTCTTGCTGAGAACAACCATGCCGTGGTCGTTTTCGAGGCTTTCGAGAAATACTTCGATGGTGTCGCCGACCTGAACGGCGGCTACGTCTTCGAATTCGTCGCCGTCAACGATGCCTTCGGATTTGTAACCGATATCAACGAGCACTTCGTCGTCCTGGATGCGGAGCACTTTACCCGGCACGATTGAGCCGACGGTGAAGTCCTTGAGGGTGTTGCTGTACATTGCATCGATCGCGTCTGCGTCTTTGCCGATGGTGAGTGTATCTGCCATGATGTTTTACTTTTTCTGTCCGGTGACGTCTGCGTCCGCATTGCGCGGGGCACTTACATCCCGGGGTTATTTTCTTTCTCTCCGCAGACGCTCACAGCCACCCGGCCGGTTAACTCGCTTCCTGCGGTTCACAAAAGAGCGGACATCCTAGTGTTTCAGCCTTCAAACTCAAGGCCCAAATCAAATTTTCCCGATGCCATTAAAAAATAAGCCGCTCCGGAAAATTCGCGGATCATCCATTAAAAACGCCCATGGCGCGGAACTTGTCGTAGCGTCCGGCCATAAGCTGTTCCGAAGACTGTTCTTTCAGTTCTGCCAGATTACGCAAAAGAATCGTTTTAAGATTTTCGGCGGCAGCTTTCGGATCGGTATGCGCCCCGCCCTTCGGCTCCGGAACGACTTCATCGGCCAGCTTGTTCGCGATCAAGTGCTGAGCGGTAATCTTGAGCGCCTCGGCGGATTTGTCGGCATAAGCACGATCCTTGAACAAAATCGCGGCGCAACCTTCAGGCGAAATGACGGAATAATAGGCGTGTTCGAAAATCAGGATGCGGTCGCCAATGCCGATACCGAGCGCACCGCCGGAGCCGCCTTCGCCGATAATCGCCACGATAATCGGCACGCGGATATTAAACATTTCGCGCAGGTTGACGGCGATGGCTTCGGCAATATGACGCTCTTCGGATTCGAGACCTGGAAACGCGCCGGGAGTGTCGATCAGCGTAACCACCGGCACATTGAATTTATCGGCCAGTTTCATCAGACGCAGCGCTTTGCGGTAGCCTTCGGGATAGGCGCAACCGAAGTTGCATTCGAGATTGCTCTTGGTATCGCGCCCTTTCTGCGAGCCGATGATCATGACTTTCTGTCCATCGATTTTCGCAAAACCGCCGATAATGGCGCGGTCGTCGCCGTGAATCCGGTCGCCGTGAATTTCGACGAAGTCGGTGGTCATGTTCCGGATGTAATCCAGTGTATAAGGCCGGTCGGGATGACGGGCGACCTGAACTTTCTGCCACGCGGTCAGGTTGCCGTAGATTTGGCCGCGGGTCGCGGCGATCTTTTCCTTCATCAGCTCAATCTCGTGCGAGACGTCGATATCCTGCTTCTTGCTGAAGTTCTCCAGCTCGTGCATTTTCTTCTCGAGTTCAAGCACCGGTTTTTCAAAAGGCAGTGTAAAAGGCGGCATAGCACAACTCCTGAGTTGGTTATTCGCTGATGATGACTTCTGTTCCGCGCGGAATCAGAAGGTAAAGCTCTTCGACATCTTCGTTCAACATGCGGACGCAGCCATTACTGGTTTCCGCCCCGATGCTGTCACGCAACGGCGTTCCGTGAATACCAAATCCTTTAATGTCAGGTCGGGTCGCATCCTGAATCGACATCCAGCGCGTTCCTAAAATATTCCGCGGATCGCCAAACTTAATCGTGCCGCCGCCCGGAGGTGTCCAGTCGGGATTCGTCTGGTGTACGACGGTCTGAAATTTTCCGAGCGGTGTCTTACCGTTCACGCCAAGGCCGACAACATAACGCTTGAACAGCTTTCCGTTCATAGTCAGATCGAGCGTTTTGGTCGACTTATTCACCTGTACAACAAACGGCACGACAGGCATCAGCAGACGTCCGCCGGGGAAAATCGTATTGTTTTCCATCTTGTTCATCTTGCGAATCATCTCGACCGTGGTTTTGTTCAGCCGCGCAATCTTATCGAGCGAATCGCCGGGCTGAATGACATAACTCTTTTTCTCCGGCGTCAGCGTCTGGGAAAGGAAAAGCTGTACGTTAATACGCCCCTGAACGCGCATGGCGTTGTTCTTAAGGCTCTCGTCGCCAGCCGTTGCAATCACTTCGCTGAGCAGATCGCGCGCCTGCTCCAGACTTCCGGCCGCAGCGAGACTCTGAGCACGGGTGAAAAGCTGCTGGGCGCGGGAATCAGTAGTGGAAACGGCGGGCGCGGCTTGAGCGACCGGCGCGGGGGCCGGAACCGGAGTCTTAACCGGCTGGGCCGCCGGTTTTTCCTGAGCCGCCGACTTGGGTTCGGTCGCTTTAGCTGAACGGCTGTCCATCCACAGACACACGCCGATCACCGCCGCGGTTACCGCCAGCACAACCAGTCCGGTCTTAACAAACCTACCGTTGGGCTTGTGCTGCTCGTCATACGATTTTACAAAAATATCTGCCATTTTTACGTCCTGAGTCTCTGCAATTGGGTGGGGAAGTTAATTTAACCGGCTCCCTTTTGCAATTCATTAAAAATTGGTTATGATGCCGACCATGCGAACTGCAACTCAGGATTCTTACGGCAACCCGACCGAAATGACTTTCGGCGTCCAGCTGTTGCTCATTATCAATATCGTCGCCTACGTCATTGAACACGTTTTGGGCTTTCCGCTGAGCCGTTTCGGTGCCCTACAAGCCGACTGGTGGACCACCTACAGCGTCTGGCAACTCCTCTCCTACCAGTTTATCCATCAGAGTTTCGGCCACCTGCTTTCCAATATGATGGGACTTTACTTCCTCGGCCCGGAAACCGAACGCACCATTGGCACCAACCGCTTTTTCGCCCTCTACTTCCTCAGCGGCATCCTCGGCGGACTTGGCTGGTCGCTTCTCTCGCCCTACGGCTCCTGCGTCGGCGCCTCCGGCGCCATCTTCGGCGTACTCGGTGCCTACGCCGCGCTCCACCCCAAACGCGAACTCATCCTCATCTTCTTTCCGTTCATGCCGATCAAAGCGTGGGTATTCGTCCTCCTGATCGGACTCTATGAATTCATGCACGTTCTCGCCGGGCCCGGCGGACATATCGCCAACGCCGCGCACCTTGGCGGCGGCATCGTCGGCTACATCTACGCCACCGTCATCGGACGCCCCGACATTATGCATAAACTCGGAAAGAAATTCCGGCCATCGAAAAAACCACCTGTCAGCCGCGCCGAAATCGACCGCATCCTCGATAAAGCTGCCCAGCAAGGTATGCACTCGCTGACGAGCCGTGAACGCGACCTGCTCAAACGCGCCGGAAAACAGTAAAGCAAAAAGAAAGGTGACGATGAAAAAACGAATACCGCACGGTTTAACCGTGCTGGCATGCATGTCGGTTCTACTAGCTTCCGCGTTCACCCATGCTGCTGCAGAAGAGTCACAGATAGAGGCCCGTATCTTCCAAAGCAAAGACGGCGGCACCATGCCTTACCGGATTCTCAAACCGGCCAATTACGATCCCGGTGTAAAATATCCGCTGGTGCTGTGCCTCCATGGCGCCGCCGGATGCGGAGCCGACAACACAAGCCGGGGAACAGAAGCTTTTACGGCCCTGTCGGCGCCGGAAGTGCGAAAGGCATATCCGGCTTTTCTTCTGACACCTCAATGTCCGTCCGGAAAACGATGGGTCAACACGCCGTGGAATGAAGGCTCCTATTCCACTACCAATATACCGGTCAGTGAGCAGATGAAACAGGTCATGGAAATTCTCGATTCCGTGGAAAAAGAATTCAGCATCGATCCGTCCCGCATCTACGTCACGGGACAATCCATGGGCGGTTATGGAACCTGGGACATTGTTCTGCGTAATCCGCACAAATTTGCCGCCGCCGTTCCGGTGTGCGGTGCAGGCGACCCCGGTCAAGCAAAGAGTATCGCACACCTTCCGGTCTGGGCGTTTCACGGCGAGAAAGACCCAACGGTTCCGGTTGCCGGTTCGCGGGAAATGATTCGGGCTCTCAAAGAGGCTGGCAGTGCGGCCCGGTACACCGAATATCCCGGCGTCGGACATAGTTCGTGGACACCGGCATGGAAGGATAAAGAATTGATTCCGTGGCTGTTCAGTCAGCGGAAAGCAGTCGAACCCGTCAGCAAGGCGATGGGTAAATGAAAAAGCCGAATATCGTCTTCATCCTGATCGACGATATGGGCTGGAAAGATATCGCCTGCTGCGGCAGCGAGTTTTACGAAACTCCGAACCTCGACCGGCTGGCCGGTCAGGGTATGCGGTTCACCGATGCCTACGCATCCTGCCCCGTCTGCTCGCCGACCCGGGCGAGTATCCTCGCCGGAAAATATCCGGCAACGGTGGGAATCACCGACTGGATTGACTCGGACAATTATGTCCATCCGGCGCGCGGTAAACTCATTGATGTTCCCTACCTGAAGCAGCTGCCGACCTCCGAGTATTCGCTCGCCAAAGCGCTGAAGGCTGGCGGCTACCGCACCTGGCATGTCGGCAAATGGCACCTCGGCGGCGACGGATACCTGCCGCAGAACCACGGCTTCGATGTCAATATCGGCGGCGGACGGCAGGGCTATCCCGGACCGGGCGGCTATTTCAGTCCATGGACCATTGAAGCGTTCAAAGACGTCGTCGTTCCGGACGGAACCGATCTCACCGACTACCTGACCGATCAGGCCATCAATCTGATTCGCGAAAAAAGCGATGCGCCGTACTTCCTGAATCTGTGGCACTACACCGTCCATACGCCTATTCAGGCCAAGGCGGACAAAATCAAAAAGTATGAAGACAAGGCCAAAGCCATGGGCCTCGATGAGATGAAGACCTTCGAGGAAGGCGACTTCTATCCCTGCGAACACAAAAAGGATAAACGGATTCTCCGCCGCCTCGTTCAGTCCGACGCCGTCTATGCCGCCATGATCGAAACGCTCGACGACAACATCGGACGTCTGATGGACGCCATTGAAGAATCCGGCGAAGCCGGTAACACCATCGTCATCTTCACCTCCGACAACGGCGGACTGGCGACCGCCGAGGGCTCGCCGACCTGCAACGCGCCGCTGGCGGAAGGAAAAGGCTGGATGTACGAAGGCGGCACGCGCGAACCGTTATTTATCCGCTGGCCCGGCGTGATTGACGCCGGCTCCGTCTGCCGCACACCGGTCACCAGCCCCGACTTCTACCCCACTCTGCTCGAAGCCGCCGGACTCGATCTGATTCCCGGCCAGCACGTTGACGGCGTAAGTTTTCTTCCGCTCCTGAACGGCGGAAAAATTCCGGAGCCGCGCGCCATCTTCTGGCACTACCCTCATTACGGAAATCAGGGCGGAACGCCCGGCTCCTCCGTCCGGCTCGGAAACTACAAACTGATCGAATTCTTCGAAGACGACCGGATCGAACTCTACGGTCTGGAAAACGATCCGGGCGAAACGCAAAACCTTTCCGGTAAACTGCCTGAACTTGCCCGAAGCATGCGGGAAACCCTGCATCAGTGGCAGCGGCACGTCGAAGCCAAAATCCCCCAGCCAAATCCGGAATGGAAAAACTGCATCGCAACCGTCCCGGTCGCCTTGTAATTAAACCAAACTACAGCTTTATCATTTCGAGCGCGGTTTCGGTGTCGAGGCCGCGGGTGACGCTGAGCAACAGCGGATTAGTCAGTTTCACGTCGCCGAGCAATACGCCGCCGACCACCTTGCCGTCTTTGAAGTAGATCTTCCGGTATTTGCCACTCAGTTCGTTGTACTCCATAATCTGTTCGTACTTTCCGTCACCGGCACCGAGGTCGCCGATGGAAAACAGCGAAGTGCCGAAGGCGGCCAGCGTCGCGCCGTAGAGTTTGCATGCGTAGGTTTTGTCATCGCCCGCAATATTGGCTCCGGCGACATTGCCTTGCAGCGACGCCGGTTCCCACAGTCCGCCGCAGCGTCCGTTGACGGCGGCGCAGTCGCCGACAGCGTAGATGCCGGAATCCGACGTCTGCATCCGTTCGTTGACTTCAATGCCGCGATCGACATGCAGTCCCGCCGCTTTCGCCAGTTCCACGTTGGGGCGGATGCCCGCCGAAACAATCACGATGTCGGCAGGAATTTCCTGCGGTGCGCGGGTTTTAAGTCCGGTCACTTTGCCTTCGCCGAGAATTTCTTCGACGTAAACGCCGTAATGAATTTCGACGCCGCTCTTCTGAATGATTTTGGTGAAGAGCGGTGAGCCGTCAGGATCGAGCTGGCGCGGCAGTACCGACGGACAGGCTTCCAGCACCGTCACGTTGTGGCCGAGCCGGTGAAGCGCGTCAGCGGTTTCGAGGCCGAGCAGTCCGCCGCCGACAATCGCTACTTTTTTCGGTCCGCCAGCGAGCAGTCCGTTCAGACGGTCAAAGTCGGTCTTTTCGCGCAGCGCCACCACTTCCGTCAGATTCGCCCCCTGAATCGGCGGAATAAAACACGAAGCGCCGGTGGCCAGCACCAGTTTGTCGTACTTCACCGTTTTGCCATCGGCCAGCCGGAACGACTTGTCGCGCGGCGACAGGCTTTCCACCGTCACGCCGAGATGCAGGTTGATCCGGTTCTTTTCATAGAAATGTTCCGGATGAATAAAGTATTCGGTGTCTTCGACCTTGTCGGCCAGCGCACGGGTGAGCACCGGACGGTAATACGGCAACAGCTCCTCGCGGGTGTAGAGATCAATCTGCGCTTTGTCGTTGCGCTTGCGCAGCGCTTCGGCGGCGGCGAGCCCGCCCGCGCCGGAACCGATAATGGCGACGCGCATTTCACGGTCGTCGCGGAACGTGACGACTTCGGGCGTGTACTCGATAAACGCCTCCTGCCCTGCGCCGCAAACCGGGCAGTTCTGCGGCGGCATCGCCCCTTCGAACACTTCGCCACAGACGGTGCATTTCCAGTAGGTCTTGCCGGTAGCGTCGGTTTTCAATTTCACCCACTCCTCCTGAAGTTTCTTGCCGAACTTCTGTCCGTACTTGCGGGCCTTGGCGAGTTTGTCTTTGTTTTCCGGATTGAAAACCGTTTTGAACGCGGGTTCGACGGTCTTCATGCGCAGCAGGCTCAGTCGGCCCATAACCATGTCCGGCCCTTCGCCGCTCCAGCCGTAGCTGCCGAAAACGCCAGCGAGTTTGCCGCCTTCGGTGATGCCATTGAGTCCCATCGCCAGATTCATAATCGGCGGCAGCGCGTCGCCGTTGATCGTACAGGTGCCGAGCAGAAAGCCGTCGGCTTCTTTGATTTCCGCCAGCACTTTATCGTGATCTTCCGTCACCATATCGCGCAGACTGACGTCGGCATCGATCACGTCGCGGACACCGGCGCTGATTTCGCGTGCCAGCCGTTCACTGTAGCCGTAAGCGGAAACAAAGGCGGTGACCACTTTCGGTTTGCTGCGCTTTTCTTTTTTCGCCGGTTTGCTCCACTGATCGTAGAGGCCGATGTAATGCGGAATATCTTTGCGCAGTACCGGCCCGTGCCCGCAGCAAATCGTTTCGATCGCCAGCGGTTTGATGCGCTCCAGCGCATACTGCACATACGGTTTGAACGGCCCCATGATGCAGTTGAAGTAATACTGATACGCTGGGGTGAAATCCCCGTCGATCTGATCGTTGAACACCTTGTCGTCGGCGTAGTGACAGCCGAACGAGTCGCAGGTGACCAGCGTCTTGAGTTCCGGAATGTAGGTATAGATGGAATCCGGCCAGTGCAGAAACGGCACGGAGAGAAACTGCAAATGGATGTCATCAATCGCAATCACTTCGTCATCAGCCACCGCTTTACCGGGAATTTCACGGTTGCAAATGTCGCGCAGATAACTTAGCGCCACGTTGGATGCGAGCACCTTGGCGTTCGGCGCGTAGTCGAGCAGCTTTTCCAGCGAGCCGGCGTGGTCGGGTTCGGTATGGTCGATCACGATATAATCAATCGTCGCCGGATCGCAGACCTCTTTGATGTTTTCGAGAAACCGGTCGAAAAACTTCAGCTTCACGGTTTCAAACAGCACCGTGTGGTTTTCCGTCTTCAGGATGAAGCTGTTGTAGCTGGTTCCGTATTCCGTGAACATCACGATATCAAAAACCCGGATGTCATGATCCTGCACACCGACCCAGTAGAGATTTTCCTTAACCTTCAGCGCACTCATGTTCAGCTCCCACAGTTCAATTCTTTAAAATCATATTCCGCACCGCCTTTTCGGCGGCCATTTTTTCAGCTTCGCGTCGGCTGGATCCTTCGCCGCGATAGGCATAGTTTGAAACGGTAACTTCAACCAGATAGTGCCGGGCGTGATCCGGTCCGCTCGCTTCGAGAATCGTGTATTCCGGAACAGCATACCCTTTCTTCTGGGCGTATTCCTGAAGCATCCCCTTTGGATTTTCAATGGCCGGCCCCGCGTTTTCCAGGCACTGGAAAATATTGCGCTCAAAAAATTTCCGCGCGGCTTTCAGTCCGCCATCGAGCCAGACCGCGCCGAGCAGCGCCTCCAGAGCATCTTCGAGATTGGAATCGCGGTTCGCGCCTCCGCTGGCCGCTTCACCTTTACCCAGCCGCAGGTGCTCACCCAGTCCGAGCGAGCGGGCCGCGGACGTCAGCGCCGAGCCCGAACTGATCGCGCTTTTGAGTTTAGTCAGCTCGCCTTCCGCCGCCTGCGGATTTTTTTCCACCAGGATATCGGCGGCCAGCAGACCGAGAACCGCATCGCCCAGAAATTCGAGCCGCTGATTATCGGTTTCCGCCTCCGGCATTTCATAACGGTACGATGGATGTGTCAGTGCCGTTTCCAGCAGAGTTTTTTTTCTAAAGCGGTATTCGATGCGCTTTTCCAGCGCCCGCTTGTCCTGAGTTTTGTCGAAGGAGAAAATTTTCATGTTTATTCCTGATGTTTGGAAATTGAACCAGAAAAACCGGCTATTGGAAACCGTAACGGTAGTTTTTATGGATTTACAGCCGGACAGTTTAAGTTTATGAATGGTGCCGTTAGCGAAAGGAACTGCCCATGAAAAGATTGAGTTTTGCATTAACCCTGATCGTCCTGTCAGCCATTATCACCGGATGCACCCATCCGATGACCGTCACCAACCTGAACAACTACCACAACAAAACTATCGTCGCGCTCGATGAACGTCTGCGGATCGGCATTCGCGCCAACGCCGCCGACCTCAACGGACACCGGTTCATCCACGCCGTCGGCCGCGACCTGCTCAAATACAACGCGCAATGCACCACCGCCGTGGACAATACCAACGAATTTATCGACGTCATCGCCAACATCTCCGTCGTTTCCAAACAGCGCGGTTCCGGCTGGAACTTCTGGGCCGACTTCCCCGGCTTCCTGATCTGGTTCCCGTCGTGGCACGGCTATAACTACGATCTCATGTACGACATTGACGTAACGCTCAACGACGCCAAAACCGGCAAGCTCATTAACAGCATGTTCATTCCGGTCCGCCTCGACGTCAAACACGCCGACATCAGCCGCACCTGGGTTATGTGGTCTGTTCCTGTTATCAGTCCATTTTTCGGCGGTCTGCACAACATGACCTACGACGAAACCGTCACTCCGCTCGCCGAGCAGGAAGTTTCTCCGGTACTGGCCGACTACGTCGCTCAGGAAATCGCCCTCACTCTGCACTACTACAAATCTCTGCCGCGTGACCGCTTCGAAAAGCTCCAGCAACTTCTGGATGACAAACTCATCAGCAAAGAAGAATACGAGATGAAGCGCAAAGCCATCGTTGACGACATTTGATCTTCTGCCGCTTCACGCAAAAAGCGCTCCGGTCTCCGGGGCGCTTTTTTTATGATCGCGGATGAAACTGGCGGTGGACACCTTTAAGCCGGTCAGGATCGACGTGCGTGTAAATCTGCGTCGTGGCGATGTCGGCATGGCCGAGCATTTCCTGAATAATGCGCAGCGGCGCGCCGTTGGCCAGCAGATGACTGGCAAATGAGTGGCGCAAGGTATGCGGATAAATCGTCTTGGTGATACCGGCGTCGCGGGCGCATTTTTTGATCATGTCCCAGATCGTTTTGCGCGACATCGGCTGACGGCGACTGCTCAGAAAAACCGTCTGTTCCTGCGGACCGGGCGTCAGTTTTGGGCGAATCTCTTTGATGTATTGCTTCACTTTTTCGATGGCTTCTTTGCCGACCGGCACAACACGTTCTTTGCGGCCTTTGCCGATACAGCGCAAAAAGTGTTCATCAAAATGCAGGTCGGTTAATTGCAAGCTGGCCAGTTCGGAGACGCGCAGTCCGGAAGCGTAGAAAAGTTCCAGCACGGCGCGATTGCGGATGCCGAGCGGCGTCGTCAAGTCCGGCGCGGCGAACAGCCGGTCGATTTCTTTCGGCGTCAGTACGCTCGGAAGCATCTTCCAGACTTTGGGCGATTCCATCGTCTCGGCGACGTTGATGCTGAGCAGCCCTTCTTGCGCCAGATAACGGAAAAAAACCTTAAGCGAAACCAGATGACGCGACAGCGAGTTTGCCGCCAGTCCACGCGCCTTTTCCGCCATCAGGTGATCGAGAATCTGTTTGCGCGTCACCGCATTAATCGAACTGACGCCCTTTTGCGCCAGCCAGTCGATAAACCGTCCGATGTCGTCGGCATACGCCGAGCGCGTGTTTTTGCTTAAGCCCAGCTCAAGGGAAATATAATCAAGGAATTGCTCTAAGAGCGCTCTCAGAGTTTTCCTCCGGTTAAGCGTTCATACGCTTCCAGATATTTGGCCTGCGTCTTGGTGATAATCTCTTCGGGCAGCGCCGGTGCCGGCGGCGTTTTATCCCAGTCGAGCGTTTCGAGATAGTCGCGGACAAACTGTTTGTCGTACGACATCGGCGAAGAGCCGACCTTATACGTATCGGCGGGCCAGAAGCGTGAGCTGTCGGGTGTGAGAGCTTCGTCGATCAGAATGATTTCGCCGTCGAGTTCGCCGAATTCAAATTTGGTGTCAGCGATAATGATGCCTTTGGTCAGCGCGTATTCGGCGGCCCGCTTGTAGAGCGCAATGCTGATCGCTTTCAGCTTTTCGGCCTTCGCCGCGCCAACGATTTCTTTGGCACGTTCGAACGAAATGTTTTCGTCGTGAAGTCCCTGCTCCGCTTTGGTGGACGGCGTAAAAATCGGCTCGTCGAGTTTTGAAGCCATCTGGTAACCGGCGCGCAGCGGCATGCCGCCAATGGTTCCGCTCTGCTTGTATTCCTTCCAGCCGGAGCCGATCAGATAGCCGCGCACAATACACTCGACCGGAAACACGGTGGTTTTTTTAACCAGCATGGAACGTCCTGCGAGTTGGTCGGCGTGCTGATTGTACGGTGCAGGAAACTTGCTGACATCGGTGGTGATCATGTGGTTTTTGACAATGTCGCCGGTACGCTCAAACCAGAACTTGGAAATCATATTGAGCACGCTGCCCTTTTTGGGAATGCCGTTCGGCATCACGCAGTCAAAAGCGGAAATACGGTCGCTGGCTACAAACAGCAGTTTGTCGCCTGCATCATAAATTTCGCGCACCTTGCCGCTACGCGGTGCCGGAACTCCGGGAATCCTGATTTTCGTTAAAGCCTGGCTCATATATTCTCCATCGATTGTTAAAAATAAAAACGTGGGACAGGCTTCCAGCCTGTCCGGACAGCCATTCTGGCTGTCCTACTTTCATTCAAGCGTGAGAGGCTTCATAAAGAACCCTCCCCGCGTCAAGGATGCCGCTTATGAAAGTATCGCCAAGCCGGAGGCGCTCTAAAACCGCTTCGGGAGTCCTGACAATGAAATCAACCGGAAATGACGGGCGGGCTTCCATCCGCATCTCAACCGCTTGATCCACGCTCCGGCCCGAAAACGGCATAACAACCAGTAAATCCACATCGGAATCTTCGGTGGGGCTGCCTGACGCATAGGAACCGAAAAGAACAATCTTTTCGGGATGAAACCGCTTTGCAATCCGGTTGCTGAGTTCCTCAATCTGTCGGCGCGTAACCATATCTTCTTTTATACGAACGGAGACAGTTCGCGCAAGCGTTTTACAACTTTCGGCAGTTCGGTCAATACCGCGTCGACGTCTTTATCGATGTTATAGGTGCTGAAACTGAACCGGATGGAACCGTGTACCGAAACACCCGCCACATTCATGGCGCGCAGAACGTGCGACGGCTCCAGCGAACCGGAAGCGCAGGCCGAACCGGTCGAGGCGCAGATGCCGCGATCGTCGAGCATCAGCAGAATCGCTTCGCCTTCGATAAAATCAAAACTGATGTTGGTGGTATTGGGCAAACGGCATTTCGGATCACCGTTGACGCGCGCTCCGGGGCAGGTTGCCAGAAGGCCCTGCTCCAGCCGGTCGCGCATTGCTTTGACCCGCGTATTTTCTTCTTTCATGTGCTTCGCGGCCAGATTGCAGGCAACGCCGAGACCAACAATGTACGGCACGTTTTCGGTGCCTGCCCGCCGCCCGCGCTCCTGATGTCCGCCGAGAATCAGCGGTTTCACCTTGGTGCCGCGCCGGATGTAGATGGCGCCGACGCCTTTGGGCGCGTGCAGTTTGTGGCCGGAAAGTGAAAGCATATCGATCGGCAGTTCGCTGACGTTCATCGGAATTTTTCCGACGGCTTGCACGGCGTCGGTATGAAAAATTCCGCCCGCCTCGTGCACCATTTCGCCGATCAGTCCGACCGGAAAAATCACGCCGGTTTCGTTATTCGCCCACATGATGGAGGTGAGCGTTTTTCCGGCCTTCACTTCGCGCCGCAACGTGTCCATATCAAGACGACCGAGCTGATCGACATCGAGCTTGGTCAGGCGGAATCCGCGGTCTTCGAGATAGTGGCACGGGCCGGAAATGGCGGCGTGTTCCACTTTGGATGTAATAATGTGCGGCGGCTTATCCATCGCTTCCGCTCCGCCGCGGATGGCGAGATTATTGCTCTCCGAACCGCAGCTGGTGAACGTGATTTCCTGCGGGTCTTCCGCGCCGATCAGCGCGGCGACCTGCTCGCGGGCGGCTTCGACATATTTTTTAACCTGCCCGCCGAAGGTGTGCATGCTGGACGGATTGCCCCACAGTTCCGTCAGAAAAGGCATCATCGCTTCGCGCACTTCGTCGGCAACCTTCGTCGTGGCGTTGTTGTCGAGATAGACAATGCGGTTCATTTTATTTCCTCCACACGAATCTCGTCAGACACATTGTCTTTCAGTCGTGCTTCCACGACATCTTTGAGCGTGATCGCCGAAACCACGCAACCGGAACAGGCTCCGCGGAAACGAACCTTGACCGTATTGCCGTCCACATCAATCAACTCCAGATCGCCGCCGTCCTGACGCAGTGCCGGACGGATTTCGCGGTCGATCACGTCTTCGATCAGGTGAATCCGTTGCAGGTTCGTCAGCACTTTTTTCTCCGGCGCGGCAGTCGCCGCCTGCTCGCCGTGAACACGGTCGATAATTTTCTGAAGTTCCGGCAGACAATTGCCGCAGCCGCCGCCCGCTTTGCAGGCGTTGGTCAGCGCTTCCAGGGTTTGGACATTGTTTTCGCGGGTGACGCGTTCGATTTCTTTGTCCGTCACGCCGAAACAGTGGCAGACCACTTCGCCTTCAAGTTCCTTGTCCCACTTTTTGCCGGTGCGGTAATTATAAATTGCAGCTTCGAGCGCCTCGCGTCCCATCACCGAACAATGAACTTTCTGCTTCGGCAGGCCGCCGAGATATTCGGCAATGTCCTTGTTGGTGATTTTCTCCACTTCGTCGAGTGTCTTGCCGATGATCATCTCGGTCAGCGCCGACGACGACGCAATCGCGCTGGCGCAACCGAAGGTCTGAAACTTGGCTTCCTTGATACGGCCCTGATCGTCCAGTTTAAACATCAGCTTGAGCGCATCGCCGCACGCCAGCGAGCCAACCTCGCCGGTTCCATCCGGGTTGTCGATTTTCCCAACGTTGCGAGGGTTCTTAAAATGGTCATTCACTTTGTCTGTATAGTCCCACATGGCATTTCTCCTAAAAGGTGACCACGATAATCGGGTTTGACATATACGGTCAACCGATTTCGAGCATTCGTTCGATCGAACCGACCGCACGCCGGGCGATTTCTTCCGGCACGGTTACGCGATGTTTCATATCCTGAAGTGACCAGAGTACTTTCTCGAGTGTGATCTTCTTCATGTTCGGGCAGACGGCACGGTCGGGATTGACTGGATAAAATGTTTTGCCGGGGTTTTCGTTCCGCAGGCGATAATTGATGCCCAGCTCCGTAGCGATAATGAACTCCTTGTGACTCGAAGTCTGCGCAAAGCGGCACATCTGTCCGGTCGAAAGCAGTTCGTCAGCCAGATCGCGCACCGGCTTATTGCATTCCGGGTGGGCCAATACCAGCGCGTCAGGATGCTTTGCTTTCATTTCCAGCACATCGGTATCGCGGATGCGTTCGTGTGTCGGACAGAAACCGTTATAGAGAATCAGATCGCGGCCCAGCCGTTCAGCCACAAACGAACCGAGGTTGCGGTCGGGGACAAAAATGATTTCCACATCGCCGAGGGACTGCGCCACCTTTACCGCGTTCGACGACGTACAGCAGATATCGCTCTCCGCCTTCACCTCCGCCGAACTGTTCACGTAACAAATGACCTTCGCGCCGGGATGCTGCGCTTTCACCGCACGAAGCTTTTCCGCCGTCACCATATCGGCCATCGGACAGCCGGCGCCGGGATCGGGAATCAGAATCGTCTTTTCCGGCGAAAGAATCGCGGCGGTCTCGGCCATAAAATGGACGCCGCAAAAAACCACGACTTCATTTGGAAGTGTCGCGGCCTTACGGCTCAGTTCCAGCGAATCGCCGGTGAAGTCGGCAATCGCCTGAACTTCATCGACCTGATAGTTGTGCGCGATAATCACCGCGCCGCGCTGCTTTTTCAGCTCTAGAATCTGCTCTTCAATCGTCTTCATAACGGAGAAATTTAACCACGGATCGACACGAATGGACACCATTTTTCCAATCTCTGGGGCTGACGATTCAACGCCTATACGCCCCACACCCACCAGACGAAAGCGCAGGCGGAAACAACCGCTGCCACGGTGAAGGGAATACCAATCCGCATAAATTCTTTGAAGCCGACCTGATAACCGTGTTTTTTCAGAATTCCGAGGGTGACGACATTGGCGGATGCGCCGATCGGCGTCAGGTTCCCGCCGAGGCAGGCGCCGATCAGCAGTCCGAACATGAGAAGAGGAACCGGCGCGCCGATCTGATCGGCCACTTTCTGGGCAACAGGAATCATCACTAGCAGGAACGGCACGTTATCCACAAATCCCGACACCAAAACCGAAAACAGCACGATCACCGTAAAAGCGAGAGCTACGTTGGAGCCGACCCAGCCGGACATGCCTGTGGCCAGCTTATCCATCCATCCGGAATCACTTAGGCCGCCCACCAGAACAAAGATACCGATCAGAAAAAATGTCGTATCCCAGTCGAGGGTTTTAGCCAGCTTGCGCAAACTGCCCCAGCGGGCAATGCCGCGAAACCAGATCAGCGCAACTGCGCCAAGAATCAAGGTGTAGGTTCCGGCAAACCATTTAAATTCCGGATCGAACAGTGTGGCAAACGAAAGTCCGATAACCAGCAGACCCAGCAAAGACGCCGGCACCCAGGAACGGGCCGTCTCCTGCGCCAGCAAAACCGATTTTGTACGATGACTGCGAAACAGCCAGGCCAGCACCAGCAGCGAGGCAATGGCCCCGATTTGTACGGCAAAGAAAATACCGGGCCGCCCTTCATATGCGAAAAAATCCCAGAAGCCCATTTTCATATAGCCGGCCAGAATCATGCTTGGCGGGTCACCAATCATCGTCGCTGTTCCCTGTAAATTACTGCTGACCGCAATACCGATCAGCAACGGCACCGGGCTGACTTTCAGTTTATCCGCCAGACTCAGCGCAACCGGCGCAAGCAGCAGTACGACGGCGACATTTTCCACGAACATGGAAATGACGCCCGCCAGCGCGCACAGAACCAGCATGGCAACGCGGGTGCTTTTCGCTTTATCAACCAGCCATTCGGCCATCACCGCCGGAACACGCGACATCATGAAAATTTCGGCCAGAATCAAGGTGCCGAAAAAAAGCCCCATGACGTTCCAGCTGATCTTAGTAAAAAGCGCGTCGCTCCATGTCAGCACGCCGGTCGCTACCAGAAGTGCTCCACCAGCGCAAGCGACCCACGAACGTTTTCCCGGCAGGAAAACGAACAAAACGTAGCAGAGAATAAATACGGCCAGACTGATCCACTCTTTTGTCATAAATCTTTACCTCCAAACTTTATAAATTCAACGATCCGTTTCCGCGTCATCCCAGGATGCCGGGTCTTCCAGCGATTCCAAATGACTGAACACGGTGACGTGCGATAAGGCGTCGCGAAGATCGGCCTCGATGTGATCAATCAGCTGATGTCCGCGTGCCACGGTCCACGTCCCCGGAACCAGCATGTGAAAAGAAATGAAACGCTGTGCTCCGGCCTGCCGGGTACGTAAGGCATGGTATTGCGCACCTTCTTCCAGATGAGCTCCCAGGATGTCGCGAACTTTCTGCTGCTCTTCAGTGGATATCGCGGCGTCCATCAAGCCGCCGACGGAGGTGCGCATAATACGGACGCCGGTCCAGACGATATTGCCTGCAACGATCAGCGCGACGATCGGATCTAACTGCGTCCAGCCGGTCAAAACAACGGCGCCGATGCCGATCAGAACACCCGCCGAAGTCCATACATCGGTCAGCAAATGGTGCGCATTGGCTTCCAGCGTGATGGAATCGTGGCGGCGGCTGGCCCAAAGCAAAATAATTGCAACAACCAGATTAACCAGCGATGCCGCAACAGAAACGGCCAGACCGAGTCCGATCTGTTCAAGCGGTCTCGGAAAAACAAGCCGGTGAACGGCGGCGATGCCGATGCTGGCCGCCGCAACCAGAATCAGAGCACCTTCGACAACGCTTGAAAAATATTCGGCCTTGCTGTGTCCGTACGGATGATCCTCGTCCGCCGGACGGGCGGCGACGGTCAGCATGGCCACAGCCATCAGCCCCCCTGCCAGATTAACAACCGACTCGAGAGCATCGGAAAGCAGTCCGACCGAGCCGGTCAGAAAATACGCGACGGTTTTCAAGCCAATCGTAAGGACTGCCGCGGCGGTAGATAGCCAGGCAAACCGGACAAGGCCTTTGCGAGATACTTCCATGTAAAATTCTTTCAGTATTAGAGTTCGAGCAGAAAAACGTCTGGTTTAGATACCCTTTGGCCGTCCCTATAGCTAGAAAAAACTCGGGATCGGCTTTCCCTAAAACGGTTTTGATTTGTCGTCAACCTCCTGCCATAGTGTGCCGGATTTTTCGACAACCTGATTGGAACCCCGATGACTGTTCTGCTTTTTTTTAAAACACTTCTGCTTGGGCTGATCGAAGGAATCACCGAATTTCTCCCCATCAGCAGTACCGGCCACATGATTCTGGCCAATGAATTTATCCGGCTTTCGGAAAATCAGGCTTTTACAGCGGTATTCGAGGTGTTCATTCAGTCGGGGGCTATTCTGGCGGTTGTAGTACTTTTCTGGCACGAACTATGGCCTTTTGCCGGAACCAAAACAGAACAGCGCAACAAATGGCTCCTGTGGGCAAAAACCATCGTGGCTTTCATTCCCGCCGCCGTCACCGGCCTGCTCTTTGACGATTACATCGAAACTCATCTCCACACACCCGTCACGGTTGCAGCAACGCTGATTTTTTATGGCGTTCTTCTCATTATTTTCGAACGGAACCACCGTGCCCAGCCGACTGCGCTCCATTCGATTAACGACCTCACCTTCCGGATCGCATTCTTCGTCGGGCTGACCCAGTGCTTCGCACTGATTCCCGGAACCTCCCGCTCAACCGCAACGATTCTTGGCGGTCTTTTTCTGGGGCTTAACCGGACATTGGCCGCAGAATTCTCGTTTTTTCTGGCCGTCCCGACCATCGCCGCCGCCGGGGCATTCAAGCTTCTGAAAAGCGGCGCGGACTTTACGGTCGCCGAATACATCATGCTTGCTACAGGTTTCGCCGTATCCTTTGTCGTGGCGGCAGTTGTTATCAAATGGCTGATGCGCTACCTGCGCAAACACAGCCTCATCCCGTTCGGCTGGTACCGGATCATTCTCGGACTGATCGTCCTCGGCTGGTGGTTCACGAAATAATCCGGGTATTTACAAAACCGCAGGACGAATATCCCGAATGTTAATCTGCAACGTTGTGCGTCCGTTCCAGACATTTTCCTGTAGCGTGAAAGCCACATCAATCGGCCCGGCAGGCAGTTTTTCGGCCAGATTAAAGCCAATCGCTTCACGCCGCGTTTTCCCATCGGCAAGCGTCAGCTTGAGATGCTTCTCCTTGAGAATGCGGCTGTCCGCCGCCGTCACCCCGCAAACAGCCCAGACCGGCTCCGGATTATCCTGGCCGAACGGGCCGGTGCGTTTAAGACCATCCATCAGCGACGCATCGGTTTCATCGAGCGTAACAATGCGGTCGATTTCCAAAACAGGCCGCAAATCCGCCGCTTGAAGCTGCGCAATCGCGGCTTCGTTAAAACGGATTTTAAACGCTTCAAGATGCTGTTCTTCAATTTCGAGTCCGGCAGCCATGGCGTGCCCGCCGAACTGTTTCAGAAAACCGGAACAGATGTTAAGTCCATCAAGAATGTTGAATGCGTCGATACTGCGGCAGGAGCCGCGTCCGCGGACGCCATCCATACCGATCACGGCGACGGGACGTCCATAGCGCGCCACAAGACGCGAAGCGACAATGCCGATCACGCCGGTGTGCCAACCCTCGCGGGCGATGACGAGGCCGAAGTTTTTCTCTGCGTCAAAATAGGAATCAATCTCTTCGATGGCATCGCGGACGATATCTTTCTCAATCGCCTGCCGCTCGCGATTGGCGCTGTCGAGCAGTTGCGCCAGTTCATCGGCCCGCGCCGGCAGATCGGTAAGAAGCAGTTCGAGCGCGGCATCGGCGCGCCCCACCCGTCCGGCGGCATTGATACGCGGCCCGAGCGCAAAGCCGGCATGCCACGCTTCGACGGTGCCCGCCATACCGGCCAGTTTTTTCAGCGCGTTCCAGCCCGCCCAGCAGGAATTTTCCAAGGCCTGAAATCCGGCGCGCACCAGCACGCGGTTTTCGCCGAGCAGCGGCACCATATCAGTGACCGTAGCAACGGCGACGAAATCGAGATATTTTTTCAGATCGACAGAAGCCGAGGCGAGACAGCCGCTGTCGCGTCCGTTTTTAATGAGCGCATGGCAAAGTTTAAAGGCAACGCCAGCCCCAGCAAGAATACGCCCCGGATGATTCGGTGACAGTTTAGGATTCACGACAGCCACCGCATGCGCCAGTTGTGCGTCCGGTTCGTGATGGTCAGTAATGACGACATCGATACCGGCGACACGGGCCTTCTCGACCGCTTCGACGGAATTTGTTCCGCAGTCAACGGTGACAATCAGCGACGGTTTATGTTCGGCGATGCAGGCCGACAGCGCGTCGGGTGAAAGGCCGTAGCCGTCGTCGAACCGGCTCGGAATGTATGCGGAAACATTTCCGCCGAGCTCGCGCAGAACGCGCACCATCAGAACCGTACTGCAAACGCCGTCCACGTCGTAGTCGCCGAAAACGGTGATTTTTTCTCCAGCGGACAGCGCGCGGCAAACGCGCGCCGCGGCTTTTTCCATATCCGGAAGTTCGAACGGATCACGGAGCGTCGAGAGCGCCGGATTCATAAACAGCTCAGCATCGGCGGCGGTTTTGCAACCGCGCTGGGCAAGCAGTGCCGCAAGCGGCCTCGGCAGTTGTTCCAGTTGCTGGAAGAACTCTTCAGCCAGCGCTTCGTCGCACGGTTTGATTTTCCACTGTTTGGACATTATTAAAAAAACAGCGCCCCGAAAATCCGGGGCGCCGCTCCATGATTCCTGAATTCCAGTTTCTTAAACCTTTTCTTCTTTGTGCCAAAGCAGGGCGACCGGCGTGGCAATGTAAACCGAAGAAAATGTTCCAACTGCGATTCCGATGAATAGAATCAGAGCAAAATCGCTGATATCGCCGCCGCCAAAAATCATCAGCGAGATAATGGTCAGCTGCGTTGAAACACCGGTCAGTAAAGTGCGGCTCAGCGTCCGGTTGATGCTGCGATTGGCCACTTCAACGTACGGTTTACCGTGCGAACCCCGGATATCTTCACGGATACGGTCAAAAACCACGATCGTGTCGTTGACCGAATAACCGATAATTGTCAGTAGCGCGGCGACGGTCGTCAGACTGAGCTGACGACCGAGCAGACAGTAGATACCGACGGTGATAATCACATCATGTACCACGGCGACTACCGCACCGGCAGCGAAACCGAATTCAAACCGGACAGCCAGATAGATGATAATTCCAAGCAGCGCGAGGGTCAGCGCGACCAGCCCGCTTTTCTTCAGTTCGGCTCCGATCTGCGGTCCAACGACGTTGGCTTGCAGATTATGATAGCCGTACGTTCCGAAGGCGGATTCAATGGCCCGGATAACTTCATCGCCGTTCTGTCCGCTCACTTTAACTTCCAGTGTTTCCGTGTTTTGGGCGGTCGGATCGAGTTCTTTCTGGTACTGAATACGGGCATCGCGCACACCGGCCTGATCCAGAACAGCCCGCACGGCATCCGGCGCTTGCTTCTGATTGAAAGCGAAGGTGATCGAAGTTCCGCCGGTGAAATCCACCCCGAAATTATCCTGCCCCTTCTTGAGAAAAACAGCCCAGGTGCCGACGATTATGGCGATCGAAATACCGATAACCCAGACGCGCTTGCCGAGAAAGTCATAGTTCGGGTTTTTGAAAACCTGCATCATTTTCATGGTTTTCAGATTGGTCTTATCGGCCAGCAGATTGAGAAGCAGGCGGGTGAACACCAACACGACAAACATGCTGACAATAATACCGGCGGTCAGCGTGACGGCAAAGCCGCGAACCGGGCCGGATCCCTGCCAGAACAGAATAACCGCCGTCAGCAACGTGGTCAGATTGGAGTCAAAAATGGCACTGAACGCTTTGTCATAACCGGCTGAAATAGCATTACGTAACGATTTCCCAGCCTCTAGTTCTTCACGCATACGTTCATAAATCAGCACATTTGCATCCACTGCCATCCCGATGGTGAGCGCGATACCGGCGATACCGGGCATCGTCAGCACGGGTAGCCCGGCCATTGCACCGGCTCCGGCGGAGAACAGGCTGAGAATGCCGGAGGAAAACCACATGCCGAACGGAAGCAGGATAATCACAAGCAACAAAGAAATATTGGCAACCATACCGGCCAGAAAGTAATAGCCCGCCATGAAGGCAAAAACACCGATGCTTCCGTAAATCGAGGCGCGAATCCCTTTGTCGATGGAGTCTTTACCAAGCGAAGGGTCAACGGTGCGTTCTTCGATGATGGTTACCGGCGCAGGCAGTGCTCCTGCACGCAGGACATTGACCAAACGGGTGCATTCATCGACGGTGAACGAACCGGTGATCTGGGCATTGCCGCTGTAAATCGCATCCTGAATGGTCGGCGCGGAATAAAGTTTGCCATCGAGAATGATGGCGAGACGGCGACCCGTATCGCTGTTGAGATTGTTCTGCCCGCGCGGCGCGTAGTCGGCGGTGACTTTACCGAAACGCTCTGCTCCGGCTTTATTAAAAGAAAGCGAAACGTACGGCTGATTGTTCTGCTGTTCGAATTCGACCCGGGCATCTTTGAGCGCCGAACCGGTGAGCTGCTTGCGGACTTCGATATATGCAGGACGGTAGACAATTGAGCCGTCGCGCAGAGTTTCCTTTTCCAGCATGAACTCGGCACCTCGTTTGTTTCCGAAGCGTTTAAGTTCTTCCCAGAGAGCGCGCTCAATCGGCTTATTCTGGTCGCGTTTATAGTACTGCTGACTGCCGTCCCGCACGATACTGAATCCGCTGGGCGTCAAGCCGGTGGAAAAAAGTTCGCCCACCCAGACGTCGCTTTCGGGATGCACCAGACGGAACTCAAGAAACGCCACACTCAGAATGGAAGCCTTGGCTTCGGCGCGTTTGTTCGCGTCAACGCCCGGCAGGCGGATAACAATGCGGTCATCAAGTTGCGGATAAATCTCCGGTTCAGCAATACCCAGACCGTCTACGCGACTGCGGAGGACTTCTAACGCCACACCTTGTGTCTTTTTTACTGCGGCCTGAACCGCTGATTCAAGTGCGGTATCTTCGAGCTTGGCATCGCCTTCCAGAATTTGTTTGCGGACTTCATTCTGATCCACTTCCACGGTGAAGCTTGTTCCGCCCTTGAGGTCGAGACCGAGTTTGACCTTGTCCTTAAACGGGGTCACCAGAACAAGCGACCACGCAGTCAGTACAATCAGCAACAGCCATTTCCACATTGCTTGCTTTTTCATAATCAAATTCCCGACGGGTTAAGCTTTTGTCTCAGAAGGAAGTTCGCCCTTCTCATCCAGAACCTGCGAAACAGCGCTCTTGAGCACTTCGATTTTCGTTTTCTCGGCGATGTTCACGATCAGGGTCTTTTCCTTCACGCTGGCGATTTCGCCGATAATGCCGCTGGTCAGCAGCACGCGGTCACCGCTTTTCACCGCTTCGATCAACGCCTTACGCTCTTTTTCGCGGCGGCGCTGCGGACGGATCATCACGAAATAAAAGATTGCAACCATGAAGACCATCCAGCCGATGGTGAAGCCCGGCGAAGTCTGTCCCTGAGCACCATTTGCTCCCGGTGTTGGTCCCATAGCGATTATCTGTGAAAACATACTTTTCTCCCTTACTTTTTCATAAAAAACACGAAGGCGGACATGCTAGAGTCCGCCCCTGTCCTTGGCAAGCTTGAATCCCGCCGTTCAGCCATTCATTAGCCGTCGGCAGACTAAACCAGATAGTTCCGGATGAAATAGGTCGGCGTACAGCTCCACGCATGACAATAACTGTTCAACTGGTGGCTGTTATACGGCGACAGAAAATCGTCCGCCGGATCATAAACTTCCCAGAAACAGTCGGCTCCCCGGCGCACCATGTCGCCCCAGTAATTGCAGATCAATTTTTCCGCCTCGTCGCGCAGGCCGCACCGGAAAAGCGCTTCGACAATGTAGTGATAAAGGTACGGCCCGGCTGGCCGGATGGCCGACGGCAGGTCCATTGCCCGGCGCATCACCGCCTGCGCTTCGGCACCGGTTACCGTTTTGCTGAGAACCATCCACGCCTGCGACGACCACGAAATCTGGCGATCCGGCCCGCTGATAAACAGTCCGGCGGCGCTGTCGAAAAGATGCTTACGCGCCGCGCCGCGTAACCGTTCGGCTTCGCCGGTAAAAAATGCCGACGCGGTTTTTTCTCCCAGCCGGTCGGCCAGTTCGGCGGCGGCCTCCAGCGCAAAAATCAGGATGCCAAGAAACGATACTTCCTTGTTCAGCTTCGTATGCCAGTCCACGAAGACCCATATCCCTTTTCCTTCGGGGTCGCGGAAGATTCCGTCGGCATCAACCACCGACAGTAGTTTTTCGATCTGCACCAGAATCAGCGGCCACAGTTCGCGCGCCGACTCCCAATCGCCGGAGGCCTCGCAGTAATCGCGAAGTGTCGGGATATAAAGCGCCACGTAATCCAACGCACACAATCCTGAACCGGCCGGTTCAGGATTCTCGTAACAGTTAGTGGCAGCAATCCCCTGCTCCGAACAAAGTCCGCCCAGCAGATAAAGACAGCGTTTAATCAACTGATTGTTACGGAACGAAGCGTGATTGGCCTGAGCCTGAAGATAAAAATCGCCCAGCCAGAGCCGACGATCCCGTTTCGGCCCGTCCTCAAGAACCGTCTGCATACAGTTCCGCAGTGTGCGCAACGCCACGGCATCAATATCTTTCAGTTCCTGACTCAGCGAACTGGGTAGCGCGGCGACCGCCGCTTCGTCGCCGGATGTGACCGCCTTGCAGGTGACACCGTCGATCCGGAACTCGCCGCTGTAACCGGAAACGGTCAGCACATCGATCCGCAGATAGCGGAACGCATAACGGCGCGGCAGTTCAAAAACGCCGGGAATGACATCCACATGGACAATCTCTTCCTGATACCAGGAACGACTAAGCTTGGTGTCGCAAGGCAGAAGAACATCTTCGCCGACCTCGGCGGGCATTTCGCCAAGTACTAGACGAAGCTTTACCGGCGCGTCAATGTGCCGCCCGTTATCGGAAAACGAGAGCCGCAAAGTCCCGACCAGATGCGTGCCGAAGTCGAGAATCGCGGAATCACCTTCCTTACGAACCTGCTGATAATAATCGGCAGGTGTTCCGGCCTTATCCATCCGCCAACCCTGAAACCCTTTACTGTCACGGACGGCGGAAACCAGCGCGACCGGCGCGTATTCCTTTTCGTACAGCGGCGGAATACTTGCTTGGGCGGTTTCGACCCAGCTCTTTCGCTGGGCAAGTACCTGTTCGCGGGCTCCGTTAAAAATTGATTTGCTGACCGGCATTCACATCTCCTTGCGTAGGCTCAACATAGTTCTTCGCCAAATCGTCATAGAAAGCGGTCATGGCCGCCATGTAATAAGGAGCCAGCCAGATCAAACCGATTCCCAGCGTCAGAACAGCGAGAATCTGCCAGCCGATAAACCGGAGCCAGAAAATACCTAGTCGCCAGTAATTGCCCTTCATCAGCTCGATGCCGCGGCGAATCGCCTGCCGGGCGCGAACGGACGGATCGTCAGCCACCACAAACAACGCCAGTCCATAACGCATTTGAAGTGGAATCATAAGGGCGCAAATAACTAAAAAAACGATTGCCACAAGTCCAAGCCCATTAAAGCAGGACATATCCGGCTGCGCACCATTCTCGAATACATCAATCCACACCGCCACTATCGCCTGACCGTCAACACACGTAATAAACAACCATATCATTAATATCCATAAGTGAATTGTCCACGCCAGAATGATTAGAGAAACCAGCAGGTAGGTGAAAACCGCAGTGCCAAAGCGGTTAAAGCCATCGAACATCAAACTAAACCGGTTATCCTGACGCCGCACCGTCGCCAGAAAATAGACAGTCACGCCAACTATCAGTGGAGCGGCAAAAATCCATTGCAATACTCCAAAAGTATGCGGAACTTTACTGATACCAATAGACAGAAAAATATATACCAGCATCACTCCGATGGATTTTCCCCAGTTGTCTGCCAGCCCCGCGCGGGCGGCGGCGGTCAGGTCACGAATCGGCGTCACACTTTTCATGAGTTCCTCCTTATTGAGCTAAAGCTTTATCAATATCCGGAACGGCGGAAAGCAGTTTTTGTGTGTACGGATGCTGCGGATCGTCGCAGACCTGATCGGACGTGCCGGTTTCGACGATTTCGCCTTTAAACATAACGGCGATCCGGTCGCTCATTTCGCGCACAACGGCTAAGTCGTGGCCGATAAAAAGATAAGCCAGTCCGCGTTCGCGCTGAATCCGTTTTAAAAGCTGAATGATGTCGGCCTGTACGGAAACATCGAGCGCCGAAACCGGTTCGTCGGCCACCAGCAGTTTCGGTTCCAGCGCCAAGGCGCGGGCGATGCCGATGCGCTGGCGCTGTCCGCCGCTGAATTCGTGCGGATAGCGATTCAGCCAATCTGGATTAAGGCCGACATCTTCGAACAGCACGGAAGCTCTTTCCCGCCGCGCCGCGCGGTTAGCGCCGATACGGTGGACAAACAAAACTTCTTCAATCGCCGAGCCGACGCTCATGCGCGGATTGAGCGAGCCGAACGGATCTTGAAAAACCATTTGCGCCTGACGGCGAAACTGTTTGAGTTCCGTGCCTTTCAGCGAAGTGACATTGCGGCCGTCAAACGCCACCCGGCCCGCCGCAACCGGTTCCAAAGCCAGAATCGCGCGGCCCAGCGAACTCTTACCGCAACCGCTTTCGCCGACCAGCCCCAGCGTTTCGCCCGACTTCAGCGAAAGGCTGACGCCGCGCACCGCTTCAAGTTCACCATAGCGGACGTTTACCTTTTCAACCTGGAGTAGTTCGTTCATACCGTTTTATGAAGCCGCGGAACGGCCTTGAGAAGTTTCTGTGTGTATTCGTGCTGCGGAGTGCGCAGAACGGTTTTGGTTTCGCCGGACTCGACGATCTTTCCGTTGTTCATCACATAGACCCGGTCGGCCACGTTGGCGACGATGCCCAGGTTGTGGGTGATCAGCAGAATGGAAAGTCCGCGCTTTTCGCGCAGGCCGACGAGCAGTTCCAGTATCTGTTTCTGCACCGTCACATCGAGCGCCGTCGTGGGTTCGTCGGCGACCAGCAGGTCGGGATTGCAGGCGAGCGCCATGGCAATCATGGCGCGTTGCTGCATTCCTCCGGAAAGTTCGTGCGGATACGACCGGGCCGTACGCGCCGGATCGGGCAGTCCGACGTCAGTCAGCAGTTTTTCAACTTCCGCTTTCACCTTCACGCCTTTGCGGTGCAGGCGGATGGCTTCGCCGATCTGCCAGCCGACGGTGTAAACAGGATTCAGCGAAGTCGCCGGTTCCTGAAAAATATAAGCGATGCGCGCGCCGCGCAGTTTCCTAAGTTCCGATTTATTGAGAGTCAGTACGTCCAAATCTTGAAAATTCACGGAACCGCCGACGATCCGACCGGCCGGTTCCGGCACCAGGTTGGCCAGTGCCAGCGCGCTGATGCTTTTGCCGCTGCCGCTTTCGCCGACCAAAGCGACAATCTCGCCGGAAAAAATCTGAAAACTCACGCCGTCCGCCGCGCGCACCGGATTGGCAACGGAACCAAAGTGGACTTCCAGTCCTTGAACATCCACAAGCGGTTTGTCGTCACGTGCGGTCATTTCAACGCATCCGGTGAATAAACAAAGGCGTGGCGGCACCAAAAATAATCACGGGCAGCCAGCCGCCGAGAAAGGCGGAAATAATTTCCTGCTTGCCAAGCGCCTGGGCGGTGAGTTGCAGAATGTAGAAACCGAAGAAGAGGAACATGGCGACCATGATACCGGCAAATGCGCCGCGCCGACCGGTGTGAGCTCCGACCGGCACGCCGATCAGGGTGACAATCAGACAAGTGAAGGGCGCGGCCAGGCGGCTGTGCATATCCACCATCAGCCGCGCACGGGTATTGCTGGAAATATCTTTCTTGGCGCGCAGGTAATGGCGCATTTCGCTGGCGGAAAGGAATTCGGGGTCTTTGATTTCCGCCATGAAGGTCTGCGGCGTTTCGCGCAGATCGCGCATTTCTTTCTGGAGAATCATTTCCGGCGGACCGGAGAGGTCGCCGTTTTCTTTGTAGGCCTGAACCGTAATGTCCATAAACCACCAGCGCCCGTCGAGCCAGAGCGCTTTTTCGGCTTTATATTTGAAAGAATCCGATCCGTCAGGCCGCTGTTCGATCAGCTCGACGTTGTACATCGAGTGGTCGCGCGAATCGATCTTCTGCACCATCCAGACATGATTGCGGTCTTTCAGCGCGAGATTACGGGAGAAAAACTTTTCGTTGTCCCTGCCGGATGACTGGTATTCGAGGAATTTTTTCGCACGGTAACCGGCGTCCGGGGCAACCTTTTCGTTAATGTACGATGTAAGCAGCGTCGCCGCGATTCCCACGCCGATGAACGGCATGACAATGCGGTAAATACTGACCCCGCCAGCACGCATAGCGATGATTTCGCTGTAGCGGGTAAGGCGCGAAAGACTGTGGAGCATGGCCAGCAACAAACAGGCGGGCAACAAGAGAACAATTTTCGGCGGAAGGTGCTGGGTATAGTAGTAGAGAATTTCGGAAATGCGGATGCCGCTGTCGAGAAACTCGCTGAAGTTGTCGAACAGGTCGCTGATGATGAAAATCAGGAGAAATCCGAGCATGCAGTACAACAGCGGAACCAGCAGACTTTTCAGCAGATATTTGGTGAGAATTTTCATGTGAAGGCTCAAACGGTAGCGGGAAAGCCGCGTACCCGCAAGTGCCGATGCATGCGACTTGAAGAACCGCCGCCAATACCCGATACTCGCCGCAACCTGAACGGAGATTGCCTCATGTCCGCGCTTGAAGTCCGTATTGAAGAACCGGTGACCTTTGTCATTTTCGGCGCCTCCGGCGACCTGACCCGCCGGAAGCTGATGCCCGCTCTGTATACCTTGTTTAAGGAAGGCGCGCTGACCGGCAGTTTTTCCATCGTCGGCTTCGCCCGCCGCGACTATGACAACCTAAGTTTTTGCAAGCTGATGGCGGACGCTCTGCGCGAGCACAGCCGGACACCAACAGATGACGTATCGTTAAAAGCGTTCTGCTCGCACTTGAGCTATCACCGCGGCGATCTGGCGGACGCGGCAGCCTACGCCGGACTTCAGGCGAAGTTTGAAAGCGGCGCCCTGCCCGCCAACCGGCTTTTCTATCTTTCCATCACACCCGACCTGACCGCCTCCACCGTAAGCTTTATAAAAAACGCCGGGCTGATTACGCCGCCGGATTCAAAACCGTGGACGCGGGTCGTCGTGGAAAAACCATTCGGCCGCGACCTGCAAAGCGCCAAGGCACTGAATCAGGTTCTGCTCGGTCATTTGGACGAAAGTCAGATTTACCGGATCGATCACTATCTCGGCAAAGAAACCGTGCAGAACATTCTTTCGTTCCGTTTCGCCAACACGATTTTTGAACCGGTCTTCAACCGTACCTATGTGGATCATATTCAGATCACCGCCGCCGAAACCGTCGGCATGGAAAGCGGACGCGGCGCGTTCTACGACCAGACCGGCGCACTGCGCGACATGGTGGTCAACCATCTCTTCCAGTTACTCTGTCTGGTGACGATGGAGCCGCCGGACGGGCTGGATGCGCGTTCAATCCGTAACGAAAAAATGAAAATTCTGGGCGCACTGCGACTGGCCGACGCGACGAAAAACCATCCGGCGCTCTGCTTCGGTCAGTACAGCGGCGACGGAAAAACCAATGCCTTCCGCGACGAAGAGCGCGTCAGCCCGCAGTCGAATACCGAAACCTTCGCCGCCCTGCGGATGGATGTCGGCAACTGGCGCTGGGCCGGTGTTCCGGTTTATCTGCGTACCGGCAAGCGGCTGGCAAAAAAAACCACCGAGATTGCCATTCAGTTTAAAGCGCCTCCGCTGTCGCTCTTCCAGCACGTCGCCTGCAAAGGTGACGTATGCGACCTGACCGGCGTAAAGCCCAACACGCTGATCTTCCGGATTCAGCCGGACGAAGGCATTTTTCTGCAGGTTTCATCCAAACGCCCCAGCATGCAGATGGTGGTCGAAAGCGTGAATATGGATTTTTCCTATTCCGGCAAATGGAACAAAGCGCTGCCGGAAGCCTATGAGCGACTTCTGCTCGACGCCCTGCGCGGCGACTCGACGCTCTTCACCCGCTCCGACGAAGTCGAAGCCGAATGGGCCGTCATTGATTCCATCCTCGCCGAAGCAAAAAACAAACCGTTCGCCTATCCGTCCGGCTCATGGGGCCCGACGGAAGCCGATGCCGTCCTGTTTTCCGGTGTTTGGAAGAACGAATGAACAACAAACTGATTTATGTCACCGCACCGTCGCGTGAAGAAGCCGAGCGGATTGCGGAAGCCGTCGTCACCGAACGGCTGGCGGCCTGTGCCAATATTCTCGACGGCGTCACGTCCCTCTTTCACTGGGAAGGAAAACTCTGCCGCGAAAACGAAGCGGTGCTGATTCTGAAAACGACAGAAGAAAAAACCGCCGCGCTGACTGCACGGATCAAAGAACTCCACTCCTACGAGTGTCCGTGCGTCGTCGTCCTGCCGATCGAAGGCGGAAATCCGGCGTTTCTGGAATGGATTCAGCACGAAGTCCGCTAAGTCAGCTTCGTTCCGTTGTTCTCAAACGTAATCAGCCGCTTTTTGTAGAGCGCGCCGATGGCCTGTTTGTAGGTTTTCTTGCTGACGCCGAACAGACGATAGATTTCTTCCGGCGGAGTTTTGTCGGTGACCGGCATGAACCCGCCCTGCGCTTTGATGTGATTGAGAATGACATCCGTAAGGTCGGTCACTTTTTCAAAGCCGGGTTTATGAAGACACAGATCGATCTTACCGTCGGATCGCACCTGTTTGATGAAGCCGGCAATTTTCTGGCCGCGCTCCAGAGGCTGAAAAACGTCGTTGTAAAAAAGAATGCCCCAGTGCCTGCCGTTGACGATGGCTTTGTAGCCGAGATCGGTTTTGTCGCAGATCATCAGCTTCACCGCTTCGCTGTGCTTATAGGCTGGCGGCGTGCGGTCGAGGAATTTATCGAGCTTGGACGAGGCGGCGATGCGTCCGCTGGCTTCGTCGAGATAGATGTACACGATGTAATGCTGCCGCTCGAACATTTCCACCTTCTGCTCGCGGAACGGTACAAACAAATCTTTCGGCAAGCCCCAGTCGAGAAACGCGCCGATACCGGTGACGGATGCCACGCGCAAACAGGCGAACTCGCCGACCTGCGCCAGCGGCTTCAGCGTAGTGGCGGTCAGACGGTCTTCGGAATCGCTCATCAGAAAAACTTCAATAACGTCGCCGACTTCCCACTCTTTTGGAACATAGCGATTGGGCATCAGAATTTCGCCCAGATTTCCGCCGTCAAGCATCAGGCCGCAGTCCGTTGCCCGTAGCACCGGCAGCCAGTTGGTTTTTCCTATTTCAGCCATCTTGTTGTCTCGGGTTTCCTAAAGTCCAATGCCTAAGGTCTAAAGCCTCTCTTCAGCCGCCGAGGCGCTCCGCCTCTTCGAGCCACTTTGATTCAAGAGCGTTCAGCTTTTTCGTAACAGCGGAAAGCTGGATGTTAAGCGCGGCATAGTCAAGAGCCGCGTCACCGCTAGCGAGCTGTTCGCAGACCGTGCGCTGTTCGGCGTGCAGCTTTTCCATATCCACTTCCATCTTGCGCAACACCTTCTGCGCTTCGCGATCCTGTGCTCTTGCTTTGCGGGCGGCTTGAGGATTGAGGTTTGAGGGTTGAGGTTCCAGACTTTGGACTTTCGACTTTGGACTTTCGACTGCTTCCTGTTTCGCCGTCTTCTCCAGATAGTAGTCGTACCCGCCGGGATAACTGACGACGCCGTTCGAGCCGATGGAAATAATATGATCCGCTGCGCCGCGCACAAAGGCGACGTCGTGGCTGACGAAGCAGACCGTGCCTTTGTATTCCTTGATCGCCTTTTCGAGCGCTTCACGTCCGTTGATGTCGAGGTTGGTGGTCGGCTCGTCGAGCAGCAGAAAGTTCGGCGGGTTGATGAAAATACGGGCGAAGGCGAGGCGGATTTTTTCTCCGCCGCTCAGTACGCCGGACGGTTTATTCACCGCGTCGCCGCTGAAGCCGAACGAGCCGAGCAGTCCGCGCACATCGCGTTCCTGCACCGCGGAGTTGGCATTACGGATAATTGTCAGCAGCGACTGATCGGGCGGCATGGTTTCGGCGAAGTCCTGCGACTGATAACCGAGCACCACTTTATGTCCGGTCTGCCGCGTTCCCGTCTGCGGCGTCAGCGCTCCGGCCAGTACGCGCAACAGCGTGGTTTTGCCCATGCCGTTGTAGCCGACCAGCGCGATCTTCTGTCCGTGGCCGATTTCCAGATTCACGTCGCGCAGAATCTGCCGCTTGCCGTCGTAGGAAAAACTCATGTCTTTGACCGACATAATATGCGCGCCGCAGTGCGGCGGCGGCGGAATCCGCAGTTTGGAAAAATTCGGCGGCGCGACCGGCGCTTTCACCACGTCCATCTTTTCGAGCATTTTGATGCGGCTCTGCACCTGCGCCGCCTTGGTGGCCTGCGCGCGGAACCGGCTGATGAAACTTTCGAGATGTTCCTTCTGCTCGATGTAATTCCGGTACGCCGCTTCCTGCTGCATGTGCCGCTGTTCGCGCTCCCGGATGTAATAGGTATAGCCGCCGGAATATTTCGTCACCGCACCGCCGCAGATTTCGAGCGTGCGGTCGGTGAGCGTTTCGAGCAGGTAACGGTCGTGGGAAATCAAAAGCATCGTTCCTTCGAAGCCGCGCAGAAAGCGCTGAAGCCATTCGACGGCAGGCAGGTCGAGATAGTTCGACGGTTCGTCGAGCAGCAGAATGTCGGGCCGCGCAATCAGCGTACGCACCAGTTCGGCGCGCATCTGCCAGCCGCCGCTGAACGAGCGGAACGGATTGGCAAACTCGCTTTCCTTAAAGCCGAGTCCGCTCAGCGCGGCTTCGGCGCGCGCTTTCAGATCGTAGCCGCCGAGATGTTCGAATTCGTGCTGAAGATCGCCAAGCCGATGAAGCATCCGCTCCTGCTCCGCGCCGGTGGCCGTCAGCAGATCGTGCTCAATCCGGTGAATTTCTTCGATCATCGGTTTGAGCTCTGGAATGGCGTTGCAGGAATAATCGAGCAGCGAGCCGTCCTGTGCATGAGCGTGAAGCTGCTGGTGCAGATGGCCAAGGCGGACGTTTTTCGGCATCGTGATGTCGCCGCTGTCCGCCGACATTTCGTCGCTGATCAGGCTGAAAATCGTACTTTTGCCCGCGCCGTTCGGGCCGACCACGCCGACGTGCTCGCCGGAATTGATACGGAACGAAACCTTATCCAGCACTTCCTGCGTGCCGAACCGTTTACTCACCTGGATGAAATCTATCATGAGGGCAAGGCTTCTACCGGATATTCCACAGTTTGCAAAGCAACAGCATCAGTTATACAAAATTACCTGAATCATCCGTACCGTTTATTCTGGTATGTAGTACCGGCTTTAGCCGGAACAGCTTGGGAACCGCCTGAAGGCGGGACTACATACCCGTTCCAATCATGTGAAACCTGACCGCATCGCATCATCAGTGCCGTTTATTTTGGTATGTAGTACCGGCTTTAGCCGGAACCGTTGGAGCCGCCTGAAGGCGGGACTACATGCCCGCTCCAATCGATGGAGGGCGGGCTTCGGCGAGCTCAGTCGAGCCGCGCTCCGTCGCCGCCGGAAAAGGTTTCGACGGAGCGAAACCCTCCAATCAGGTGGAACGCGCCGTCCCGGCGCGTTAAAAAAAGACAGGGCAACCGGCCTGTGGTGAGCGTTGTCGAACCAGACGGTTGCGATACGTACCGCCGGCGTCTCGCCGGCCTTGAATATACCGCTGGTTTAAAACGTGCCCGGCCTGTCACGCCGAAGCTTTGCAAAGGCGACAGATCACGTTCCACCTTGCTTCCGGTTTATTCAACTCTTGCCGCCCCCGAACCGCCGCGCTACATTCGCGCCGTTGGTAATTAACCTGTAAAAACTGAAGTAAGGCTAAAACACTGTTAGGCGTCATGCGTACACTCCTGCTCATCGCGTTCGCCGTCATCCTCACCGGATGCGCCTCTCGCTCTCAGCGCGAGGTGGCGCGCGTCAGCGTAGCCTCAGACCCGGCATCACTTTCTTTAGAGCGCGGCTACAACGATTATGTTCGTCGTGCCATTCTCGCCGACGGTACGGAGGCAGGCGTTATTAGTTGTCGTGATGGCAGTTCATCACGCTTTTGGTTTCGTTCTCATCATCTCACGCACGATGATGGCGGCACCCTATTCCGGTTCTCCGACGGCACAGAGGTTTTCATGTCAGGTTGGTTTTGCTGCGAGGTTCAGTTGCCGGAGAAGCAGCTTGCATCTTTGGTCGAGTTGCGAGCCTTCATTCGAGAGCACGACGGCATCAGCCCATGATAATGACGCCTAACTTGGGTCGTTACCTAAAGAACCCATCAACCGCTCTACGAATCGCGGCGTAGTTCGCCGGAATAAACTGATGAGCTTGGATACCGGCGGCGAGGGAAGCTTCGACGTTGCGAGCGCAGATTACGGCATTCAGCAGTACGGATTCATTAAAGCAGCCTGATGTTTTTCGACGTTGTTATCTTAAAACCAAGACGTTACCGTCCAGCGACGGTTGAATATTGACAGCACCGGTGGCACAGCAAAAAGGCGAGATGTGAACAAATACACTTTAAGAGAACGGGATGTACTGCTTGATGATTCGTGGGATGTAATCGTTGCCGGCGGCGGACCGGCGGGTTGCGCGGCGGCGGCCGCCGCCGCACGAGAGGGAGCAAAAACTCTTCTGATTGAGGCAACCGGCGCTCTGGGCGGAATGGGCACATCCGGTCTGGTGCCAGCGTGGTGTCCGTTCACAGACAAAAACCGGATCATCTACGGCGGAATGGCTGAACAGATCCTCCGGCAGTGCATCTCCGGCATGCCGCATGTCCCGAAGGAGTGTTTTGACTGGATCCCGATCGACGCAGAATTGCTCAAACGCATTTATGACGATCTTGTGACTCAACAGGGTGTAACCGTGCTGTTTAATACTCTGATGACAGGTGTTGAGTGTGATGCCACCGGCCATGTTGACGCCATCCTCGTGGCCGGCAAAAGCGGCCTTACAGCTCATAAAGCGAAGGTTTATATTGATGCAACCGGCGATGCTGATCTTGCTGCATGGGCCGGCGCGGCATACAACAAAGGAGATGCGAAGGGGGATTTGCAGCCGGCCACGCATTGTTTCACATTGACCAATGTCGATATGTACGCCTATCAGCACTGCGGCAGTATTAAGTTCGGCGCAGATAAAGACGTGATTGACGACATCGTGGCCTCGGGCAAATACCCTGAGATTCCTGACACCCATGCGTGCTCCGCCATCATCGGCCCAGGTGCCATCGGGTTCAATGCCGGACACATTTGGTCGGTCGACAATACAAACCCGTTTTCTTCAAGCAAGGCTTTGATGCAGGGAAGAAAAATCGCCAAAGCTTTCCGCGACGCATGCGCTGAGTTTTTTCCAAAAGCCTTTGCGAACGCTCACCTCACTCAAACCGCGTCTCTTCTGGGTATCCGGGAAACGCGGCGTATCGTTGGCGACTACGTGCTGACCCTAAACGATTACTCTTCCCGCCGAAGCTTTTCCGATGAAATATGCCGGAACAGCTATTTTATAGATATTCACATAGCTGAAGACGAAGCCGGAAGCGGCAGCCACATAACGGCGGCGGCAAGCCAGCTTGTGAGTTACAAACAAGGAGAATCGCACGGGATACCGTACCGGTGTCTTACACCAAAAGGCCTTTCAAACGTTCTCGTTGCTGGCCGATGCATTTCCACAGATCGATCTGTCCAGGGCAGCACACGTATTATGCCGGTCTGCCTCTGCACAGGGGAGGCTGCGGGTATTGCAGCAACCATGGCAGCAAGAGCAGACATCGCAGATGTTCATGCCGTGGACACCGACACACTGAGACGCCGAATCAGAGACTGCGGAGCCTACCTGCCCGAAATCGAAGCCCCAAACAAACTCTGACGGTGCGGCTGGGTGAAACTCGTCATGCGAGCAGGAAAAATGTATCCACCTCTTTTTGAATCGCGGCGTAGTTCGCCGGAATAAACTGATGGGCTTGAATACCGGCGGCGCGGGCGGCTTCGATGTTGCGTTCCAGATCGTCGAGAAACAGGCACTGTTCACCTTTTACGCCAAGATCGTCCAGCATGTGGCGGTAGATTTCGGCGTTCGGTTTGCGGGCGCCGACCTGATAGGAAAGAAACAGACCGGTCGCTCCGTCAAAAAATCCCGGCCAGTTGCGTTCAATCGCGTCGATGTGGTGTTCGGCGATGTTGCTGAGCGTGTAAACCGGCAGGCCGCGCACAATCGCGTCGCGGAACATTTCGTAGCCGGTCGGGTTGACGGTGAACATTTTCTGCCAGACGCCGATCAGTGTATCGACCGTCCACGATAATCCTTTGGCTTCGTTCAGATAATCGACGAACGCTTCATCGCTGATGACGCCCTCTTCGACCGCGTGGTGCATATCGAGGTCGCGTTCCGTCGGCGGCTCGACCGGCGTGCCGGAATCGTCGGCGATCTGCTGGAGCAGAACCTGAAAGTCAAAGTCCACCAGCACGTTGCCAATATCGAAAATAAAGTATTTTTTCTGCATAAGGCCGGAAAGTTTCCAAGGTTTGGGGAAATGAGCAATACAAATTTCAGAACTCCGTAAAAATTGCATTTATTCCGCGCTCTGCTACCATGCGTCGCTTCCAAGGAGTCATTCATGCTGAAGAAAGAAAATGCCGTTCTGGTTTTTATCGATGTGCAGGGCCGTCTGGCCGAAATCGTGGACGGCACCGAAGTTCTCTACAAGAATCTCCGCCGCCTGCTCGAAGGGATGTATTTGCTCGATGTTCCGGTGATTGTAACCGAGCAGACTCCGGACAATCTGGGAAAAACCCGCGGAGAGTTCCGCCCGCTGATTATGAGTCTCCCCGTTATAAAAAGCTCCTTCAGTTGCTGCGGGGAACGGGTGTTCATGGAGGTTCTCGAAAAATCAAACCGGCGCCAGATTATTCTCTGCGGCATTGAAGCCCATATCTGCGTTTACCAGACCGCCAGAGACCTGCTGGCAAAAGGCTTTGAAGTGTCTGTGGTCGTCGATGCAGTGTCTTCCCGCGACCCGGTCAACAAAGTGCTCGCCCTGCGTTGTATGGAAAACGAAGGCGTTAAGCTGACCGGCACGGAAATGCTTCTGTTTGAACTGCTCGGTGACGCCAAGACTCCGCAATTTAAATCCGTTCTCCAGATCGTGAAATAGTTATGACTCTGCTCCTGCTCGTCTCCCTCGTCTGGGCGTTTTCCTTCGGCCTGATCAAGGGCGAACTGGCCGGCCTGCCCTCCGCCGCCGTCGCTTTCATTCGGCTGGCCGTGGCCTTGGCCGTCTTCGCGCCGTTCCTGCGCCTGAAAACATTACGGGCATCCGACGCCGCCCGGCTGATGATCACCGGCGCGGTGCAATATGGCCTGATGTACGTTACCTACACTCACGCCTTCCATTATCTCAAAGCGTACGAGGTGGCGCTGTTCACTGTGCTGACGCCGATTTACGTCGTAATTATCAACGACCTATTCGAACGGAAAGTTAACTCCGCCGCGCTGGCGGCGGTTGCGCTGGCCGTCGCCGGAGGCATTGTGATTGAATACCGCCAGCTGAGTTCGCCGGAGCTGTGGATCGGCTTTCTGCTGATGCAGGCCGCCAATCTCTGTTTCGCCTTTGGACAGATTTTCTACCGCCGCACGATGGCCCGGCTGCCGGAAAACCGCACCGACCTGCAGGTGTTCGGCCTTTTGTACCTTGGCGCAACACTCACCGCCGCACTGGCCGCAACGGGAACTCCATGGACATCGCTGGTCATCACGTCCAGACAGGCTCTGATTCTGCTCTATCTCGGTATCGTCGCTTCCGGACTCGGTTTCTTTCTTTGGAATACTGGAGCACGAAAGGTCAGTTCCGGCGCGCTGGCGGTCTTTAATAACCTGAAAATCCCGCTCGGAATTCTGGTTTCGGTTTTCTTTTTCGGCGAAACCGCCGACTGGCCCCGCCTGCTGGGCGGCGGTGTACTAATCGTGGCCGCGCTCCGCATCACCAAATCCGCTCTGCCCGTCCAAAATAAGCCGCCCGCCCGTTTGACTTAAAAGCTCCGACTGCGGTATAAACGAAGCGTTTTCAACCCATCAAGGAGTCTCCACATGATCAAAAAAACCGTCGGGTTTGTTTCCGTGCTGTGTATTATCCTCGCCATCTGCAGTTGTGCTCCGGTCACCATTGATTCCACTCCGTCAGGCGCGGCAGTGTATGATGCCGCCGGACAGAAACAGCTGGGATCCACACCATTCAACACCAGCGTATTCGTCAGCGAAAAAAACTTCACGGTCCGCAAAGAGCGCTACTTCGACGAACCCGTCAAACTGAACTACGATTCAGAACGTAACGTCGGCACGCAGCTTCGCCCGATGCCGGTACTGGTTTACAGCAACCCCGATGCTGACATCTACGCCGTCGGCGCCGACAAACCGGTTGCCCGGACTCCGTCAAAAATTAAAATCGGCGAAAAAGCCGCCGCCTATACCTTGAAAGCCGCCGACTACTACGATCAGGAAATCTCTGTCGGCCTCGACAGCCCCGATCCGCTGGTCGTCAAACTCGTCCGCCGTCCGATTGTCACCCTCTCCGCTGAGCCTGCCGGTGTTGAAGTGTACGAAAATAACAAACTCGTCGGCACGACACCGCTCCGGGTCGAAATTCTGACCAGCCGCACATTCGAACTGCGGAAGACCGGCTTCTTCACACAGGCTGGCACACTGACCGGCGCGCCGCCGTACGAAGTATCCGTTAAACTCCGTCCTTTCCCGATGATCACCGTCACCGCGACACCGGCCGACGCACAAATCTATCGCGCCGGTGCACTGCTCGGCAAAACGACAGCCACGCTGGCTGTCGGAGAACCGGTTGCTCTCGAAGTCCGCGCCGACCGTTTTTATGCACAGAACGTCACGTTGACACCCGATTCGTCGGCACAGGTCAATGTTGCGCTCAAGGCCATGCCGTACGTCACAATCAAGAGCGAACCATCCGGTGCTGATGTGCTGATCAATGGCAAGTCAGTCGGCGCGACTCCGGTCGAACAGCTGATTGAAAAAGAAACGGTTATTGAACTGCGTAAAGCAGGGTTTGTCACCAAAACGGCCACTTTGACCGGCGCCGACAAGCAGGTTTCTGTAACCCTCGAAGCGGTTCCGGCACCGGTTGAACAGCCGCAGCCCGCCGTTCAGACCGCACCCGCCAAACCGGAATCCGCGGTTGCCGCGCCAGTGGCAGCGCAAAAGGCCGCTCCTGAAAAAAAGAGCGGAAGTAATCTTCCGCTGATCGCCGGCATCGCGGCGGTGGTCGTTGCAGGGTTGGTGTTCTTCCTGATTAAGCGCAAAAAACAGGAGTAACCTTCGCTCCTTCGACGCAAAAAGAGCCGCTCGCGCGGCTCTTTTTTTGTGCCTTCAACGGTTGAATCGGCTACGGAATCGTCGTGCACAGCACCATCAGTCTGCCGGCAGCAGGATGAAGCGTGTAACTTCCGAGCGCGGCGGGCACCAGCCACGACTGGCCGGGCGAAAGCTTTTCTTCGCCGTCCGCCCATACGATTTTTCCTGAACCGCCTGCGACAAACAGCGCATGGAAACTCTTTCCGGACATAGGAAACTTCTGCGCGGCATCCAGCTCAAGGCGGTCGAGTTGGAAAAACTCACAACTCTGGATTGTTGTTCCGTGGATCTGACAGCGCGGGTTGCCGTTGTTTTCCCAGTCGATCACCTTCAGCGCTTTATCAATGTGCAACTCGCGCCCTTTACCACCGGCATCAACACGATCCCAGTCATAAATCCGGTACGTCGTATTCGAGTTCTGCTGAATCTCCAGAATCAGACAGCCCGCACCGATGGCGTGGACGCGCCCGCCCGGCACAAAAACCGCCCCGCCCTTCTCTGCCGGAATGGACTGCATGATACCGGCAAAGGTTTTATTTTCCATTGCCTTCAAAAATTCCGCCTTCCCGACGCCCGGTTTGAGGCCGCAATAAATCTGCGCCGAACCGTCGCCTTCGAGAAAATACCACATCTCCGTTTTCGGATCGCCGCTAACGGAGGCAGCATTGGCCTCGTTCGGATGAACCTGCACACTCAATGTATCGCGTGCATCAATCAGTTTGATGAGGAGCGGAAAATCGGAACCTTTGACGCCGGTGCCGAGCAATGCGGTTTTATGTTCCGGCAGAAGGTCGCCCAGCGTTTTTCCGGCCAGCGGACCGTTGACAATGGCGGTCGGCCCGTCCGGATGGGTGGAAATCTCCCACGATTCGGCATAAATACCGTCCGGCTTATTCCGGCCAAACAGCTTCGGAATACGGCTACCGCCCCAGATGTAATCCTTATAGACGGGGCTGAAGCGGAGCGGATAGAGTTTTTCCATGTTCAGGTTCCTGTTTTTTTATAAATTATCTGGCTTCAAAAGGCCGGATGATTAGAGTGCAGGCTAAGCATGAACGAGATACCCGTCCAGTCAAAATCCAGCGCCGGTTTCACCGGTCTCCTCGCGAAGGAGACCGCATGAACCGATCATGGCTCCGGTGGATACTGCCTGTAATCCTGATGATCTCGCTTTTTTTCGGCTGCAGCCGTAAGCCGGGCGAAAAGCTTTACCATGAAGCGCTGACCGAATGGAAAGACGGCAACCTGGTGCGCGCCCGATCCCTGCTCGAAAAGTCGATCCGCCGCCGTGCGGGCAGTGCGGAAAATGCCGAAGCGTACAACCGGCTCGGAACCCTGCTCTGGGAAATGGGCAACACAAAGGATGCGGCAAATGCTTTCACGGAAAGCTGCCGCCTGAATGCCGGGCAGTATGAAGTACTCTGCAACCTCGGCGTTGCGCTGGGCGCGCAGAATGACTTTGCCGGAGCCGAACGCGCCTTTCGCGAAGCTTCTCTGATTCAGTCTGACGACTCCCGCCCTCTTTCCTTTGCGGGTGTTCTCTACGCGAAAAATCAACGGTGGGACGAAGCCTCGCATAATCTGAACCGCGCGCTCGGCCGCACTCCGGAGAATCCGCAACTGCAAACCGCGCTGGCGCTGGCTGAACTGCATACCACCGGCACAGATGCCGCACTGAAGCGCCTGCAGGCCGTGACAAAAAAACATCCGGATTATACCCCGGCGCTTTTCAACACCGCCGCCATCTACCGCTACTGGCTGAAGAACCAGCCTGAAGCCAAACGCTGTTTTGAACTCTACCTCAGCAAGGTCGCTGCAAAAGATAAGTTTGCGGAACAGGCTCGCGCGGAGTTGCTGGCCATCGCCAGCGGTAACAGCGAAAAACTGGTCTTTACGCCGCCGCGCAGTCCGAACCGCATCAACGCTGACAAAAACTTCCAGAAGGCGCTGGCATACCAGAAGAAAAATGATTTCGACAGCGCGGCCCGCTGGTACATCAAAGCCGTCGAAGAGGACGACACCTACGAACAGGCTTTCTACAACCTCGGCCTGACCTACTATGCCGCCAACCGGATTGAACTCGCGGCGGAGGCTTTCGCGCGCGCGGTGCAGATTAATCCGTCGTCCACCAACGCACGCTATAACAGCGCGCTGGCGGAATACCGTCTCGGCCACAACGACCGGGCCCGCCGCGAACTGGGAATCATCCTCAGCAAGCACCCCGGATGTCAGCCCGCCGTTGATCTGCTGGCCCGTATTCAGGAATGATTTTCCAAAGATGGAAATTTACACTTCGGCGCGGATTTTCTATCGTCCGCATCAGCATTCGAGAGGAACCTTTATGAAGTATAAGCGCATTCTGCTCAAACTCAGCGGCGAAGCACTCCAGAACAAAGAAAAAGGAATGAGCATTGACCCTGCCGTCCTCGCCTCCATCGGGCGGCAGTTTAAACAATTGATCGAAGCCGGCGCGGAAATCGCAGTCGTCGTCGGCGGCGGCAACATTTTCCGCGGCCTCGCCGGCGAAGCGGGCGGAACCGACCGCACCACCGGGGACTCCATGGGGATGCTCGCCACCGTCATTAACTCGCTCGCGCTGCAATCGGCGCTCGAAAACGTCGGCATCCAGACGCGCGTTATGACCGCCATCAGCATGCCCGCCTTCGCCGAACCGTTCATCCGCCGTAAAGCGATGCGCCACCTTGAAAAAGGCCGCGTCGTTATCTTTGGTGCTGGCACCGGCAATCCATATTTTACCACCGACAGCGCCGCCGCCCTGCGCGCCTCGGAAATCGGCGCTGACGTGCTGATGAAAGCCACCAAGGTGGACGGCGTCTATACCGCCGATCCGATGAAAGACAAGACCGCGACCCGCTTCGATAAAGTTTCCTACAGCGACGCACTCAGCAAGCAGCTCAAGATCATGGACGCCGCTGCCTTCTCACTCTGCATGGAAAATGATATTCCCATCGTCGTGTTCAACTTTTTCAAGGAAGGCGAAATGCTGAAGGTCTTCCGCGGAGAAAACGCCGGAACACTGGTTAGCCACTGATTTTTCAAGGAGAGTCATCATGGAATCGAGCATGGAAGTACTGCTGGCCGCTGAAGAAAAGATGGATAAATGCGTGGAGTTCCTCCACCACGAACTGAGCGGACTGCGCACCGGCAAAGCCAGTCCGGGACTGGTTGAAAACATCACCGTTGAATACTACGGAACCACCGCCCGGCTGCGCGATATCGCCAACATCTCAACTCCTGAACCGCGCCTGCTGGTCATCAGCCCGTTCGACCCGTCCTCGCTGGGCGCGATCGAAAAAGGGATCAGCGCCGCGAACATCGGCATCACGCCGATCAACGACGGACGCCTCATCCGCGTGCCGATTCCGGAAATGAGCGAACAGCGCCGCAAAGATATGGCCAAAATCGCCTCGCGCGCCACCGAGGAACAGCGCATCGCCGTTCGAAACGTCCGCCGCGACGCCAATGAACTGCTCAAAACGCTCCAGAAGATCAGCAAGATCACAGAAGACGACCGCGACGAAAGCCTCGAAGAAGTCCAGAAACTGACCGATGTCCGCATCAAGAAAATGGATGACATGCTCGCCGCCAAAGAAAAAGAAATGATGTCTGTCTGATGAAACGTATTCTCATAGGTGTGACCGGCGGAATTGCGGCGTACAAGGCGGCCAGTGTCGTCAGTGCGCTCAAGCAGGCCGGATACGACGTGCAGGTGGCGATGACGCCTGCCGCCTGTCAGTTTGTTACGCCGCTCACTTTCGCCGCGCTGTCGCAGAAAGAAGTCCGCACGGAACTTTTCCCGGCGCACCCGACTTCCGACAAAGGCCAGCTCTACCCGCACCTCTACCCCGCCACTGAAGCCGACCTCTTCGCCGTCCTGCCCGCCACCGCCGACATCATCGGCAAACTGGCCTACGGCTTCGGCGACGACATTGTTTCCGCCAGCGCGCTTTCGCTCTCGAAAAAGTGCGTCAAACTTTTCTGCCCCGCCATGAACACGCAGATGTGGGACAACCCCGTCGTCCGCGAAAACGCCCAGACCTTGGAAAAACGTGGCTGGCAGCGCATCGGCCCCGAAGCCGGCCTGATGGCCTGCGGAACCGAAGGCGCCGGACGCATGAGCGAACCCGCCGCCATTCTCGAAGCGATTAAAAAAGCGCTCGCATGAAAAAGGTTCTCATCCTTTCCGGGCCGACACACGAATACTTTGATCCGGTTCGCTTTATCGGCAACGCCAGCTCCGGCAAAATGGGCAAGGCCCTCGCCGAAGAAGCAATTAGGCGCGGCATGGAAGTCGAATTCATTTCCGGCCCGGTCGCGGAAGAGAATCTCCCCAACGTAGATGCGACGCCCTCGTCGCATTCTGACAGCCGGAGAAACGCGACGAGGGCGTCGCGTCTACATATCCAAAAAGTCATCTCCGCCGAAGAAATGCTGGCCGCCGCGAAAGAAAAGTTTTCCTCCGCCGACTTCATCATCTTCGCCGCCGCCGTCGCCGACTATCAGCCTGCAAAAAAATCAGACGCGAAACTTCCGAAAGTCGGAAACAGCCTCACGATTGAACTGAAACCGACACCCGACATTGCCGCCACGCTCTGCGCGAATAAACGGAAAGATCAAGTCGCCATCGGCTTTGCGCTCCAGACGTACGACGGCGAAACCAAAGCCCGTGAAAAACTGATCTCAAAAAATCTGGACGGCATCGTCCTCAATACTCCCGCCACCCTCGGCGCTGAATCCGGACTCTTCACCTGGATCGATAAGCAGGGTTTGGAAAACTGGGGTTCACTCGGTAAGGCGGAATGTGCAAAGAGGATTTTAGATAAGTCGGGTTAACCCTTGTTGGTTTGGCTGTTTTTAATTTCATCAAGCTTCTGAAGGATTGTGCCCAAAGAACAATCCCAACATTGACTACAGCCAGAGGGATTCCAATAGAGACAACGAGAACCCTGAACCATTCCGCAACGGATTCGGACGCTATCGGGTGCGTCCCGTACACTAAAAAAGCGGCTCCGATTAACGTGAAAATGCCACCCTGCCAGCGCATTGTTCTCGGATTTCTTTTTTTCACGATCTCCCCTTTCTTTTTATGGCGCTGACGGAGCCGCGCCCTCCCGTAATTAATCCCAGTGGGTTGCGCTCTGTCGCAACCGTTATTCCATCCACCGCAAAACATTTATCTCACCCTGAAACGACCACGCTTCCGGCGTTGTGACCAGCCCTGCACGAACCGGATTGTTCCGGACATATTCCCATTTTTCACTGTAGCTCTCGCCGTGCCGCAACTGCGTGTCCCAGAAATCATCCTGCCAAATAGGCTGTTCATTTGGTCTTGGCCACTTTTGAGAAACAAGAGTTTTCCAGAATTTTATCCACTGTTTTAACGACGGATATTCAATAATACCCGGCGTGCAAAAAAAGTGAATATGGTCAGGCATAACAACGTATTTACCGACCAACCAGTGATCCGCCGAACGCCATGATTCAATCATCAACCGGTGTACATCCTCATGAGCAAAGATTGGTTTCCGATCTTTGGAACAAACTGTGACAAAAACAATATTTGAACGGTTCGACATCTCATCAAGCGGAATGTGTGCAGGATGCTTTCGAGAGGAATACGGCGTTGACGGAGCAACGCCCTCCGGACTCGGGTTCCCGGAGGGTTGCGCTCCGTCGCAACCATCTTTGAATTCATTATCCATGAAAGATAAAAAACTTGCGGCCGGCGTAGTTGATGAGGAGCGCGGAGATGGCGGCGGCGATGTAGGAATAGGTGGTGTCGAGTCCGCCGAAGCGGATGAGCAGGTCGCCCGCCGCCGTGCCGATCAGGAATGAAATCAGCGAGACGGCATAGAAGAGCATCAGTTCGTGGTGTCGTTTGTGTTTACCGGCTTTGAAAACAAACATCACGTTGAGAACGTAGGCCGTGAAGTTGGAAAAGATAAAACCGATGCCTTTATCGATCCAGTAGTTGCGCAGGCGGAGCGATTCCGAAACCGTGCGGATATCCAGATGAAGCATTCCCAGCAGTTTGGTGAACGGATCGCTTTCTCGCAGCGCCGGAAAAACCAGCCAGGCGAAAAGAAAGAAGACTGTCATATCGACGGCCGTGGCCGCGCCGCCGCACATTCCGTATTTGATGAACTGAACCAGCCGATTATCTTTTTCCGCCAGAAAAGCCTGAATGTGTTTTTTCATAGGCTCGGAGTCTGCCCGCAAACCCCGCCCAAATCAAACATTCCATTCTGTGGAAAGAGTTTCAGGATGGCCTTTGTCGGCGCGGACGAGAAGCCAGCGAACGACTCCAAAAACGGCGAACGGAATAACCATGGCGTAGAGCATCAGGCGGATGAAACTGAAGTGATAAAGCGGATTCGGAATCGCGGCGTAAAGATTCCAGAAGATGAGCAGACAGCAGAGCCAGACGCATCCGAAGTTTGGAAATGCGTCGCCGGAATACATCCACTTCAACCCGGGAGTACGCTTTTTGCTGAACGGAAAAAACAGATTTGATCCCATGTGACCCGTTTGGTCTTCGATGATGTGCAGCGCATAGGCGCCGAAGGCGACCACGCCTGCCTGCCATGTCCAGAGTGAAGCCAATCCCGCCAGCAGTGCGGCGACGGTGAATGAGTGCGACCAGTTCCGGTGCCACGGCAGAAAATCAATTTCAACTTTCCCGCCTTCACTGCGCTGAAATAAAAAACTGGGGCCGTCAAAAATATCAACGGTGTAAACCGGTTCATAACTCTGCCGGATCGGCACAGAAAATTTTGCGACGGCCACCGGACGGTTTACCGGCAGTGTGCCGTATTGCGGCGACTGCCCGGTGCTGACGACCGGCCCGAACTGTACGCGCACCTCTCCGGCATCCGGATCAATTTTAACGCGGTACTGCCGCCAGTTGTCGGCTCCCATTTTGATGGTGGCGAGTTTCAATCGTACCGGCTTGCCGCTCACGGCGGCTTCGGTGACGGCGGCGGCAACTGCGTCGGCCACCGGTTGCGGATCCAGCTTGTCCGGGTGAGGATAAATCGAAACATCGTGGTGATAGAAAAAGCGGTAGAATTTAAAGTCGATGGTGTCGGGCAGAATTCCGGCAACCGCACCGAGAATAAAAAAAGCTGAATTGCCGTTTTGCGCAGCTTCAACCGCCCACGGACAGAATGAGGCCGCCGCCACGCCGGAAATAAAATGCGAGATCCCTTTCATTTCAATAATCCCAGAAACGCGGCGACGGGCTCGCCGACGCCGGACATGTTGCAGGCGATGGGCAAAAGCAGTACGCCGAGACAGTTCAGGCGGCGTGACCCGAACAGCACCGGAATCAGGCCGATGCCGGTGGCGACCGTCATGATGAACAAGCCAGCCCAACCGGTGATGACAAATACCAGCGCGACAATAATGCCGAGAGAAAAAACCGAAATGCGGCGATAATCCACTCTGTCCATCAGCTTGAGCGTCCAGCGGGTGAGCGGCGACAGGAGCAAGAATGAAACCGCTCCGGAGAGCGCGATGGAGCCGAGCGCGAGGTAGTAGTCGCTCCAGGTATGCGGCGTGTAGAATCCTTTGACGATCAGCGCGCCGCCGCCGCGCGTCAGAAAAAGTCCCGGCACGAAAAACAGCATGAGCGAGCCGGTGTAGTAAACGACTTTGGATACGCCCTGCGACATCATGAAGACGCGTTCGTCGCGCTGGGCGGTGGCATGACCTGCAAGCAGTCCACCGATTCCGCCGGTAATCACCGGAAAAAAAGCGGCAAAGCCGCCGCCGATTCCGCCCGCGATACCGGCGCGCAAAAGCAAATCGCCATTGATATTGAGTGTATCGCGCACATGTTGCTTCGGAACTTCCGTACCGCTGACGGCGTTGAGCAGGCACCACGGAATCGCAAAGAGTCCGACGAAGGCAGGCATGATGTTTTGAAACGCGTTATCCACGGACACCGGCGGACGGTACAGGAGCAGAAAGCCGAGCAGTCCGGAAAGGAAAAAGGTGAGCAGTCCCGCGCCGAGCGTTGACCAGGCGGCGAAAAATTTACGCCAGCCCGCCGGGCCCCAGTTGCCGTCCTTTGGCCACTCCGTCATGAGCATGAACGTGATGACGACCCATAGAATCCAGTGCATGTGCGGGTTGAAAACACAGCGGGCAATCGGCAGAAACTTCGGCGCGAACGGGCCGATTATAAAAACGAGCATGAAAATTCCGGCGAGACTGCCCGCACCGATCATCATGGTGCCTTCGTAACCGAGTCCGGTCATCAGATATTTCTGGCCGGGAAGCACGGTGAAGATCGCGCTTTCATCCGGCGCGCCGAGCAGGACGGACGGAATGGTGTTAAGAATCGACCAGCCGGTGACAAGACCGATCAGGAAGGGAATAGTTACTTCCGGCATGGCGGCCAGTCCGCCGCCGTGCAGCGAATAGAGAAACAGCGCGGCGAGACCCATGACGTTGTAAATGTGCAGACCGGGAAGAATGGCGAGAAAGCAGGCAAGCACAGTTCCGGCCAGCACCGCTGATGCTGCTGCCAAAATCATTTTCCGGGCTCCATCACGCGCAGATCGCCAGCCTCCCAGACCTTGAGCTGCACAGCATCTTTGTAAACGCCAACCCGTCCGCGGGCACTAATGAGTTTTCCGGGCAGCGGAAGTTTTTTATCCATCCTTTGGAAAACATCTTCCCAGAAAACCACCGCGAGTTTCGCGCCGTTTTCTTCAAGCGTCAGGGTATAGGGCGATTTAGAGCCGGGGCCGGGAATATCAATGGTTTTCAGAATGCCGGTGACGGTGAGTTGCTCGCCTTTATGCGCGGCGGTGACGTCAGCAATCCGGGCACTGGAAACAGCGGATGGGGCGATGGTGCGCTTGCGGCTCAGAACCAGCTGATCGACCGACTGGATGCGCAGTTTGGGTTCTTGATCGACGCTAACGATGAGGCTGCCAGTCACTTCAATCCGGTCGCCGCTGTGCGGAAGCTTTCCGGCGGCTTCAAGCGCTTGAGCCTGTATGCGGCCGCCCATGACAGCAATTTCGCCGCTTCCGTCCTTCATGTCAAAGACGATACCGCCGGACTGGAAAACATAGGCGTCGCGCGTGACTTCGCCGGCAATGCGAACCGTCGCGAAGTTCATGGTCGGCGTAACGTCACCGATCCGTATCAGCGGAATTTCACGATTGATGGAAAACAGGTAGAGAAGAAACAGTCCGGCAAACGCCAGCACCAGTGACGCGTACCGGAGAACCTGTATTCTGAGCGGACGTTTTACCTGCTGTCCATAAACGGGGTAGTTATCGCCGCCATCTGATCCATTCATACCATTCCTCCTGACAGGAGGAATGAAGAAATCATTTCTCAGCCGAAATAGCCAGAACTTGTTTTATCTCGGAAAGAAATAATCCAAGCGCCGAAGACTATTCCGGCCGGCTTAAAACGCACCGAAGAGAACGGTACTAAAGGTGGTCACCGGCGACGTTTCGCGCATATCGTCAATGGCGGCGCGCAGTTCTCCGAGCAGCTTCCCTGCTTCGTCGTAGAGTTTATCGTCATTAACCAGCTTGCCGAGAGTCCCTTCGCCTGTGCCGACCTTGTCGGTGATCGTGCGGAGATTCGACATGGTTGCGGTAAGGTCTTTGTACAGCTGCTCATCCTTGGACAGCAGCTTGCCGAGCGTGCCCTCGCCTTTCTCCAGACGACTGCTGACTTCCTGCAGGTTGGACATCGTCGTCTTCAGGTCGTTATAAACTGTCTCATCGTTGATCAGTTTGCCGACTGTCCCCTCGCCCTTGGCGAGCTTGGTGCTGACATCGCTCAGATTGTTGTACACTGTATCTTCATAAATGAGTTTGCCGAGCGTGCCCTTGCCCGATGAAACCTGATCCGTAATCTGCCGGACACTCGCCACAGCGGCGCCAAGCTCTTCGAGAATGTCGGTTGGAGTCGTTCCGCTAATCACAGCATCCTTCGGAATCGGCGCGGCGCTCAGAGGCCCTTCTTCAATTTTTAGCTGTTTCCCTCCCAGCATGGAGGAAGCCACCACTTCGACTTTGTAGCCTTCACGGAACTGTACCGGCGAATCCAGATTGGCGTGAACAACCACATGACTGTTTTCCAGCACCGTGTCTTTCACCACGCCGACTTTCATACCGCGCAGGAAAACGTTATCGCCGTCGCGCAGGCCGCTGACTTCGTCGAAAACCACCGCCACGGGATATCTTTTCTGCAGAAAATTCTGCCGGCTCAGGATGATGGTAAACACCCCCAGAGCGATGAGAATGATAAACATAAAGAAGCCGACAAGGACTTCTATGCTGAGGTCTTTATTATATTTGTCCGTCATGTTGCTCCATCCCTTTCTCCCAGGCACCCCGGCGGGTGATGTACTGGGACTCGAGGAAACGTTGTACTGTTTCGTTGGTTGATTTAATAAAATCTTCGGGCTTGGCGTTTTCAACAATCTGCCCGCCGTCGATCATCATAATCCGCGTGCCGATCGCCAGCGCACTGTGCAGGTCGTGGGTGACAACGACGCTGGTGATCCCCAGCTCTTTGCGCAGATTTTCAATCAGCTGGTCAATCAGCCGGGATGTTACCGGATCAAGGCCGGAGGTCGGCTCGTCATAGAGAATAATTTCGGGATTCATGACGATGGCGCGGGCCAGACCGACGCGCTTTTGCATCCCGCCGGAAAGGTCGGACGGAAATTTATCCATGGAGTCTTCCATGTTCAGCAGGCGCAGTTTTTCGCGAACGGTCTTTTCGATTTCCTCTTCGCTCATCTTCGTGTGTTCACGCAGCGGTAGCGCCACGTTTTCGAAAACCGACAGCCATTGCAGCAGCGCCGCGCCCTGAAAAAGTACGCCGAAACGGCGACGCATCCGTTCCAGTTCCGTTCCTCTTGCTTCATTGATTACATCGTCGCCGATGCAGATCATGCCGCTGTCCGGACGCATCAGCTGCACCATGTGCTTAAGTGTAACGCTCTTGCCCGCGCCGGAAAGGCCGACAATCACAAACGTTTCGCCCTTGGGCACTTCAAAACTGACCTCGTTGAGGACAATCTTGCCGCCGAGCCGTTTGGTGACTTTATCGAAGGTAATCATATGTAAAACAGCCTTGTGATCATGTAGCCGACAATCAGGATCATCAGGAATGAAATAATCACCGTCTGCCGCGTGGCGCGGCCGACACCGACGGCGCCTTCGGTGGTGTTCAAGCCTTGGTAACAGGCGACCGTGGCGATGATAATGCCGAATACGACCGCCTTGAACAACCCAACGTAGAGGTCTTTATTTTCGGCGTAGCGGGTGGCGTTGTCGAGATAGGCCTGAAATGCCACGCCGAGTTGAGTCGAGCCGACGATGCCGCCGCCGAGAATCCCGAGGATGTTGGTGTAAACCGTCAGGATCGGCATCATTACCGCCAGCGCGACCAGGCGCGGCATCACCAGAAAGCGATTGGGATTAATCGACATCACTTCCAGCGCCGAAATTTCTTCCGAGACCGCCATCGTGCCGAGCTGGGCGGCAATCGCGGAACCGACGCTGGCGGCGATAATCAGCGCCGTCATGAACGGGCCCATTTCGCGAACCATCACGATGGTGACCGCCGTGCCGATATTGACTTCCTGCCCGAAGCGGCGAAGTTCAAGGCCGGTCTGGAGGGCCAGAATCATACCGGTGAAAAACGCCACGACCGTGATGACGCCGAGACTCTTGATGCCGGTAACGTAAAGCTGCATGGCCGTTTCGCGGCGCGCGCGCGGCCGCCAGATGGTACGGATATAAAGCGTCGCGGAAAAAAGCATGATCAGCGCATTGCCCATGTCGTGACAGGCAATCAGAATGATCCGGCCGAGACGGCGGAACGACCTGACCGGCAGATGCAGATACCGGTATATTTCTTTAAACGGCGCGATCATTTCTCTTCCCCGAAGCGCATAAAGTAAAGGAGACGCAGGTTTTGTTTTTCACCGTCTCTTTTATACGCCAGAAGTCCTTTCAGTAAAGACCATTCCTTGCGTTCAGCAGCCGGTTCCCGCTCGCTGTGCCAGGCAAACCACAGCACGTCTTTACGGACAACTCCGTCCGCATTTGTCCGCTTGTACAACGTCCAGAGCGGCGCCCAGTTGCGCTCGACCGGCGGGCTGTTCTTGAGCGGCCAGAGTTCCAGCATCCGGAAACGGGAAACATCGCCTTCGCGCTGCCAGCTCATCAGCGGCCAGACCTTCCAGTAATTGGAAACTTTCGTCTGATTTTCCGGCTCCGCGCCCTCATTGCGCCGAACGGTGTAATCCTGATAGAAAAACGGCAACGCCATCCGGTGGGTTTTCAGCAGATTCGCGTCGCCGGTTTTTTCCGACCAGAGCAACGGCCAGAGCAGGAACGTGCGGTGCGTCGGCCCGGCGGAATACTGATCTTCGCCCCAGAGCGGCCAGAAATACAACTTACTGTGCGGCTTGCTGTCGATCTTCTGAATAAACGGCCACGGACAGAACAGTCGATTTTGCTTCTCGCCTTCTGTGAACCGGAAAAACGGCGGAATCACCCACCACGTGCTTTCCTTCTCCAGCTTCGACCGTCCGCAAAGCGGAAACAAAATCCACGACTTGCCGGAATCGCCCGGATAAAAATAGTCGGCGGACGTCCAGAACGGCCAGAGTACAAACTGCTTCTCGTATTTTCCTTCCAGTACCGATCTTCCGTAGAGCGGGAAAACGCGGTCGCGCTCAATGCCGGTGCCGCGAGTATGCGAGTAGATTGGCCAAAGCACGCTGGTGGTTTTCACGTCATTGATCCGGCTTTTTCCAAATGCCGGGAAAAGAACGAACGCGATTTCGTCGCGGCCCAGAAACTCCTTGATCGTTCCGCCGAGCGGAAACAGAGCGAAGTAGCCTTTACCGTCGGCGTCGCGGCCCTGAAAATAAACCGGAAGCAGCCAGTTGCGCTGACGCGGCCTTGCGTCTTTTGGATCAAACTTATGGGTGTACCAGAAAAACAACGCGCGGGAACTCTGCTCGTTTTTGAACTCCTTGCGCGAATAGAGCGGCCAGAGATAATCGCTGACTTCAACACCCTTCTGGTTGAGCGTTGTGTGTGAATAAAGCGGCCGAACGGCAAAGAAAGAGCCTTCGTCCGTTGTCCGGTTATCGTAAAACGGAAACAGACTGCTGGCGGTGGCGGTGCCGCACAGCGTCAGACAGATAAATCCGTATAGAAAGGCCCGTTTCATTCAGGCAGAGAAACTATCAGAGCTGCCCCCAACCCGCAAAAGGTTTCTTCGTAACGATGGGTTCAGAACTGCTCCCTTTCTTCAAGTTGACTTCGCGCAAATCATAACATAGAAACTGACGCCACGTTCGAGGGCCGGAATCCCCGGAGAGTGTTCAGTCCAGAATACAGGGAGATGGATTTATGGAAATCGTTGAAAAGATGAAGCCGTTCGTGTTTGAACCGCAAGCGTGGGACGTAACCGAACACTGCTATGATTGGAAAGTCCACAGAAGAAACGAAACCGTATTTGCCATCGGGAACGGATATTTAGGAATCCGGGGTTGCTTCGAAGAGGGCTTCCACGAGGAAGACCAGTGGCACACCGAGCCGAATACCTGCATCAACGGGATTTACGAGTACCAGACGGACGGCAAAGGCGGACACCGTTACAAAGGATACCCGACCAAACGCCACGGTATGCCGGCTCTGCCGAACGGTTTCAAGTTCAGCATTTATCTGGACGGAGAGCACTTCCATCTCGCGCACGGCAAAAATTCCGAATACAGAAGAAATCTCGACATGAAACGCGGACTTCTGACGCGTGAATTCGTCTGGGAAAGCCCGAACGGCAAAATGGCAAAGTTCACCTTCGAACGTTTCACGTCCATGGATAATTTCCACATCGTCGGCACGAAGGTGACGGTCACGCCGATCAATTTTTCCGGCGAAATCAGAATTGTCTCCGAATTAGGCGGGCCGGTAAAAAACATGCAATACGACATTACAAATGCAGACGGCACGATCATCGAATGCCTTGAAACCAAAACCGCCGAGATGCGCGACGATGCCGCCCTGCTCAGACGAATGTTCAAAGGCAGCCAGATTCAGGTTTGCGTTGCCGCGAAAACCTTTTTTAAAGGCGCCGCTTCAGGAACGCCCGCCAGCACAATAAAGGCTGGGAAAATCTGCGAAGCATTTACCGTGTCAGCAGAGAAAAATCAGACGGTTTCTGCAGAAAAGATCGCCTGCTACTATACGACAAAAGACTGCGCGGAAAATAACCTTGAGGCGCAGACCTTGCAGACCTTGAAGCAGGTGGCGGATGCGGGTTATGACGCGGTGAAGGCGGCTCACATGCGCGCCTGGGCAACGGTTTGGGACGTGACGGACATGGAAATTGACGGCGACCTGGCGTTGCAGCAGGCGATCCGGTTCAGTCTGTTTCATACGTTGCAGTCAACGGGCCGTCAGGGCTGGAACAATATCGGCGCAAACGGCTTGTCCGGGATCAGTAAATATCAGGGGCACTATTTCTGGGATACCGAAATTTATGTCCTGCCGTTTTATACCTACACCTTCCAGCAGGACGCCAAGAATCTGCTCATGTACCGTTACTCGATTCTGGATCGGGCGCGGGAACAGGCAAAAATCATGGATGACACGGGCGCGCATTTTTCGTGGAACTCGATCAGCGGCGAAGAGTGCGGCGTGGTTTATGAAGCGTCGCATGCGCAATATCACATCAACAACGCCGTGGCGTTCGGGATTTATCGCTACTTCGAGGCGACCGGTGACAAGGAATTTCTATACAACTATTGCGCGGAAGTTCTGTTTGAGACGGCGCGCTGCATGGCGCACCGCGGGAATTTTATCGAAGCGCACGACGGAAAGTTCTGTATCAACGTGGTCTGCGGGCCGGATGAATACGGCGCGATGGTCAACAATAACTGCTACACGAACATGCTGACGAAGTTCCATCTGGAGTTTGCGCTGAAGGTGCTGGGAATGTTGAAGGCCGAGGCTCCGGCGAAATACGACGAGCTGGTCAAGAAGTGCGAGCTGACGGATAAGGAGCAGACGCTGTGGCGGCAGGCCGCAGAAAAAATGTACATCCCGTACAACGAAAAACTCGGACTTTACATGCAGGACGATTCCTTCATCTATAAAGATCCTCTGGATCCGGCGCTGCCAAAGTCGGAATGGCACGCCAAGTATGTCAAAACGCATCCGCTCAACACCTGGCGCCACCAGATCATCAAGCAGGCCGACACCGTACTGCTGACGTTTTTGCTGAATGACAGCTTCTCGCTTGAGGAGAAAAAACGCATCTACGATTATTACGAACCGAAAACACTCCACTCGTCTTCCCTGTCGCCAAGCATTCACAGCATTATCGCCAGTGAAATCGGGTATCAGGACGCGGCCTATAATTTCTTCATGAAGACCGCGCGCATGGACATCGACGATTATTCCGGTTCGACGTTCTTCGGAAATCATGCGGCTTGCATGGCTTCATCCTGGATGGTTATGGTCAATGGCTTTGCGGGATTCCGCATTGTCGAAGGACAGATGCACTTCAATCCGTGGATGCCTGCGCATTGGAATCGCGTTACGTTTAAAATTGTATTCCAGGGCAGCACCCTTCAAGTGACTCTCACGAAATCTGTGAATCCGAATGATCCTACGAAATGTGCGGCAAAGTTCGAATTATTGAATGCTGGCGAAGTGAACGTATTTTGCAGAGGGGAAAAGATCAAATGCTCAAAGGTGTAATTTTTGATTTAGATGGCGTCATTGTAGATACCGCAAAATACCACTACCTCGCGTGGGCACGACTGGCGCGGGAGCTGGGATTTGAATTCACCGAGACGGACAATGAACGGCTGAAAGGTGTCAGCCGGATGCAGTCGCTGGAGTTTCTGCTGGATACGGGCAAAGTTTCTGTCCCGGAAGAGAAAAAAGAAGGTCTGGCGCAAAAGAAAAATGATTGGTACGTCGACTACATCAAACAACTTCGGGAAGACGAAATTCTGCCCGGCGCGAAAAAGTTTTTACTGGAGCTTCGTGCAAACGGAATTCTGGTGTCGCTGGGATCGGCCAGCAAAAACTCGCCGCTGATTTTAGAACGGCTGAAGATCGTTGAACTGTTTGACGCCGTGGTGGACGGACGGGATACGACCCGCGGAAAGCCGGATCCTCAGGTGTTCCAGATCGGAGCGCAAAAGCTGGGACTCGCCTGTGACGAATGCGTGGTGTTTGAGGATGCGGATGCCGGAATTGTGGCGGCTCACGCCGCCGGTATGAAAGCCGTCGGAATTGGAACGGCGGCCAACCTGCCCGACGCCGACTACCTCATTGCCGATCTAAGCGAAATGAATCTGGACTTGCTCAAGAAGATTTATGGAAAAGGGTAGCTTCGCCCCCAACCCGCAAGGGGTTCCTTTTCAGGACGCTATCGCTTAGCGTGTTTTACTCTTTCGCATGGGATCTATTCGTCAGAATCGTTGACAAGGGACGTACTAGAACACGATCCGACAAAGCGTATTCGCGCTGACCGGGATAAATGATCCACAAGGCATCCAGTTTCAGGTCGTCAATAGCGATATGCATCGAGCGAGTCATTTTGGGAGCATCCTGCCGTTTGAATTCGATCCCCAGCCTTTTTCCCTCATGCAGCAAAAAGAGATCCAGTTCCGCGCCGCTATGCACCGTATAGAAGTAAGCTTCCAGCGGATTCAGTGCGTGCAGTGTTTCTTCCAGCGCAAATCCCTCCCAGGAGGCACCGAGTTTCGGATGCACCTGAAGTTCTTTGGGCGTTGTCACTCCTTGAAGCGCATGAAAAAGTCCGCTGTCGCGAAAATAGATCTTGGGCGTCTTAACCAGCCGCTTGCCTGTGTTTTCATACCAGGGCTGAAGACGCCTGATCATGAACGTCTGTTCCAGCGCGTCCAGATAACTGCGGGCCGTATTAGGAGCGATACCCAGTGAAGCTGCAATTTCACTCCCGTTCCATATCTGTGCATGATAGTGGGAAACCATAGACCAGAATCGTCCGATGGCGGACGGATTCATACCAAATCCGGCCTGCGCCAGATCGCGTTCCAAAAAGGTTCTAATAAAATCCCGGCGCCAGCGGAGACTGTCTTCGTTGGACGCGGCCAGAAAAGACCGCGGGAAGCCGCCTCGGAACCAGAGCTGATCCGCCTCATTCGCGTGAATCTCACTCAAATCGAAACCCCGCATATTGATGATTTCCACACGACCGGCCAGCGACTCCGATGCCTGCCGGGAAAGATCGGGTGATGCGCTGCCCAATATGAGAAAAGTCGCTGGACGGTTTTCCCGGTCAGCCAATACCCGCAGGACAGGAAAAATACCCGGTTGCCGCTGGGCCTCGTCAATAACCACCGTTCCCTTCAGAGGCGACAGCGCCGTCATAGGGTTTTCCATCAGCAAAGCGGTTGTCGGGTCTTCCAGGTCAAAATAGTTGGATGCTTCCGGATGAACCAATTGCCGAGCCAGAGTGGTTTTTCCGCACTGCCGCGGTCCAAGCAGAGCCACAATTGGACTGCGCACCAAACCCTGCTGGACCTGCTGAAGATAGTATTTTCTATTAACCATGGACGAAATATTGCAACGTCGTTGCAATATTTCAAGTTATTTATCGAATTTTGAGACACACATTCCCATTTCATTCAGGCAAAAAAATAATCAGAGTCACCCTCTGGAAAAAGTTTTCTTCTCGGCAACTGTCCCGGCAAACATGCAGGGCAAAGCCCTGTGCGCCCCGCCGTCATCAATGCCTGATCGGAAAGCTGACCCGCCAGAATCGGAGCGCAGAAGCTGGGGCTTTCCTGTGACGAATGCGTGGTATTTGAGGATGCAGACGCCGGAATTGTGGCGGCTCACGCCGCCGGCATGAAAGCCGTCGGAATTGGAACAGCGGCCAACCTGCCAGACGCCGACTACTTGATCGCCGATCTAAGCGAAATGAATCTGGACTTGCTCAAACAGATTTATGGAAAAGGGTAGCTCTACCAAAGAGTTCTTTGCAGCGGCGAGTTCAGCAACCATTCTGTGCGGGAAACCTATTGTTCTCCGCCGCCGTCAATGCGTGATTTCGAAGATCGCCCGCTTTCTGACTTTCTTAGATTTGCCTTCCAGTCGAATTCGACACCCGGGTTCTGCGTCTCCCACCATGCTTTCCATCGCTCAAAATCACTTCCAAAATCCTCGCCCGTTATGGATTGGAGATACGTTGTACTGTAAAAAGTTTTTTTACTCGTCTGTAACCATTTGATCAGATAGGGAACAGCCTCAACTTGGCCAAAAGAACCAAGGTACGCTGCCGCATTTTGCCAAACATTGTACCTTCGATCACGGAGCAATGGAATTGCCGCCGCAAGTCCGCAAGGATCCTGCTTTTTATGCAGAATGAGCAGTGTCATTGAGAGAATACCCTCTTCTTTAGAAAAAGTTAAATTCTCCAGCAACTTACCAGAGGAAATGTGTTCATTGAGACACACAAGCCCAACATAGTTTTTCGGAGCCCAACCTGTGAGAGTCCAATACGCTACACCCAGTAGCGTGATACAGACTATCATCATTACAATCCGTACTTTTAGCTTCTGAGCCATATTTGGGAACCCGTTATCCGTTTTCCCTTCGCTAAAATAGCGGTTGGAGGCCGGGCCAAAAAGGCCCAGAAGAAGCATACAGAAGCCCATGATGGTAAATGGCCACCACTCGACGTGTCTCCCGAGTGCCAGCAAAGACAGCACATAAGAAAACGGATACAACGCAAGGAGAAGAATGCGACCCCAGCTACAGCGTCGTAATACGGCAATTGCAGATGTTAAGAATATCACATGTAACAGTATTGAACCGGTGCGAAGAAGTTCTTCCGGAATGTTCCAGAGCGGCCTCATCTGCAAGAGAGACCCCATGACTCCAATCGGGTAAATCAGAATCTTCCAAGTCAGCACGAAAATTTCACTAACAATAATTAACCAGCAGAGAAAGCTGAGTGATAAGGGACGCAACGAATCTTCTTTATTCAAAAAAATTGTCGGTTCTTGCATTCAAGCATTTCCCGTTTGGTTCATTACCCGATGCACTTCTTGACCACAGCCGTGAGCTGTTCGGCGAGGCGGTTGGTCATTTCGTCGGTCGGGCCTTCGACCATGACGCGGCACATCGGCTGGGTTCCGGAATAGCGGATCAGCACGCGGCCTTTGTCGCCGAGTTCGGCTTCAGCTTTTTTGACGGCCTTCTGAATTTCCGCGATCTCTTCGAGCGGCGGCTTCTGAGCCACGTTAAAATTGATGAGTTTCTGCGGGAAAACGCTCATGACTTTCGCCAGTTCGGAAAGCGGCTTGCCGGTTTCGCGCATGATCGCCAGCAGTTGCAGCGCGGCGATGATGCCGTCGCCGGTTGAATGGTGGTTATGGAAAATCATGTGGCCGGAGGCTTCGCCGCCGAGCACGGCGTCGTCTTTGATCATCCGCTCCAGCACATAGCGGTCGCCGACCGGCGTGATGGCGACATCAATCCCCTGCTCTTTCATGGCGGAGAGAAAGCCGAAGTTGCTCATGACGGTGCCGACGATCTCGTTGTTTTTGAGCATTCCTTTGTTCTTATAGTGAACCGCGCAGATGGCCATGATCTGGTCGCCGGAGAGTTCCGCGCCGGTTTCATCCACCACGATCAGGCGGTCGGCATCGCCGTCGAACGCCAGTCCGACATCCGCGCCGGTCGCAACCACTTTGGCTCTGAGGTCGGCGGTGTGCTGCGAGCCGCAGTTGTCGTTAATGTTCATACCGTTGGGCGAAACATGAATGGCCGACACCGCGGCGCCCAGCTCGGAAAAAATAATCGGTGCGACTTTGTAGGCGGCGCCGTTGGCGCAGTCGAGCACCAGCTTCATGCCGTCGAGCGTCTGGTCTTCCGGAAAGGTGTTTTTACAGAAAACAATGTAGCGGCCGACGGCGTCGTCGATGCGTTTGGCCTTACCGATGTCGTCTTCCGTTGAGCGAACATCGCGCAGAGTGCGCCCGCCGATCAGTTTTTCCATTTCTTCCTCTTCGGCGTCCGGCAGTTTATAGCCGGTGCGGGAAAAGATTTTGATGCCGTTGTCGTGATACGGATTGTGCGAAGCGGAAATAACAATGCCGGCATCGGCACGCATATCCTGCGTGATGAACGCCACGCCGGGAGTCGGCAGCGGGCCGAGCAGAAGAACATCCACGCCCATCGAACAGACTCCGGCGGTCAGCGCATTTTCGAGCATGTAGCCGCTCAGCCGGGTATCTTTGCCGATGACGATACGCGGACGGGAGTCTTTGCCTTTATGGTATTCCTTGCAGACATACGCCACCGCGCGGCCGATTTCCAGCGCCTGCTCGGCGGTCATGTTGCCCATGTTCGCCATGCCGCGAACGCCGTCGGTTCCGAAAAGCTTTCCCATTCGTCTCTCCTTTAATTCCAACGTGCTGCGGATTCATCCACGATGCTCTGAAGCCATGCGGTCGCTTCGGCACGGGCTGTTTCATTCAAATTCTGTACGGCGGCGACGTAGTTCGCCTTGTCCGCCTTTTCGATCTCTTTCATTAGACCTGCGCTGATCGGTGCTTCGACGGCGGTGTGAACAGATTTGCCGGTCAGCTTTTCCAGTCGCTGGATGCGCTCGTTGAGAATCAGGTCGAGGTTGGCCATTGCACCGGCGTGGCAGGCGCGGTCAAAGTCATCGCGGATGAAAAGTACACGGACGTTTTCATACCACGCTTTGAGCGAACGGATATTACCGATGTAGATCAAATTGTTTCGGACGATGCGGTCGATGTTTTTGTAAACGCCCGCCTCGAACGAAACGGTTTTTTCGGCCGGAACTGCGGGAACATGAAGCTGGTTTTCGTCGAGCACGTCTTTACGGCAGATGCCGCCTGCGGCGATGACACAGCCGTAAGCGATACGCGCCGGGCCGACCAGTCCGCCCTGCCCGCCGAGAAACACCGGCTTCTGATTCAGCAGAGCGCCGCGCGGCACGTCGCCGACCAGCGAAGCCGTGGCTTTATCCTGATTCGGCGTGAAGTTGAAATGAACATACGACGATCCGACTTCGCTGTGGTCTTTACGGCTGGTGCCGCCCGCCATCAGGATATCGCAGAAATTGATCAGACTGCCGAGGGTGACGAACGGGAGAAGTACGGTTTGTTTGAGGCCGACGGTGTGCGCGCCGTTGGCTTCCTCTTCCAGAATGGTGCCTTCGCGGACGTGCGCGCCGCTGCCCATGTTAGCGCCGTCGAGAAATACCGCGCCGGAGAAAAATCCGCCTTTAAGTTTTACGCCGCGCGCCAGCTGGCAGTTTTCAATCGTGACCGGCCCTTCGGCACCGATTTCACAGCCCGGGCCGATCGATGAACCGGATATCCGGCATCCGGGATGGACAACGGCATCGCGGGAAATGTGGTTGCCATCACTCATTTAAGCAGGACTCCGATCGTTGTTCCGATTCCTGTGAAAAGAAGCAAAGCGATGGATGTTTTCATGGAGAACGCCAGATTGAAAATTTCAATCTTGGTTCTGCCGCCGGTGAAAATGAAAAACAGGGCGCAGAGCGCCATCAGAAACAAAGCCCAAAGAAGCGGTTTATTCATAGATACCTCCTGACCCGGTTACCGGCTATTAGATATTGGTTATTGGCTGGCAAGTCAAACTCAGGGTTTCCGCCTGACAGCAAATATCAAAAATTATCGTCCGGCGTTTGTTCGAAGGCGCTGTAAATCCATTCGAGAATAGACTCGAACCGGGCGTCGCCGTGCAGGGCCGCCAAATCAGGATCCTTCTTCATCGCGTCGTAATCGTTATAGCCCAGCTCAACGGCGCGACTCAGCGCGTCGAACGCATCATCGGCCCGGTCGGAAAGCGCCAGACTGCACGCCAGATTATACCAGACCACCGGATCTTCCGCGCAGAGACGGCTGAGGCGTTCGTCCACACGCAACCCGTCGGCATAGGCACCGGTGCGGGTGTAAAGGTCGCCAAGCGCGCGCATCACGCCGGTATCTTCCGGCAGACGGCGGGCGACGGCTTGCAGGAATTCGAGTTCCTGTTTGTTTTCCCGGAGGTTTTCCGGCTGATGTTCGATTGGTATCACGGCGGGAAAATTCCACTATTTGCGTTTGGCTATCGGCACGACTTTGCGCAGGTTCGGGCCGGTGTAAACCTGCCGCGGACGGGCAATGCGTGTGTCGCTGTCGTTCTGCATTTCCAGCCATTGGGCGATCCAGCCCGGCAGACGGCCGATAGCAAACATGACGGTGAACATATTGGTCGGAATGCCCATCTCGCGATAGGTCAGTCCGGTGTAGAAGTCCACGTTGGGATAAAGATTGCGCTCCTGAAAATAGGAATCGGCCAACGCCTTTTCTTCCAGCTCCATGGCAATATCCAGCAGCGGGTCTTTGGTATGCGTTACGGAAATCACTTTCTTGCACAGCTCCTTGGCGATTTTTGCACGCGGGTCGTAGGACTTGTAAACGCGGTGGCCGAAGCCCATCAGCCGGAACGGACTGCGCGGGTTTTTGGCGCGCTCGATCACTTTATCGACGTCGCCGCCCTCACGGTAAATATCTTCCAGCATTTCAATGACGTGCTGGTTGGCACCGCCATGCTTCGGACCCCACAGGGCACAAATACCGGCGGCAATCGAAGCGTACAGATTAATTCCGGAACTTCCCACGGAACGGACGACGGAGGTGGAGCAGTTCTGTTCGTGGTCGGCGTGAATGATGAGCAGTTTATTGAGCGCATCCGCCATGACCGGATCAATCGGCTCGCCGCGAACCGGCGAGCTGAACATCATGTTCAGAAAGTTTTCGCAGTATTTCATGTCGTGCCGCGGATACACCGCCGGCTCGCCAATCGACTTTTTGTAGGAAAAGGCGGCGATGGTTCTAAGCTTTGAAATCAGCCGGGCAACCGTCATGTCCACGTCTTCTTTGAGGTCGCCGCTCAGTTCAGGATAGAAGGAAGACAGCGAAACCGCCATGGCGGAAAGAATCGCCATCGGATGGGAATGCTCCGGATAATTGCTGAAAAACTCGCGCATATCCTCATGGATCATGGAGTGGCTGTTCAAAAGCTTCGCATAATTTTCCCGCTGAGCATGGGTCGGAAGCGAGCCATGAACCAGCAGGTAGGCCACTTCGATAAATTCACATTTCGCCGCCAGATCGGCCACGTCGTAACCGCGATAGCGCAGGATGCCCTTTTCGCCGTCAATAAAAGTAATGTCGCTGGCGCAAGAACCGGTATTGCCAAAACCTGGATCATAGGTAATCAGCCCGGTTTCCTTGCGCAGTTTGCTAATATCCATGGCCCGTTCGCCTTCGCTACCCTCATAAACGGGGCAGACCAGCGTTTTATCATCGATACGAATTTCGGCTTGTCCGGTTTTTTCCATTTACTACCAACCTCTCTATTTTCAGGGGCCGGGGAGTGTATTTATCCCGACAGCCTTTGTTCAAGCAAAAAGCCTGTTCCTCCGGACACTTATTCCACTGTAACGCTCTTAGCCAGATTGCGCGGCTTATCAATGTCCGTTCCGCGGGCGCGGGCCGCGTAATAGGCCAATAGTTGTAACCCGACCACATTGACCATCGGTGTAAACTCGTCGCGTACCTCCGGCACATAAATGATGTCGCCTGCCAGCTTGGCGATTTCAGTGTCGCCTTCCGTCGCTACCGCGATGATGCGGCCGCTGCGGGCTTCGACTTCCTTGATATTCGAAAGCATCTTTTCGTAAACCTCGTCGGATGTTTTCGTGCAGATGCAAATCACCGGCAGCGCGTCGTTGATCAGCGCAATCGGACCGTGCTTCATTTCGCCGGCCGCGTAGCCTTCGGCGTGCTGATAGGAAATTTCTTTATTCTTGAGCGCGCCTTCCAGCGCGGTCGGATAGTTGAACTTGCGCCCCAGATAAAGCGAACTCGGACCGTCGTGATGCTTTTCGCTGATCGCTTTGATTTCGTCTTTCTTCTGAATCACGTAATGCACTGCATCAGGAACTTCCTGCAAATCTGCCAGATAATCCTTCACCTGATCCGGCGTCAGATTGCCGCGCACCCCGGCGACGTAAAGGGCAAACAGAGCGAACGCCATCTGCTGTGCGGTGTACGCCTTGGTCGAAGCCACACCGATTTCAGGTCCGCAGTTCGTAAAGAAAACGGAGTCGCTTTCGCGCACCACGGAACTGCCCTCGACATTGCAAATGGCAAAAACCTTACAGCCCCACTCTTTCGCCATACGGATTGAAGCCAGTGTGTCCGCCGTTTCGCCCGACTGCGAAACCGGAATGATCAGCGTACCGGGATCAATCTTCGGGTCACGGTAGCGGAACTCGCTGGCCAAATCGGTTTCAACCGCGATACCGGTCAGATTTTCCAGCAGGAGCTTGCCGTACATTCCGGCGTGATAAGCCGTTCCGCAGGATACGATCATGATGCGGTTGAGTTTGCGGAAATAATCAGGACTCAGGCTCGATCCGATATCAATCTTCCCTTCTGCCGAAACGTGCTTGTCCAGCATGGCGCGCAGAATCCGCGGCTGTTCATGAATCTCTTTCAGCATGAACGTTTCGAATCCGGCGCACTCGGCGGCCTCAGCCTGAAATTTGATTTCCTTGATTTCCGGCACGACTTTTTTGCCGTCCATCGTGCAGATTTCCACGCTGTCCTCGCGCAAAACGGCCATCTCGCCGTCGTTCAGGTAAATCGCTTTTTTGATCCGGTTGATAATGGCCGGCACGTCGCTGGCAATGAAGTTTTCCTTTTCGCCCAGCCCGATGATCAGCGGACTGCCCTTGCGGGCGCAGTAGATGGCGTCCGGCTCGTCACGGAACAGGATTCCCAGCGCATAGGCTCCACGTAGCCGTTTCAGCGTGGTCAAAATCGCTTCGACCGGCGATTTCGCGCCGTCCTTTAGCGCCTGCTGGATTAAATGCGGAACCACTTCGGTATCGGTTTGGGAAATAAACTTATATCCCTTAGCCGTCAGCTCTTCGCGCAGCTCGGCGTAGTTTTCGATAATTCCGTTGTGCACCACCGCAACAGCCCGATCTGAACTGAAGTGCGGATGGGAATTAATCTGTGACGGCGCGCCGTGCGTCGCCCAGCGGGTATGGCCGATTCCGCGGGTTCCTTTGACCGGCTCTGCCGCCAGCATCTTCTCCAGATTAGCCAATCGCCCGACTTCCTTGCTCGACGAAATTTTACCGCCGCTAAGCACCGCAATGCCCGCCGAGTCATATCCCCGGTATTCCAGCCGTTGCAGGCCGTCGATCAGGATCGGGGCGGCTTCTTTACTGCCAATATAACCAACTACTCCGCACATAAATTATTACTCCTTCTGGAATCGATAAAAACCGGGCCGCAGTGTGCCTGAGAAACACCTCGAAAACAAAACTAAAAAACCGGCAGACATCTCCGCCCGACCCTTGGGCACATTTGCGGAAAAAAGGGTTGCACGCCGCATCCTTTTCCTGTTTTATCCCCGCTTCACCGAACCATTGAGGAAACTGATTTATGGCAAAAACGAGCAGTATCGTTAAAAACAACAAGCGCATGAAGCTGGTCAAAAAGTACTACGCCAAGCGTATCGAGCTGAAGACTATTATCCATAACCCGAAAACGTCCTACGAAGACCGCATGGCCGCCTTCGACAAGCTTCGCAAACTTCCGCGCAACGCCAATCCGGTTCGCGTCCAGAGCCGTTGCCGCGTAACCGGACGTCCGCGTGCCGTTTACAAAAAATTCGGTCTTTCCCGCATCACCCTGCGCGAAATGGCCTCGAACGGACTCATCCCCGGCATGACCAAAGCCAGCTGGTAACACAAGATTCAGCCGGTTCATAAACGCTCTCCAATCCGGAGGGCGTTTTTTTTGCATCCGGGCACAAAAAAACCGGCCCCTTAGGACCGGCTTTCGATAGCGCATTGTTCTCTTAGGCTTTGGTTACCAAGCCCGAACGAATCGCCTTGGCAGAAACCCAGACGCGGCGCACGGTGCCGTTTTCGTCTTTGATGCGGACATGCTGAAGGTTCGCCTTAAATTTACGTTTCGTGGCGCTGGTCACGTGCAGACCGATACCGCCTTTGCTCTTTCTCAAACCCTTACGGACAATCCGGCGGCCTGAAACCGTTCCCTTACCTGTCATTTCACATTTAGCCATGGTTCTTCCTCACAATCTAAAAATTTACCTCAAAGAGTGGCGTAATCTACGGACTGACCCTCCCCTTGGCAAGCGCCAAATCACACCAATTCCGAAAACACCGCATCGCTCACAAAAAGGGCTTCCTCGGTAAGCCGGACGTGCCGTCCGGCAATCTCCAGTAAGCCCTCTTTTTCTAAAGTCCGAAGCGTTTCCTCCAAGGTTTTCCAGAGGCCGGAAGAAACCTCGACACCCGCAATCTGTCGCAATCCCATCACCAGAGTCTCGCGCTCCTTCGCCTCCGGATCGAGCGTTTCCTCAAACTCCCGGCAAGGATCGTTCGCGCAATAATCGTCCAGATCGGAAACGTTCGCCCAGCGTGTCCCTTTCCAGTGCGAATGCGCCGCCGGGCCGCATCCGAAATATTCGCCGCCGTTCCAGTAGAGCCGATTATGCCGACACTCGAACCCCGGCTTCGCGAAGTTAGAAATTTCGTAGTGCACAAATCCGGCGGCCTTCAACCGTCCGCGAATCCGGTCGTACATGTCACGCTCTAACTCTTCGTCCAGTTTAGGCAGATTGCGCTTTGTCAGCGGCGTTCCTTCCTCGTACATCAAATTATAAATTGCGATATGCTCCGGATTGAGAGCCAGCGCCCGGTCGAGATCGGACTCCAGCATGTCCATCGTTTGGCCAGGCACACCAAAAATCAGATCTAGGCTGATATTTTCAAAGCCCGCGGCGCGCGCCAGCCGGAAAGCGGCCTCCGCCTGTTCCGCCGAATGAATCCGCCCCAAAGTTTCCAGACAGCGGGAATCAAACGACTGAATCCCGATAGAAAGCCGGTTCACGCCGCTTCGCTTCAACAACGCCAGCTTCGCCGCGTCCACGGTTCCTGGATTGGCTTCGACCGAAAACTCCGCCGGATGAAATTTTTCGAATGACGGAAAGAACGATTCCAACATCTGGATGTCCGGAGCCGTCGGCGTACCGCCGCCGATAAAAATGGTCTCCGGCGAAAAATCTTCCGGCAAATTTTTAATCTCTTTCCCTAAAGCACTGAAAAACTGTTCCTGTTTTTTCCATGGGTTGCCTGCCCTGAGCTCTGTCGAAGGGGAAACAACAGAATAAAAAGCGCAGTAGGAACACTTGCGCTCGCAGAACGGAATATGAATGTACAGGCCGGACATAATGGTTAACGGTCAGTTTTCCGCTCCGGACTGATCCGTCAACCGGCGGCGACTCTCCGGCAGTTCCTTGTAGTTCGTGCGGATTGAAACCTTTCGTCGGCTCTTTTTCTCCAGCTCCTTGCGGGCATTCCCTGCCACCTTACCTCCGGCACGGGCCGCCTTTCGGTTTTCCGGAAGTCCCTGCGCCTCGGTATTGCGGGCAATTTCCGTAGTGGAAGCTTCGCCCAGCATAGTGAAAATCAGCTCCAGATCGGTCATGTGGTCACGCAAGTTGTCACCAGTGTGGTTCAGTGCCTTGAAGTCGCGATATTCCGTCGGAGTCATCCCGAACGTCGCCTTGCTGATTTCGGCGGTTAAAATGGCATATTCCAGCTGTTCCTTAACTCCGCGCCTCTTCCACTCGTCGGTCAGCTCATCACGAACCGCAATGCCGCGCATCCGCTTCTCGATCCAATCCTCGGAGTAGCCTTTTTGCCGGTAAATCTCTTTTACGCGCTGAGCCGCAATCTCGGGGTTTTCGATCTCCTGCAGGCGTTCATAGCCGACTTTCGCCAGCCAGCGCTTAAACGGCTCGGCCTTCGGCGATGGCACAGACTGGATCAGGCGGAGGATTCCCTCGATATTCGCGGACTGGATTTTGCGCTTTTTGCCGTCTGCCGCAGTCATTTCAACCAGGGTACAAATTGTACCCCAGTTCGAATTCAGCTCCGGGTCACGGCTTTTGAGCTTTTTGACGTACTGCTTCACATCGGAACTGCCGGTCAGGATTTCGAGCACATCCTGAATGGCGAAATACCACTTCTGATCGGCCTCATTCCAAACCCGCCGCACCTGCTTTTCCTCAAACAGAACCAGATTGTTCATTTTTCTTCTCCTGCTTTGTCCAAACATTGGAATCTATGGGCGGATGCAGTCGCCGGTAATCAGTCCGGCAGGCGTTGGATAGCTGGCCGGAATGCCGGGCGCGGTGACGGTTTCACCGGCTTCTATTTTTCCGGCGACCTGTTGATTCAGTTCGAGAAGCTGGGCAAGCAGATCGGCTTTCGCGGAAAATCCGTAGGCGGCGAGGACGGCGGCGTCCAGTGCGGCGTGGGCGTCTTTGAGCGGATTGGCGCCGGGCAGTTCGAGCGTCCGGTAAAGGGCGCGCAGTCCGCCCTTCATTTTCGGCAAGGTCTCGGCACGGATGCGCCGCACTTCGCGTCCGGCGGCGGCCACCGCTTCGATTTGTTTGGTACTCGGCGTCTGCGGCCACGGAAAAGTGTCAAAGACGGAACTGGACGTGTAGGTAAGCCTCTCTGTCAGTTTCGAGGATTTTGTTAGAAACCATAACCAATGCGGGTGCGCTTGTAGAATGCCATATGAATAATCATCGTCGAACGCGAAAACCCGAAGACGGTGGTCGGGTCGAATAGTCGGATGGACAAAGGCAAAAGTCGGACGCTTGATGATTTCTGGACATGCGATGTAACGCGAAAGGCGATTGATTGAATCGACCATTTCCTTTCGACATCGAAAGTGCTGCCACCATGTTTTAAGCCACGTTTGATCCTGCCCTTTGTCTTTGCCTGTTTCGCCGCGTTCGCGTTCTGCGTATTCCTGAATATGCGGAAGAACCGTAGCTTCAACGCGGGCGAATGGTGCTTCATAGCTTTTCGCATCGAGAATGTTCATCTGCTGAAAGTCTATGATCCATCGCTCAGGCTTACCTGAAGTCACCAGCTCGTCCCCGATAAAGAAGGGATGCACAACCTCTGCATTCCGTGGATTTACTTTTAATAGATTCGAAGCTTCCTCCGGCGTCAGTACAAATCCGTGGTGACGTGGGACCTGACCAGCAAAGCACTTCTGCGGAACAAAGTTACATTCAAGACGATGAGCGGCGCTGACATCGGTTTGATCTGAGATCGCCGAGTTGATTTGCGGCACTTCGCGGAAGTTCAATTCATAATCTTTGGTCGCCGACTTACCTTCATTTTTCCGCAGCTTCTTCGCCGCCGCCGTTGGCTCGACTTTGAACCAGAGCCGTTTCGTCTTCGGCAGAAGCGCAAGGTCTTGCGTCTTGGCCCAGTTGGCGATGGAAACGTGGACGTTGGCCTCGCCGCTCCACGGCTGGTTATCCACGGCTTCGACGATGGTGCCGTCACTGACGACGTGATCGAGTCCGCCGACGCGCGACTGGTTGTTGCGGATGTTCTGCGTACCGACCAATCCGGCGCGTCCGGCCATTGGATCGGCGGCGGTGCAGGCCGGAAGATGATCGTGAGCGCGGCGAAACCAATAAACGCAATAGTCAGCCATGCCGGGCACTTCGGGATAAAGAGCGCGGACGTGCTCTACATAATCGGGGCCGAGCTGCGGTTTCAGAAGTTTCGCGCCGATGAACGGCGGATTGCCGACAATGACGTCGGCGCGCGGCCACGGCGTACGGATAAACGCGCCGTCCGCTCCGGCGGTGATGAGCGCGTCGGTGGCGATAAAGTTCCGGTCGAGGTTGTCCAGCGGCAAGGCGCGTTCGGAAATGTGCAGTTCGTCAATGGCGAGTTTGCGGGCGATCATCATGGTGACTTTGGCGATTTCGACAGCAAAGGGATTGATGTCCATGCCGTAAAAGTTCCGTGCCGTGAGGTAGCTGAAACGCATCTGGCCTTCGGTGTCGCTGGCATGTTTGGGAAACTCGGAATCAATGCGTTCGTAGATGCGCGCTTCCAGACGCTTCAGTTCGCGGTAGGCAATATACAGGAAGTTTCCCGAACCGCAGGCCGGGTCAAGAACGCAGAAGGTTTGCATCCGGTCGCGCAACTCGCGGAGCCGTTTGAACGTTTTCGCCTCTTCAATCTGCTCGTGCCACGGATGGACAATCGTCGGGCCGATGATTTTCATGATGTCGGCGGGATGGGTAAAGTGCGCGCCCTGAGCGCGCCGTTCGTTGCGGGTTCCCTCCACCGTTCCGTCGTCCAGCGAATGCTCAAACAGCGTACCGAAGATTTCCGGCTGTACTTTCTTCCAGTCGAATTTGGCGGCTTCGCGAAGCGCAACCAGTTCCAAATCTTTCAGTTCAATGCGGGCTGGCGCGGCAAACAGTCCGCCGTTGAAATAAGGCACGCCTTTAAACCGTCCGCCGCTAACCGCCGGCGTGGTATTCATGGCATCGAACAGTCCGCCGAGAAGATCGTAACTGTCGGTCGGCGTGGAAATATCATTCAGCAGCTGCGTGACAAAGTATTTCGGCAGCAGATCAATGTCTTCGGCAAACAAAGCCACCAGCATTTGCAGAATAAAGCGCTGAGCCGTCGGCTGATCGACACCGCGATTGCGGAATTTCTTAAAACAGTAGGCCAAGCGATCAGCGGCTTCGCGGGTGACAGCGACGCGGTCGTTGTCAAAAAGCGGTTTGGGCTGGCCGGGAAATAGAAAATTCAGCGGCCCCCAGCGTTCCGGAAGTTCGGCCAGCGTAACGCGGCCCACCGGCGAATCCATCTGCGTCTCGAAGTCATAGACGTGGAACTCGTCAAAGTTACACAGCACCACATAGCGCGGACGGCCCGGAACAAGGCGCGTCCAGTAGTCGAACGCCTGCCGGTAGTGTTTCGACAAATCGACGCCGCGCTTCTTCATCTCAATGAGAACAACCGGCTTCCAGACGTAATCCGCGAAACTGACGCCGCCGCCGTCTTCTTTGGCTTTGCGGACGCGGCATTCCGCTTCGCCGCCGACATCCAGCGAACCGGCATGACCGAAAGCTTGAAACAGGCGGTCGAGGAATATCTGCGCCTGACCTTTTTCGTCACCGGTAATGTGCGCCTGAGTCCATGTCACAAAGGCAGCCAGTTTTTCGGATTTCGGATTACTCATTTTAATGTCTCGCAGAGGTCGTTTCCCAAACACTGGAAAGTTTCTACCGGATTGTGGTACCTCCTTCCAGTCATTGCTTTTGAAAGATTCAAAAGCCTCGCTTCGCATTCGCGGTAATTCGTGGTATTCGTGGGCTGTATGAAAAAAATCCGTTTAGACCAGTTGCTGGTAGAAAAAGGCCTTGCCGAAAGCCGCGAAAAAGCCAAGCGGCTGATTCTGGCCGGACAGGTTCTGGTTGGCGGACAGCCAGCCTCAAAACCCGGACATGCAATTCTGCCAGATCATGAAATCGTACTGAAAGAAACCGAACGGTTCGTCAGCCGCGGCGGCGAAAAACTTGAAGGCGCAATGGACGCTTTCCCGATCAAACTGACCGGCAAAGTCTGCCTGGATGTCGGCTCCTCCACTGGCGGCTTCACCGACTGCATGCTCCAGCACGGCGCAACCAAGGTTTACGCCATCGACGTCGGCAAAGGCCAACTGCACTGGAAACTGCGCGAAGACCCGCGCGTCATCGTCATGGAGGGCGTGAATGCCCGCCACCTGACACCAACCGACCTGCCGGAGCTGGCCGACTTCGCCTCGATTGACACGTCCTTTATTTCACTGACCAACATACTGCCCGCCGTTAAAGGGCTGCTGAAATCCGGCGGAGAAATCGTCTCGCTGATCAAGCCGCAGTTCGAAGCCGGCAAAGAAGATGTGGATAAAGGACGCGGCGTCATCACCGATCCGGCAATTCACGAAGCCGTAATTGCCAAAGTCCGGAAGTTTGGAACGGACGATCTAAAACTCGAATGGCTCGGCCTATCTACGTCACCGCTCAAGGGACCGAAGGGGAACATTGAGTTCCTCGCCTACTGGAGAAAGTAAGTCGCGGAAAGGCAGAATATCGTCGAGAGTCGTGGCGCCGGTGACAGCCATTAGGAGGCGGTCGATTCCCAGCGCGCAACCGCCGGACGGCGGCATTTTTTTCAGACACCGGATAAATTCCTCATCGATTGGGTAAACGATTTTGCCGAGTGCTTTGCGTTGCGCGCCCCACTTTTCAAATCGGGCGCGCTGTTCGTCCGGATCGGTCAGCTCGCTGTAGGCATTGGCGATTTCGATACCACCGAGATAAAGCTCCCAGCGTTCGGCGACTTTCGGATTATCCGGTTTAAGCCGCGCCAGCGCACAGCATTCGGCAGGGTAATCTTCCAGAATCACCGGTGCATCTTTCGGCAGGTTCGGTTCGATTTTTTCGACCATGTCGAAGTCAAAGCGGTCGGCATCAAAGTTTTCAACCGGATTCCAGCCGGCGAATTCTTCATAGACTTCGGCGATGGTAAAAATTTTCCAATCATCGGAAGTTCCGCCGGGTGAGGTCACCCGGCCTACAGCGGCCAGTAAGCGCTGAAGATCGCCCAGCATGACGTTGTAGTCGCCGCCCGCGCGGTACCATTCGAGCATGGTGTATTCGGGATGGTGGCGGTCGCCGCACTCGCCCTGCCGGAAACATTTGCCGATTTCAAAAATTTTCTGTGCGCCCTCCGCCAGCAGTTTTTTATGGTAGAGCTCCGGCGAGGTGCGCAACCAGAGGTCGCCGGACGGCTCGGCATCAATATGCAGTTCCATGCACGGCGTTCTCATCCGGATCGGCGTTTCGACTTCGACGAAGCCTTCGGAATGAAAAAACGCCCGGATGCTTTGCATCAGGGCGTCGCGCACTTTCAATTTTTCAATTGAGGTCATCAGGCTTTGGAGACGCGGTCGGAATATTCGCCGGTGCGGGTGTCGATACGAACGACGTCACCTTCGTTAATGAAGATCGGCACCTGGAATTCATAGCCGTTGTCGATCCTAGCCGGTTTCTGAACATTGCCGCTGGCGGTATTGCCGCGGGCACCCGGTTCCGTCTCGGTGATAATCTTTTCGATGAAGGTCGGCAGGCTGATATCCAGAGCTTTTTCTTTATGGAAGAGAATATCCACTTCCATCTCTTCGACAATGAAGTACTGGTTCTGGCCGAGCTGTTCAGCGGTCAGGTGGATTTCTTCGAAGGTGTCGTTGTCGGAGAAAACAAAGTCGTCGCCGTTGTGGTAGGAGAACGTGAAGGTGCGGGATTCCAGATTGGCCTTTTCCACTTTGTCGCCGGAGCGGTAGCTCTTTTCGAAGGTGCTGCCGGTGGCCAGATTTTTGATTTTGCAACGGTAGATGGCCTGACCTTTGCCGGGCTTGGAGAACTGGAAATCGGTGACGATGCAAGGAGCGCCATCGATTTCAATTTTCAGCCCTTTTTTCAGTTCGGATACTTCGTACATGGTTTTCTCCTGGGAAAATTAAGCGGCGGATTATCCATAAATCACTGGAAAAGGAAAGGGATTTTTCGCGTCAGGCGGACTCGTCGCCGGAAGCAATTCTAAGCTTTTCAATCCGGTAGCGCAGGATGCGGCGGGTGGTGCCAAGAACCTTCGCGGCGCGGGTCTGAACGCCGTCAGCATGCTGCAAGGCTTTCTCAATCAGGCGGCGCTCAAAATCCTCAAGAACTTTTTTCATAGGCCGACCGTCCGGCTCCGCCACGAAGGGACGGCGGGCCAGTTCGCGCTTGAGTCCGGCAACCTGATACTTCAAGTCGTTCAGGTGCAGTGCGCGGGCGACAACCAGGCGGAGTTCGTCGATGTCGAACGGTTTACGAATAAAATCGGACGCCCCCAGTTCGAGCGCTTTAAGGACCGGTTTGATGGAGGCCGCGCCGCTGATCATAACCACCGGCAGTTGCGGGTGTGTGTGGCGCACAATCTGCAGAAACTCGACTCCGTTGGCCCCGGGCAGAATAATGTCGAGAAGCATCACGTCGGGCTCCTGCTGTTGAAGCAGGACAGCGGCCTCTTCAGCGGAGAGCGCCGTGCTGATTTCGTAAAGCCCGCCGAAAACTACACGTAGCGATTCGAGCAGATGAAGGTCGTCGTCCACGATAAGAAGCTTTTTCATGCGGCGCCGCCTTCCCCGCCGTCGAGCGCGGGCAGTGAAAGACGCACAACCGTTCCGGTTGCGCCGCTATCAATAGCAACCAGTCCGCCGTGATCAATCATCGTGCGCCGGACAATCGGAAGCCCCAGCCCTACGCCGCGCGCCTTGGTGGTGCAGAAAGGCGAAAAAACCTTTTCGTGCTGATCGGCAGGAATACCGGTGCCGTTATCGCACACTTCAATGATAACGGCGGAACGTCCGGTGCCGATTTCGCCCGCAAAAGCTTTGAGCGAAACTTTCGGCTGCGCGACACCTTCGACCGCTGTGAAAGCGTTATGCAGAAGGCGGGAAATGGAATCGGCCAGAACATCAATATCGCCTTCAATGGACGGCAGTCCGGACTCCACTTCAACGCCGACTTCTTTCGGAACTGCATCGCCGTTACGCGCTTTGAACAGCGCGGTTTTAATCAGCTCGCCCGTGCTGAGCGGCGCAAACCGGAGCGTCGGCGGGTTGGCGTATGCGTCGAGCTGGTCAATCATGCCGTTCAAACGGGCGACTTCCTGCGTGGTGAGATCGCGGAACTGGGTGCGGAATTCTTCGTCGCCGTAGCGTTCCGGCAGGAGCTGGGAAAAGGTGCTGATGGCCACGAGCGGATTACGTACTTCGTGTGAAATGGCTGTGGCCAGTTCATTCCAGAACGTGGCGCGTTCGAGGTTGTTCTGTTTTTCGCGCAGAATCCGTTCTTCGGTCAGATCATTCAACACGGCCATAGCGCCCATGCATTGTCCGTTTTGCTGGAGACGGCGAATCTGAATGGAAAGTCCGCGGTGAGTGCGCGGCTCGGTCCACTCAACCGGACCGACCGCTTTTTCACCGGCCATGCAGCGATTGAGCAGCGAGGCGATGTAACTCGAAAGCTTCTCAATCGGACGCCCGATGAGGTCGGCGGCGGTCACATGAAGAAGCGTTTCGGCACCGCTGTTAAACCAGCGAATGGCGCCGTCGGCTCCGGCGGCGATAATGCCAACCGGAATGGCCTGCAACAGATTTTCAGCGAGCGCCTTTTGAATGGCGATGCTCTCGTGCAACAGAGAGTTTTCGATGGTGACAGAAACCTGTTCGGCAAGAAGAGTCAGTTCTTCAATATCACGCTGCTCAAACGGCGCGCCCGACGAAGAACGTCCGATACAGAGCCAGCCGTTGAGTCGTTCACGTCCAAAGAGCGGCAGGATGGCTTCCGCGCCGGCGAGATCGAGCATTTTTTCGAGCAACAGACGTTCTTCCATTGATTCGATGTGCCGAAGCATAGAGCGGGAGATGCTGTGTGCGTGAATCTGAAGCCACTGTACGAACGGATGCGTTTTTTTAAATTCAAGCGAGCGGGTTTCTTCCATGCATTTGATGCCGGCGCGGAAGCGGTAGAGTTCGGCGGGCGTGATGGAGAATACAGCAACACGCGAAACGCGCGCGCAGCTGGCGACGCCTTCAACAATACTTTCCAGCATGATGCCGATGTTGTCAAAGCGGCGGAAGGCGCTGGAAAAGTGGTAAAGCGACGGCGCAATATTTTCGCGCGACGGAACCGCTGGCGAAGCAGGACGCTGCAGGGTTTCCTTGAGCACGCGGTTTTCCTGAAGGAGGCGCAAATGAGACTGCGCCTGATCAAACAGGGTCTGTAAGCGCAAACGGTCAACGTCGCCCGACTCAATGGCATACACCCCGGCTTCAGCGGCGCGCAGTCCCGGATCGGAACGGGCGGATCCCAGCGCAATAATTACAATATCCGGAAACCCTTTGATCAGATTGGGAAGCAGGGCCAGACAATCTGCGGCGCGCAAATCCATAAAGAGAAGCGTGTCGTGATGCTGCTGCAAAAGCATTTCGACTTCCGCCGGATCGCTGACATGCCGCACGGCGGAACGCGAATGAAGATAGCCGCGTATGCGTTGAAGCAGTACGCCGTCCTGCGTGTACATAATGCTGACAGGCAGTGCGCTCATTCTTCTTTTTTCTCCTGCGTTTTCAACAACGGGAATTGCACACGAAACACCGTGCCCTTCCCTTTTTCGCTTTCTACATCAATCACACCATTGTGTTCCTGAATAATTCCGTGCGAGACGGAAAGGCCCAACCCGACACCATCCTCTTTGGTGGTAAAGAACGGATCGAAAATCTTGCTCAAGTTCTCCGGAGCAATACCGCAGCCGGTATCCTGAATATCCACCTGAATGCAGTCGCCAGACTGGGCTCCGCTCATCAGCGGAATATTGACGTTTGCGGTTCGTACTGTCAGGGCTCCGCCCTTCTCCATCGCGTGAACGGCATTGAGGAAAAAATTAACGAATGTCTGGTTCAACTGCTCGGCATCGGCTTCGATGATGTGCCGCTTAGCGCCTAGATTGCGTTCCAGTTTTATTGCGTGCTGAGCCAGTTGCTGCTCAGCCAGTCTCAGAGAGTTTTCAATGATTTCGTGCAGGGAAACCGGCTTCAGCGAGGCTTTAGCCGGGCGGGCAAAGTTGAGCAACCGGTTAACGATGGTATCAATACGCTTCACTTCCTGGCCGACCAGATCAAAGAACGTGTGACGGAAGTCGGCGTCGTTATGCTGCTGAGGAAGAAGCTGGGTGAAGGTTTTGATGGTAACCAGCGGGTTTTTAATTTCGTGCGCCATGCCTGCCGAAAGCGTCCCGATGCTTGAAAGACGATCGGTGCGGCGGATCTGCTCCTCCATTTTCTTCAATGTGGTCATGTCGTTAAATACCACCAGCGCGCCAAGAAGATTCCCGGTGTGCCCGCGGAATATGGAACCGCTAACGCGGATTGGAACTTCTTCGCCATCAAGCGGAATGGACATATCCCGGTCGCGGAATCCGGCCTGTGTATTCAAAATTGCTTCCAGTCCTTCAACCAAAGCTGGCGACAGCACATTCATGGGGCGGTCCACTACGGCGGACTCATCCAGTCCTGTCAGCTTTTGAGCGCGCCGATTAAACACTGTAACCATGTGATCGGAATTAACCGCTACGATACCGCTGGTGAGCGAATCGAGCAGAATTTCGTTATAAATTTTTCCGTTTTGAACCGTGGTGTAGAGACTTGCATTTTCCAGCGCCACCGCCAGCTGGTCGCAAAGAAGCTGCAACGCCCGCTGATCTCGAAGGTCATAAATGCGTCCGGACTTTTTAGATCCAAGCAGGAGAACGGATTTCAGATCATTCCGCAGAAATATTCCGAGAGCCAGAACCGCTCCGAATGCATCCAGATCACCTTTGGCACCGATAACAGCCGGTGTCGGCCGCATGCGATCCAGCGTGTCGGCGGTAAAAGGCTCGTGATCTCTCTTCAGCAATTTGATGATCGAGCTTTCGGATTTAAGCACGAGCTTCTTCTCGTCCGCAGGATAAAACTGCTTATAAGATCCTCCGCTCTGAGCTCTCAGCAGAAATACGGCACTCACCCCGAACGCATCCCTGACCAGTCCGGAAAACTGATCGGTCAAATTTTCTTCTGTTGAAACCTCCTGAAAAACATGCGCCGCACGGACGAGGACTTCATCAACATTTAGAAGGTCGGCCGATGCAAAAAGACGATGCGAAACGGTCTGCATCCAGCCGTGCGCCGGAACTACAGAAAACGCCACAACCAGCGCCGCCAGCAGGTGAGAAAGATAGGTCGTATCAGGAACCATCCATAGAAACAAGAAGCGACCAATCCACTCACAAAAAACGTACAGCCCTATCAGGTAAGCGGCCATAAGCATGTATGCCAATATGCGCTGGAGTACCGCCGGGACGGCCATGATTCGCTGTGTTGCGATGCCGTAGGTAACAAAACCATCAAGTGCAAGTACTGATAACGGGACGAATCTGCTAAGTTCCTGATTATGGGTTGCTTCTGCGATAATTAACAGGACGATGCCTGCAATAAAACTCGCAGTGCATCCCATTTGAAGGAATTGAATTTCCGCCCGCTGCACCCCGGAGTTACGTTTAGCGGCCCGCCAAAATCCGATTGATAAAGCGACAATTACTACGACGAAAAATGCCATAAACAAAACGAATCCCCACCCATACTTCGTTGGTGGTACCATCTCAGTTGCTGATGCACTTCTAGCAGACAAAACAAATACCGGCGAATGGCACAAGGCAACTACCGATAAACACGCAATCAGCCAATACCGCAACCGGCTTAGCACTCGAATTATTGTTATAGACGGATCAACAATTGAAATGTGAACTAGGAATACGCCTAGAGGTATCATCGCCGCAAAGGCTGATGTTTGGCGCACCCAAAATAAGACCATAGATTCGGACTGCTGAAGGGAACAGGCGAACATTGCCCCAAGCCACAGCACCATCAGAAATGTAAGAGAAAAAAAACTGACATTAACCGCCCGTTTCGGATTGGACAGCAAGACGAACAAACCCAATGTCGTATTCCCGACTAACGCTACTAAGATGACAATTTGAAAAAGATTCACGACAAACTCTTCATGATTAGCGTGCTGTTCTCTCCGCCCATCCCATGCCCATTAGCCATGGCAACGTTGATTTTTGCACTCCGGGCTTCCAAAGGAACGTGGTCTAAATCGCATTCAGAATCTGGATTTCGTAGATTTGCGGTCGGAACAATTTTTTGATGCTTAATCATTAACGCACAAGATATGACCTGAAACAGGCCGGCCGCGGCCAGCGGATGTCCTGTCACACCACGAATGGAACTGACCGGTATTTGATATGCGCGCTCACCAAACAGCTTTTTAACCCATTCAACCTCAGCCCTGTCACCGCCATGATCGCTACAGGCATTCGCACAAATGTAATCTACTTGATCGGGATACATCCCCGCATTAACTAATGCCATGCTCATCGAATGGAATAACCCCTCCATGCCGGCTGCACCAGGAGTATCAGTAACTGTCGCACCGCCAAGTATCTCCATAAGAGGCTGGGCACCACGCGCTAGAGCGGAATCCAGTCGTTCAAGAACCAGAAACCCGGCACCTTCCGAAAGAACAACTCCGCTTCGTTTCGCATCAAAAGGTCGACTTATCTCTTCCGGAGGGAAATCTTTGGATAAAGAAGGGATTCCAGCCGCAGAAAACCCGGCGACGCCTGTATTGCTTAACGGAGAATCTGCCGCGCCAACAACAACCAAATCCGTTTTCCCTTCTTTAATCATTTTTGTAGCAAGTGCAACAGCATCTAATCCTGAAGGGCATGCTGAAGAAATTGTCGTCACAGAAGTCTGCACGTCAAAAATTTGAATCATGGCAGCGCTAATGGCATGAGGCTGGCAGGCTCCAACCATATAAGGCCGAACCCGATCCGCACCGCGAGTCATAATAATTTCTTTTGCAGATTCAATAATATCAGCCGCTGCGCTACATATCCCAACCACCAGATGGAGTGGCCCTCGCCCCTTCAAAGATTCTTTGGTTAGCCCTGCATCATCCGCGGCCATCTTGCACGCGACCAACCCAAGTTGGGTTTGGCGGCCAAGCCGATTGGGTTTGCAACCATTTCCAAAGTGGTCTCTCAAGTTGAACCCTTTAATTTCCCCGGCGATTTTCAGTGGATAGTCTGTGACATCAAATAGAGTGATCGGACCAATGCCACTTTTACAGTTGATCAAGGAATCCCAGAAGGCATCCAGACCGATACCGTTGGGAGCAACGACGCCCATACCCGTTACGACGACCCTGTTTTGCGGTTCCACGTTTACTCCAAATTTAAAGGCATTAATAGGGGTGTTCAAAAATGTCCATCGGAGAATAGTAGAGGTGTACAGATTTGTACACTTAAGATTGTGAGGAAAAACTTCACAGGCGCCGGGACGTTTATGGACGGGCAACATTGAACAAATATGTACACCCGAATTTCTCCACGGCAAATTTCATGCTGACAGCAACTGCCCCTGTTCATTTGTGTACATTCATAATTTTTTATATGGAAAAATGAATAAACTGAAACTAGACTGCCCCAACTTCTGCGTATGGATTGAACGGCTTCAAACCTGAAATGAAAAAATGGAGACGCTAAGAGCATGATCAACAAACCCCGTGTTGCGCCAGCCCCTGCTGTAGTACTTACCACCACACTGCTTATTTCATCGGTTCTTTTTGCGGACGGTTTCCGCAATCCTCCGGAAGGCGCACGCGCCATCGGAGCCTTCGGCGGACATCGCGCTTTCGCAGATGACGCCAACGCGACCATCCACAACTCCGCCAACCTTGTCGATCTTGAGCAGCCGATGGTACAGGCCAATACAACCTTCGGATACGGTCGCAATGAGTTTCAAGGAGCCGGTGCTTATAACAAAACGAAAGCCCCCTTCTTCGCCCTTCCTGGATTCTCAGCCGCTATTCCGTTTGAAAAAGGAAAATATGCGGTCGGTCTCGCCACATATGTTCCGTTCGGCCGCTCGGTTGCGTGGAGAGATTCCGACTATTTCGCCCAAAACAACATCTCGTACGCCGGAAGCATGACGGTTGCGGATTTCACTCCGAACGTTGCCATGCGATTGACCGATTCATTTTCTGTTGGTGTCGGCGCTGACTTCTATTACGGAAAAGTAGAGCAAAAAACGATCTTCACTCCGCCCTATTCCACCATCTTCGGTCTGCCGTCGGGCACTGAATCCAAGCTGACCGCAGACGGAAATGCCATCGGCTGGAATGCCGCAGCCACCTGGAAAATGACTGAGAAGCAGAGACTGGCCGCCACCTACCGCTCACCTTTCACCATAAAATATACGGGCGATAACGACCTATCAACCGGAGCGAGAAGCGATATCGATGCCAATATTGAATATCCCGCCATTCTCGGCCTCGCATACGGCATCGAGCTTACCGATACGCTGAAAGTCGAGGCGAACGCCGAGTGGCTCGATTTTTCACAATACCAGAGGCTGACCATCCACGATTCAGATCCTCGCTTCGGAACAACGGTTCAGCAGCAACTGAAAGAAAACTGGACGGCTGGTCTCGGTGCCTCGTGGAAATTCATGCCGAAATGGACGTTGCGCTCGGGCTTCATGTATCTGGAAAATCCGACACCGGACGCCACATACGGACCGCTCGGGCCGGACACCGATCAAGGCGTGATTTCGATGGGCCTTGGATATGAAACCGGACATCACGCCATTGATGTCGGCTACGCCTACGGCCTTTTAAGCGGTCGTAACGTCAGCGGCTCATTAAACAGTCCTGACGGAAAATACGATTATCAGGTTCAACTGCTCAGCCTCTCCTACGGCTACAAATTCTAGGGGATTCTATGACAAAAGACCGGTTGCTTGTAATTGACGACGAACTCGGCCCGCGGGAAAGCCTGCGCTTTCTGTTTAAAGACCTCTACGACGTAACCTGTGTTGACTCCGTGGATAAAGGCGTTGCGGCCCTGAAAGAAAATGCGCCGGACTGCATCATCACCGACATCAAAATGCCGGGGAAAACCGGCATTCAAGGCTTGAAAGAAATTCGCGCCATCGACCGGCAGGTTTCCATTATCATGCTCACCGGCTTCGGTTCGCTCGAAACGGCGCAAGATGCCATCCGCCACGGCGCCACCGACTATCTGAAAAAGCCCTTCGACACAGACGAAATCCGCGAAGTGGTCGCCGGTTATGTACGGCGCACCAAGCTCAACCGGAAACAAATCGCTGCCACCCAGCACCTTGAAGCGCTGACAACTCAGTTGCAGGAACAGCTTAATACCAAAGAAAAACTGGCCTCGCTTGGCGAAGAATCGTCCGAATTTGTGCACGATCTCGGCAATCCGCTCAGCGTCATCAACGGCTATGTCCAGATCCTCATCAAAGATATCAAGGATCAAAAGAATCTGGGCAAAGAGATTAATGTCGCCTATCTGGAACAGATCGAAAAAAGCGTTTCCCGCTGCCGCGACATGCTAACCCTGTGGCGCGAACGCTCCAAACGGGCCGATTCCTCCATCAAAAAACTTCTGCTTGGCGATCTCGTCACCGAAGTGGCTCTCAACGCCAAAACCCTCGCTGCCGCGAAATCTGCGCAGGTAAATCTGGTTCCCGGTCCGGCAGACTGCCGCATCGAAGGTGACAACGTGCAAATTTTCCGGGCTATCCAGAATATCGTCGGCAACGCTGTTGAAGCCCTGCCCGCTTCCGGCGGTGTCATCACCGTATGCTGGAAAGTCGACGGACGCCGTGCGCTGGTTGAAGTCGAAGATAACGGCGGCGGCTTCCCGCTCGAAAAATTGTCTGATATGCAGACAAAGCACTACACCACCAAAGGCGCGTCCGGCGGAATGGGCCTCGGTTTGTTCATCACCAAGAACATTGCCGAAGCACATGGCGGATCGCTCATCCTCGCCAACAACAAAGCAGGCTCCGGCGCGCTGGTCACCCTCGCTTTCCCGCACCTCAACTAGAAATCTGAAGTATGGACGCCAGCTGCAGGTGCGAGGCCGTTTTTCGCTCTTGTCAGATCAAAAGCTCCGTCGCACTCCGTTTGCCGGAGCACTCCAGAAAAAAAGGCGTTCCGAAAATCCGGAACGCCTTTCGCTTTTCAGCAACCGGAGTTTAGCCGAGACGCTTTTTGAGCGCTTCGAACTGCACCATCATACGGGCCGGCAACTTGGAGCCTAGCTTCGCCAGATATTCTTTAGCTTCATCCAGCGTTGATTTAAACAGCTCCGTGTCCACCTTCATCAGTTCCGTCCAGTCTTCAGCCGGAATGTTCAGGCCGTCGAGCGTCAGGTCGCCGTCTTTCGGCATCAGACCGATTGCCGTTTCTTTGGCACCGACTTTACCTTCGACGCGTTCGCACATCCATTTCAGGACGCGGCTGTTATCGCCGAAACCGGGCCAGAGCCACTTGCCGTTCTTGTCCTTGCGGAACCAGTTAACGTAGAAACAGCGCGGAGCCTTGTCGCCCAGCAGATCGCCCATTTCGAACCAGTGGCTCATATAGTCACCAGCATGGTAGCCAATGAACGGCGTCATCGCGAACGGGTCGAACCGAATCGCCGACTTCACGTCAAGGGCGGCAGCCGTCGCTTCGGAAGCGGCGGTGGAACCCATGTAAACACCGTGATTGAAATCCAAGGCTTCGTGAACCAGCGGCATCGTGGTTGTGCGACGTCCGCCGAACACAAAGATATCGATCGGCACGCCAGCCGGATTTTCCCAGTCGGAACAGATCACCGGGCAGAGCGCGGCACGCGCGGTGAAGCGACTGTTCGGGTGAGCACCAAGGATCTTCTTGCCTTCCGCATCTTTCTGACCCGGCGTGAAGGGCTTACCCTTCCAGTCGGTTCCGCCTGCGCACTCTACGCCCATGTCTTCCCACCACACATCCAGATCGTCCGTGACGACCACGTTGGTGAAGATCGCATCTTTACGGCAGCTTTCGAGAGCCATCGGGTTGGATGCTTTCGAGGTTCCCGGCGCAACGCCGAAGAATCCGGCTTCCGGATTGATCGCATAGAGACGTCCGTCCTTGCCGGGCTTCATCCAGGCGATATCGTCGCCGATGGTTTCAACCTTCCAGCCCGGAACGGTGGACTGAAGCATCGCCAGATTGGTTTTGCCGCAAGCGGACGGGAACGCCGCCGCAATGTGGAACTTTTTACCCTGCGGATTGGTGAAGCGCAGGATGAGCATGTGCTCAGCCATCCAGCCTTCCTTGCGGGCCATGTTGGAAGCGATACGAAGTGCAAGGCACTTTTTGCCGAGCAACGCGTTTCCGCCGTAGCCGGAACCGTAGGACCAGATCAGGTTTTCTTCCGGGAAGTGAGCGATATATTTCTGTTCGATCGGCGCGCAGGGCCAACGACTGTCTTTCTGTCCGGGTTCGAGCGGAGCGCCGATGGAGTGCAGGCAGGGAATAAACTCGCCGTCTTCACCAAGAACTTCGAGCACCTTGGGACTCATACGAGTCATGATCTGCATATTAACGACCACGTACGGCGAGTCGGTAATTTCGACGCCGATCTTAGCGATGTCAGAACCGATCGGGCCCATCGAGAACGGGATAACGTACATTGTGCGGCCCTTCATGCAACCGGTGTAAAGCGCCGTCATCGTCTTCTTGAGTTCAACCGGATCAATCCAGTTGTTGGTCGGACCGGCATCTTCCTGCTTCACTGACGCGATGTAGGTGCGGTTTTCAACACGCGCCACGTCGGACGGATCGGAATTGAAGGCAAAGCTGTTCGGACGTTTCTTCTCGTTCAACTTGATCGCCATGCCGCTGGCCACCATTTCGGCCATCAGACTGTCGTACTCTTTTTTCGAGCCATCGCACCAGACCACGCGGTCAGGCGTACACATTTTTTGTATTTCCGCCACCCAGTTGAGCAGCTTCTTATTTTTTGTCGGTGCCGTCATTTTGCAGTCCTCCATTAAGTTATTCGCCATCGAATCCGGTTAAAATTCTGCATAAGGTGCGGAAATGACTCCGGCAAGTCAACCAACTAACCCATAAAACTGTATCCGTCGGCGACATTTTTTACGTTCCCGCTTTTATGCCGCGCCCGCCTTGCCTATTCTCCGCCGCATGAATGTTGAAATCCTCTCCGTCGGCCCTTTTGAAGTAAATTGCGCCATCGTCTGGGGCGATGCAAAACAGGCGCTCGTCATTGACCCCGGCCATGACGCCGCCGATATTGAGGCCGTGCTCCGGCAGAATGAACTCATCGTCGCCGCCTACCTCTTAACCCACGGCCACGCCGACCACCTCTGCGCCCTCGCCGAACTGTACGCCGCCCGCCCCGCGCCGATTTACATCCACGCCGAAGATTTTAAATGGGCCTTTGGACAGCAAAACCAGATCCTGCCCTACTATCCCGTCCCCGAAAAACCCGTCACCGAGTTCATTCACCCCGAAAGATCCAAGGATTTAAAAATCGCAGACCTCAGCTTCCAGACGTTGGAAACCCCCGGTCACACCAAAGGTTGCATCTGCTTCTACTTCGAACAGGAAAAAGTCATCTTCACCGGAGACACCCTCTTCAAAGGAACCTGCGGACGCACCGACCTGCCCGGCGGCGACGGACGCATTCTCGCCCAGTCGCTCAAAAAACTGGCCGCCCTGCCCGACGACGTCACCGTCCATCCCGGCCACAACGAAAGCACCACCATCGGTTACGAAAAGAAAACCAACTTCTTCATGCAACAGGCGGCGAGATAGTTATCAGTTATTTGGGAACCCTTGGATAGCGACGACGAGGTTGCCCTTGGTGGCTGTGGGGCAGACGCCCTCGTCTGCCATTTTTCCGCAGGCGGGGGCGCCTGCCCTGAGTTTATCGAAGGGCCGAGCATGCTTGTTTGTCCGCCGCAGTCTGTAGGCCGGGTGCCCTCACCCGGCGTTTTCCGGATTCAATTTGTAGGCCGGGTGCCCTCACCCGGCGTCTTTTCGCCCGCTGAGGGCAGCGGGCCTACAGGAAGCGGGAAAAATCTCTGCGTCTTTGCGCGAGACGCTCTCTACTTCTGGCTTTGAAGCCGTTCTTTCAACGTCGTGACACGTTCGCGGGATTCGGCGCGGCTGACGGCCAGTCCCATCGCTTTTTTCGTTCCGACGAGCACGGCGAATTTTTTGGCACGAGTGACGGCGGTATAGAGCAGACTGCGCTGAAGCATAACAAAGTGCTGAGTATGCACCGGTATGATGACGCATGGATATTCGCTGCCCTGTGATTTATGAATGGTGACGGCGTAGGCATGCACCAGTTCGTCGAGTTCACGAAATTCATACTTCACGCGGCGGTCGTCGATCTTTACCACGATCTCTCGTTGTTCTTCATCAATCGCCACAATACGGCCAAGGTCGCCGTTGAAAACCTCTTTGTCGTAGTCGTTTTCGGTCTGCATCACGCGGTCGCCTTCGCGGAAAACCATGCCGAAGCGTTCAATTTCGCGGCCCGTCGGATTCAGCAATCCCTGCATGACCTGATTGAGATTGCGCGCGCCGAGTTCGCCCCTCTGCATCGGCGTCAGAATCTGAATATCTTCAATCGGATTAAAGCCCAGCCGCTGCGGAAGCGATTCGCTGACCATTTTACTGATGACGCCGATCACCTTCTGCGCCTCTTCGGCTTCGACAAAATAGAGGTCGGACGACTTGTCGCCTTCTTCCGGAAATTCGGGCAGTTGTCCGTGATTGATCCGGTGCGCGCCGGTGACGATCCGGCTTTCGGCGGCCTGCCGGAAAATTTCGGTGAGCGCAACGACCGGTACCGCGCCGGAAGCGATGATGTCGCAAAGCACCCGACCCGGCCCGACGGACGGAAGCTGGTCGGCGTCGCCGACAAAAATCACCGCCGCACGCTTTGGAATCGCCTGTAACAGTTGATACGCCAGCACCTGATCGATCATGCTGGCTTCGTCAATGATGAAGACATCGCCTTCGAGCGGATTCTCGTCGGTATGTCGGAAGCCGCCGGTTCCGGGATTAAACTGCAACAGGCGATGAATCGTCTTGGCTTCAAGTCCGGTGGTTTCGCTCAGCCGTTTGGCGGCGCGGCCCGTCGGCGCACAAAGCACCACGGTCAGTTTTTTTGCCGCCAGAACCTGAATGATGGAATTTACGAGCGTGGTTTTACCGACGCCGGGTCCGCCGGTGATGACCATCACTTTGGCCTGCACGGCGAGGCGCAGCGCTTCGCACTGGTTTTCCGACAACTGGATTTTTGTTTTCTTCTGCACCCACTCCAGCGCTTTTTCAAAGTCGATCTTTGGACAAGGATGTTTACCGTAGTTCAGCTCGGTCAGTTTTTTGGCGAACGCCCATTCGGCAAAATAGAGCTTTGGCAGATAAACCAGCGCGCGGCCCTGTCGGTCTTCGTCCAGAATGAGCCGTTTCTCGCCGACCAGCCAGTCGAGCGCTCCGGAAATCTGCTCCGGTGAAATATCAAGCAGTTCAACGGCTTTGCCTTGCAGGTCGCCGCGCGGTGCGGCGCAATGTCCGCTGGTGGTCAACTCCTGCAGGACATATTCAATTCCGGCACGGGCGCGCAATTCGGAATCTTTGGCGATGCCGAGTTTCTGCGCGATGCCGTCGGCAATCAGAAAGCCGATGCCGTGGATGTCGCGGGCCAGACAATACGGGTCGCGCTGAATCCGTTCGATGGAGCGTTCGCCGTAGGCTTTATAAATCCGGAAGGCGCGCGCCGTGCTCACACCGTGGCTGAAAAGAAAACTCATGATCTCGCGGACGCCCTTTTGCTCCGCCCACGCCGCGCGAATGCTGGCGCGGCGGCCCGGCCCGATCCCTTCGACTTTCAGAAGTTTAGCCGAGGAGTTTTCGATCACATCAAACACATCGCGCCCGAAAGCCTGCACCAGCCGCTCGGCGTACTCTTTGCCGACGCCGCGAATCATGCCGGAGCCAAGAAATTTTTTGATTCCATCCAGCGTGTCAGGCTGGGAAATCCGCATCGATTCTGCTTTGAACTGCTGGCCGTAATGAGCATCAGTAATCCACTCGCCGTCGGCGGCCAGCCACTCGCCGGGGTTGGCGCTGGAAACCGTACCGACGACGGTGACGAGGTCCTTGTGCCCGCGGACTTTGACGCGCAGAACGGCGTAACCGTTTTCCTCGTTACGGAAAACGGCCCGCTCGATCTGTCCATCGAGACGGCGTTCGTCCACTTTTTTTCCGGAGGTATTCATCTTTTATGCGGGTTGCTGAATGAATATAGTCGGAGCGAAAGGAACTCTCAATGGCTGATGTGGATTATCAACAACTTGAGAAACGGCTGGGCCGGCAGTTGCTGGCACAGCGGCTGAAAATCCAGACCCATCATGTGGCGCGGCTGTTTGGCAACGGCAAGGTCTGGTTTCATATTGAACATATCCGCACGCTTCACCGCATCATCCGCAACACATTGAAAGCCGTGGGACTTTACTGGCGCGGTCACCGCAACGCGCTGGCGGTGCGGGTCAATTTTCAGGAACTGCCCTGCCCGGATCTGCCGGAAGAGTTTGACGGCTATCGCCTGCTGCATATCAGCGATACACACATCGACGGGAATCCCGAACTGATTGATATTCTGATCCGGCTGGTGAAACCGCTGGAATACGACACATGCATCATCACCGGCGATTTCCGGGAAGGCACGTTCGAGGATTACGAAATGCCGACACGCCGGATGGTTGAACTGCGCCGCCACATCAAAACCGGCGTGTTCGCGATCCTCGGAAACCACGATGCAATTGAAATGGTTCCGATGCTGGAAGATGGCGGCATCCGGGTACTGCTCAATGAACATGCGGCGCTGGAGCGCGGCGGCGCAACGATCTGGCTGGCCGGCGTAGATGATCCGCATTACTACGAGACCGACAATCTCGACAAGGCGCTCGAAGGCGTTCCGGAAAACGGTTTTAAAATCCTGCTGGCCCACTCGCCGGAAATCGCCCGCAAAGCGGCCTTCGCCGGCATCAACCTTTATCTGTGCGGACATACCCACGCCGGACAGATCTGTCTGCCGGGCGGGCTTCCGCTGCTCACGAACAGCAAGTGTCCGCACAAACTTCACTCCGGTCTATGGAGGTTCGAGGAAATGACCGGCTATACCTCGCGCGGCGCCGGAACTTCGTCGGTGGCCGTACGCTTCAACTGCCCGCCGGAAATCACCGTCCACACACTGCGCCGGAAATCACCCTAGGCCGTGCGGCGGCGGTCTTTGAAAAGTGCCGTGCGGGTTTTCACCTTCGGATCGCGGGCTGTGTGTGCCACGTTAATCAGGATGCCGATCATCACCGCCGAGACAAGCAGACTCGATCCGCCGTAACTGATAAAGGGAAGAGCCAGTCCTTTGGTTGGCATGCAGCCAGTCACTACGGCCAGATTGATGATCGCCTGAAACGTAATCATCAGCGTGATACCCAGTGCAGTGAAACGTCCGAAGTCGTCCGAGGCGCGGGCGGCAATTCGCAGGCCGCAGATAAAAATGATAACGAAAAGAACCAGAACGATCAGCGTGGAAACCAGACCGAACTCTTCGCCGATGATCGGAAGAATAAAGTCGGTGTGAGCCTCAGGCAGGTAATGATATTTCTGAATGCTATTGCCAAGTCCGGTGCCGTATGCGCCGCCCGAAGCAAACGCATTGAGTCCGTTGATGAGCTGCCACGCCTCTTCCTGCGCATATTTTTCCGGATCAAGAAAAGCCATAATGCGCTGCATGCGGTTGGCATTATGCGCCAGCAGAACCGCCAGCGCGCCGGCGCCGGCGCCGGCAAATCCGTTTAGATAGAGCGGACGCGCTCCGCCGATATAAAGCAGACCGAGCGTCACAAGCCCCACAAGTGCCGTCGTACCAAAATCCGGCTCGATCATCAGCAGCATGGCAAAAATGCCGAGACCTGCTATCGGCACGACAATGCCGCGTTTAAACGTGTGCATATAACGGCGACGGCGGGAAATCCACCAAGCCGAGGCAAGGATGATACCGATTTTTGAAAATTCGGAAGGCTGAATCCGTAAAGGCCCGAGCTGGAGCCAGCGCCAGCTGCCGTTCACCTCGAGTCCAATATGCGGAATCCGCACCAGCACCAGCATTAACAAACAGGCGGCGGCCAGCGGCAGCGCGGCCGTACGAAACCAGTGCAGCTTCAACTGGGTGCAGCCGACTACCGCCACCATAGACAGCAACATCCAGATTCCCTGCCGTTTGACGAAATAAGCCGTGTCGTGAAAGTCGGCATCACCGCGTACCATGCTGGCACTGTACAGCATGACCACGCCGATGGTGACAAGAAGAAGCACCGCGGCAATCAGTACAGTGATGGTTCGTTGCATAACGAAACTATTCCATGAAGGTTCCGGAATGAGAATGAAAAAAAAGGGACGCCGATAAGGCGCCCCTTTTTACACCCGCCCGGATATTCATTCCGGAATCGGAACCAGCAGTTTGGTGCCTGGTTTGATCGAGGAAGGATCGGTGATGTTATTCAGCTTCATGATTTCCTGCTGAGAGCTGCCGTACTGACGAGCGACATCGTCCAGCGTTTCGCCCGGATAAAGAACGTGTTCGTAAACCGGAGCGCTGGCCGCTTTAGCTACCGGAGCTGCTACGGCAGGAGCACTCGGAGAGGCAGACGAAACTGTACCGGTCGAAGCGGTGGCCGGAGCGGCATCCGCGAGCGGAGCCGGGGCCGGAAGCGGAGCGGCGGCAGACTTCTTCTCGACTGCAGGGTTCGCTGCTTTAGCAGGAATTGCTTTGGCAGGAGCCTTAACGGCGGCACCTTTCTTTGGAACAGTCAGCTTCTTGCCGACGGAGAGATTGTCGTTTTTAAGATCGTTTGCTGTCTTAAGTTCACTGACGGTCAGGCCGCAACGCTTGGCGATGCTCGCAAGTGTATCGCCCTTCTGAACCGTGTAAGAAGAACCTTGCTTGATTGCGCCGGGAATCGGACGACTGGAGACTGGAGCCGTATGTTTGGCCGGTGCACCGGAAATAGAAGAACCCGACGTTCCGGGAATGCGAAGTTCCTGTCCGACCTTCAACTGATTGGGATTGGCGATATTGTTACACTCAGCCAGTTTTTTCCAGGATACGCCGTACGAGGAAGCGATGGACGAAAGCGTTTCGCCTTTCAGTACGCTATGAACCTTTTCGGCGGAGGCGGGAGCGGCAACAACTGGAAGAAGTCCAGCATCAGTCACTTCGGGAGCGGCCGGAAGAACTACCGGTTGATCCTTTGGCGCACTGCTGGATTTAAACATTGCGCAACCCTGCATCAGAGAAAACCCGGCCAGTACTGCTATGTGCATGACCAGAACTTGAAACCCAACAACCTTCGACTTCATGAGAAACTCCTTCACTGCTAACCTTACCCGTTTCATACACTCGCATTTTTTTCGGTCAACCCGCGAACGGCGGCGGCGAAACAATCGCCGCGTTCGTTGAAATCGCGGAACTGATCAAAACTGGTACACGCAGGTGAGAGAAGAACGGTTTCCCCGGGTCTCGCCTGCTTCTGTGCGGCTATCACCGCATTTTCTAACGTTCCACAGGAAATACACCGAACCGCGTCTCCCCACGCAGCCTGCATCATACCCGATGCTTCCCCGATAAGATATAGATGCGAAACCCGCTGCGCCAGTAAATCTTTTGCCAAACTGAAATCAGTCTCTTTGACCCGCCCTCCGGCGATCAAATGCACCTTCCCTGTGCACATTTTGACCGCCGCGCACATGGCTGCAATGTTGGTGGCCTTGGAATCGTCCACATAGTTCACCCCGTTAATCTCCGCCACCAGTTCCGTCCGGTGCGGAAGCGGCTCAAAAACCCGTGCGCTGGCTTCTACCGCCGCCGGAGAAATGCCGCAAGAGGCACAGACAGCGGCCACCGCCGCGCCTGCCGCACCGAGGATTTCATTGGCAAACCGGGTTCCGTTCAGATTAATTTCGCCAACCTGCCCGTTTTGATAACGAAAATCCGCTGCCGACTCCGTGCCGAAGGTCTTCCAGATGCTGGCCCCTTTCTTCCTGATGCCTGAGGCCATCTCGCCGGGGATAACTGCGGTATCCGTCCCGGTCATATTTTCAAACAGACGAAGCTTGAGGTCGCGGTAGGTATCCATGCTTCCGTGGCGATCGAGGTGATTCGGCAGAACATTGAGCAACAGGCCGATCTCCGGACGAAATTCCTGCACCGTTTCGAGCTGAAATGAACTGACCTCTATCACCAGCCAGTTCGGAACTTCATGAAGCATCACCGCACCGCAGACAGGAAAACCGTAATTGCCGCACGGCACCGCCGTCTGACCGGCCTGAGCCAGAGATTCAACGATCCACTTCACAACCGTGCTCTTACCGTTGGAACCGGTCACCGCGATCACCGGACAGTGCCGGCGTGACCAGCCGAGTTCCAGTTCTGAAAGCAGAGGAATACCGTGTTCGATCAACTCTTTTATCCACGGATGATTCAGGGAGAAGCCGGGGCTGATAATGGCTACATCGGGATCGAAATGCAGACCCTTGAAACAGTAATCCGGTGTGATTTCCTGACAAATGCTGGTGACCGTCGTACCTTCGGAACGAAGTAACGCCTCGGCGGCGCGGCCGCTCCGTCCGCACCCGACCACCAGAGCTTTCCCGTATTTATGCATGGCGCAGATATTAGAACTGCCGCGCCCGCTGTCTATCTAATACTTGCACCGTTTTTAAAAGGATGCCTATCCGGAATCTTTTAGCGGAACGACGGCCTCGCGGTCTTCGGCTGCGCCTCAGCAGTACCGCATCAGATTCTCAAGGTATGAATTGTCACTTTCCCGGACTGACCCCGTCGCCGGACTGACCCCGTCGCAGTCGCCTGACCCCGGCACCGTTCAAAACGCGCCGGGACGGCGCGTTCCACCTGATACGATGACGCCCGGTCGGAGACCGGGCCTTCTATGGAGTCTGTCAACCGCTTCTGCTTATAATCCATTCCTTTCTCTGTTTCAAAAGACTGTCCGGCTGATTTAAAAGTGCGTTCATTTCGACTGAACGAACAACCTTCTATCCGT
>JABFQY010000007.1 GCA_013141415.1 Kiritimatiellaceae bacterium
GGTTTGGTGGCGGCGGCGGCGGATTTGGCGGCTTCGGTGGCGGAATGTCTGGCGGCGGCGGCGCGTCGCGCGGCTGGTAGGAGGAGATTTGTTTATGAAAAAGATGAGTCCGGAACAGTTCACTGAAAAATTAAAAACCGTTTGCGGCGACAATCTGCAAGCCGTGGTGCTTTACGGTTCCGCCGCGGCGGGCGATTATGCGGCGAAAGGCTCGGATTATAATCTGCTGGTTGCGCTGAACGATCTTTCTCCGGCGGTTCTTCGCCAGCTGTCCAAACCGGTTGCCATCTGGGAGCGGGCCGGTAATCCGACGCCGCTTTTGTTTACACGCAAACGGCTGACGGAAGCCGCCGATGTATTTCCGATTGAACTGCTCGATATGCGCGATTCCCGCAAAGTTCTTTTCGGTGACGATGTGATCGCCGGAATTCATCCCGGCACGGCGAATTTGCGGTTGCAGGTTGAACACGAACTGCGCTCCGCGCTGATTCAACTCAGCCGCAGCTACCTTTCCGTCAGCGGAAGTCCGCGCCGTTTGGCGGTACTGCTGACCGGTTCGCTGTCCGGTGTGCTAACGCTTTTCCGTGCCGCCCTGCGGCTTTATGAAAATGGTGTTCCGGCGGAAAAATTTCAGGCACTGGAAAAACTGAACTGCCATGTTCCGGTTGAACTCGAAACGTTCCGGCAGATTCACGGTCTAAAAACCGGCGCGCTGAAAATAAAAAAAGTAGACGCCGGACGGCTCTTCGAAGAGTATCTGAAATCAATTGAAGCGGTCGTTGATGCGGTGGATCAGATTTAACAACGGAGGATGACGATGAAGAAGGTATGGATTGCACTCGGAATTATTTTGCTGGTGGTTGTGATGATCGGCGGATCAGCCATCGGATCGAAAAACCGTTTTGTTTCGCAGGATGAAGCCGTGACGGCGCAGTGGGCGAATGTCGAAACGGTTCTGCAGCGCCGCTTTGATCTGATTCCGAATCTGATCAATACGGTGAAAGGCTACGCTGCCCACGAAAAAGGACTTCTGACCGAAGTCACTCGTCTACGCAGTCAGTGGGGCATGGCTTCCACACCGGACGAAAAGATGAAAACCGCCGGTGAAATGCAGAGCGCGCTCAGCCGTCTGCTGGTGGTGGCGGAACAGTATCCTCAGCTTAAAGCCAATCAGAACTTTTTGGCGTTGCAGGACGAACTGGCTGGCACGGAAAACCGGATTTCGGTGGAACGTCGCCGCTACAACGAAACCGTGCAGACGTACAATACGTCGATCCGCCGGTTCCCCGGCTCGGTCTGGGCCGGGATGTTCGGATTTGCCCGGCGTACACCGTTTGAATCCGCGCCGGAATCCGCCGTTGTGCCGCGCGTTGAATTTTAAGGCCCCGGCCAGCCGCGGTTTTCCGGACTTTGGAAACCGCGGCTTCGCTCTTGCCAAGGCGGTAGGGCTTCCGTACTCTCTGGCGCATATGAATTTAAAACAGAACTGCGCTTCTATCGCGGGCTTTCTGGCCGTCTTTGTGCTGCTTTCCGCAACCGGCTGTTCGACCGCTATGCCGTATAAGGAAACCCGCACAGGAAATTATTTTTACCTCAATCCGTTCGCCTATAAACCGGCAACGGTGCAGGAGCACTTGAGCTATGCTCAGTCGCTGAAAGAAAAGGGGCATCTCCGCAGTGCGAGGAAGCAGTTTGAAATTCTCGTGAAGCGCTGGCCGGACAGCGCGGAAGCGGCGATCGCCAAGCAGTCGGCGGCGGAAGTCTATTTTGAACAGGGCAAAAACAAAAAAGCGTTCACGGCCTACGAAGAACTGATTCAGCAGTACTACACCAGCATCAAAGATTATGACGACATTCTTGATCGTCAGTACAAACTGGCGACCAATGAGATGGAACGCAAGCGGATGCGCTGGCTCTTCGGCGGCTACCGCGCACCGGAGCGGGCCGTTCCGCTTTTCGAGTCCATCATCCAGAACGCGCCGCAATGGGAACGTGCGCCTGAGATGCAATACATGATCGGTCAGGCCTATCAGAAGAACAACGATCAGGAACTGGCTGTCGTCGCTTATTCAACCGTCGAGTACCGCTATCCAGACAGCCCGTTCGCCGAAAAGGCCGCTGTTGCAAAGATCGGAAGTTTTAAGGAACTGGTCGAGTCCAAGCCGTACAGCGTGGATATCCGTGAGCAGGCGCAACTTTCAGCCGGACTGTTTCCTGAGCTTTACACCAACTCGCAGCACATCGCCGAAGCGAAAGATTTTACCGCTGAGTTGCGTGATTTGTCCGCAGAATATAATTACGAGGTCGGCCGCTTCTACGAACGCGTGCCGCGTCCGCCGCAGAATGAGTCTGCCGCCATCTACTATCGAAAAGTGGTTGCGCAGTTCGGCGAAACTCAGTACGCCGCAAAATCAGCGGCGCGTCTGCGCGTTCTTTTTCCAAGCGGCGACGTCATGCTGGCCGACGGCTCGAAGGCGCCGATTCTTCCGGTGGCCGACACGGCAGGCGAATCCGGTGGCGGCGGAACCGCTGCCGTTGCGGGCGTTGCGGGCAGTGTTTCTTCCGGAAGTGTCGCACATACCGAACGTAAGCCGCTTCCAGAGCGTACCGTAACGGATGAAAACGCGATCGAGGTTACAGCAGACCGGATGGAGTATTCCGGCGACCTGCTGATTGGTGACGGCAATGTGGCGGTTCAGCAGACCGGAGCCAGTCTGCAGGCTGATCATGTGACGGTGAATTCAAAAACCGGCGAGATTAAGGCCAGCGGCAACATTCTGATGATTCGCGATGGAAACCGCTGGGAAGGTCAGGAGCTGGTCTATAACTACAAGACCCGCGAAGGAACCTTCGGTAAATCTTCGATGTATTTTGAACCGGCCTATATTACCGCCGAAAAAACCCAGCGGATTTCCAGTAACGAATTCCTTCTGGTCAATGCCATGATCACCACCTGTTCCGGCGACGATCCGTCGGTTTACATCAAGGCGAAGCAGGTGCGGGTTATCACCAACGAGAAGACCAAGAGCGCATTTATTAAAGCCAAGCATGTAACGTTCTACATCGGACCGGTTCCGGTCTTCTACACTCCGTACTTTGAGCGGGATCTTGCTTCCGGTGTGATCAATACAGTTGTCGGTTACGGTGGAAACTTCGGAGCCTTCATCAAGGTTCGTGCCACGGTTCACCCGACTGATTGGCTCACAGCAAAAACGCACTTCGATGTTTATTCCAAACGTGGCCTGGGTTTAGGGCAGGACTTTGCGTGGAAAACACCGCTCGGCGGCGGACAGGTCGAAACGTATTACATTGATGATAAAGATCCGAAGAACAGCCATGATTTGTCATCCTACCAAAGCCTGATTGATTCGCAGCGGTATCGGGTGAAACTGACCGACCGCGAACAGCTCGACGACGAAACCTATCTGACGACCAAGCTAAACTGGCTGAGCGATCCGTTGATTGTCAGAGATTTCTTCAACACGGAATATAGAACTGAAGCCAACCCGGAAAATTATTCGGTTTTGCAGCGTTCCTCCGAAAAATATGCCGCCAGTCTGCGCGTTGATCATCGCATGAACGACTTCTACACCACGGTTAACCGTATGCCGGAAGCGACCTACGACTGGTACCGTTCACGGGTCGGTGACTCGCCGTTCTTTTTCCAGAGCGAAAACAATGGCGCGTATCTAGGTAAGCAGTACTCGATCACCAACCTTCCGATGCCAGCCGACTATCAGAGCGCCCGGTTTGATACGCATAATCAGATCTTTCTGCCGCTGCAGTATGACGAGTTCTTCAACGTCATTCCGCGGGCCGGTTATCGCGGAACCTGGTACAACGAAAATGCGACCGGCAACTCAAACGCCGATTATCGCAATCTTTTCGAACTCGGCACGCTGACTTCTTTCAAGACCTACAAGACGCTCACGACAAAGAGCGGATTCTATGGCGATGGCCTGCGTCATATCGCGGAACCGTATGCCGATTACAGCTGGCGCACCCGTTCAGGAATGAATCCAACAAACTTCTACCAGTTTGATTCCATTGATACGCTCGATAAGCAGAATGAGGTTCGTTTCGGTATCCGTGACTATCTGCAAACCAAACGCGGAGCCAAGCGGATTGCGAACTTCCTCGATAGCGATGTGTACACAACATATCGCTTCGACTCTGCGACCGGCGAACGGAGCTTCAGTAATCTGGTGGCCGATGCCGAGCTGAGCCTGACTGACAATTTCTTCATTCAGTCCGATCTCGCATACGACTGGTACACGCACAAACTGTCCCCGGCCAATGCGCGCGTGAAATACATTACCGATGATCAGAGCGAATACAGCTTCGAGTATCGCTTTCTGGATGGAACCCGCGAACTCTTTACGCCGCGCGCCAAACTTTTCCCGAACGAAAAGTGGTCCTATGAACTTTCCGCCAGCTATGACCGTACCTATGACGAATGGTACGAACGGAAGATTCTCGTCACTCACAAATTCGACTGTGTTGGAATGGGCGTTGGTTTGAAGATCAACGAATACGACGAAACGCAGTTCTGGGTGCAGTTCTGGTTGCTGGCCTTCCCGCAGTCGCCGATGGACACTGGATTCTAAGCAGGATCGGCACTACTTAAGATGCCGGTCAAAAAATGAAGCGACTCTTCCGGTCGTTTCCGGCGTTGAGAACGCCGGGCCGCCGTGTCCGGCGCCCGGCAGAATAATCAGTTCGCTTTCCACGCCTGCCGTGCGCAATGCGGCATCCATCCGGCGGCTTTGATCCAGCGGAACCGTTCCGTCGCGGTCGCCATGCATGATCAGAAAGGGCGGGTCATCCGGTGTGGCGTACGTGACCGGACTGGCCGCCTTAGCTGTCTCAGGTTTTTCCTGAGCGGTTCCGCCAAGTAGAGCAGATTCTGGTGAGTCGGCACGGGCGTGCCGCTCGAATCCGGAGACGGTGCCCATGGTCGTAAAGTCGGAAGGACCATAAAAATCGCAGACGGCTTGTACTCGGCTGGAAACATCCAGATTTTTTCCGACATCAAAAGCGGATACATCGCCGCTGGTTCCGAGCAGTGCAACCAGATGGCCGCCAGCCGATGAACCCCAGACGCCGAACCGATCAGGATTTAACCCGTACCGACCGGCGTGGACGCGCAGCCAGCGCACCGCCGCCTTGCAATCTTCAATCTGTGCGGGGAAGGGGACTGTTCCGGTCAGGCGATAGTTGATGCTGGCCACGGCGTATCCGCGTTCAGTGACTCCAAGCCGCACCGGCAGGCAGTTTTCTTTTGAACCGTTTTTCCAGCCTCCGCCGTGAATCCAGATAATCAGAGGAACGGTACCTTGGGCGTTTGCCGGAAGATAGAGATCGAGTTGCTGCGGGCCGTCCGCCGTTTCCGCATAGGTGATATTTTTTTGCGCCTCAGTGTTGAGCGCGGCGAGAAACAGCGCGAAAAGAATGAGCCGGCGGAACTTCATAGGGAACTCCTTTGAACGGAGAACGCCGGAAGCCTGAGTTTATTGCAAGAAGGGAGGATTTGAGTGGCTCCGGTGGTAGGATTCGAACCTACGACCAAGTGATTAACAGTCACCTGCGCTACCACTGCGCCACACCGGAATTAAGAGGCGACAAAAGTATAGAAATCGTCTGCTAAGTCAAGACACGGAAACGCAAAATCACCGGTTTTCAACATTCGGGAGCCTAACCAAGCAGCTGGCGGCCCTGAATGGCGCGAACAAGAGTGGTGGAATCGGTGTACTCGATGGCGCTGCCCGACGGCAGACCAAACGCCAAGCGTGAAACTTTTACGCCGCGGCTGGCGATGAGTTCAGCCAGATAGCTGGCGGTTGCCTCGCTTTCGACATCGGTGCCGAGAGCCACAAGCACTTCCTGGATATTTTCGGGTTGGAGCCGTGTCAGCAGTTCGCTCACACGCAGATTGCCTACGCCTTTGCCGAGCGCGGGCGAAAGGTGTCCGCCCAGCACATGGTAGCGTCCGGTGAAGCCGTTGCAGCTTTCAATCTTCATAATATCGCCGGGACTCTCCACCACGCAGAGCAGACCATTGTCGCGTTTGCCGTCGGTGCAGAGCGCGCAGGGGTCTTCTTTGGTAACGGTAATACTTCCGCACCGCGAGCAGGTATCAACCTGTTCGTCGGCGGCCAGCAGGGCGTCGGCCAGTCTCCGGGCCAATCCGTCGCGGTTTTGCACCAGCGCAAACGCCATCCGCTCTGCGGAGCGTTTCCCGATACCTGGAAGTTTTTCCAGCGCCGCGATCAGATTGTCCAATGGAAGGAAATGTTTCATTGTCAGAACGGCAATCCCAGTCCGGCTGTCAGGGCCTTCATATCTTTGGCCGCTTCGGCCTGCGCGACGTTGAGCACGCCTTGGAATGCGTCCAGAAGCGCGCTTTCGATTTTCTTCACGTTGCCCGACTGAATCAGTTCCGGCGAAATGGTGACGCTCTGCGGTTTCATGTCACAGCTCATCTTGACAGTCACCTGTCCGCCCGCGCTGGAAAACTCGACTTTTTTTCCGGCCAGCTGCTTCTGAATTTTTTTCATTTCAGCGACCTGCTTCATCATTTTCATCATGTCCATAATGGGCTCCTTTAAGTTTTTGGACTGCGGCGGCTTGCCGCCGCTTTAAAACCGAAGCTTGCTTCGGTAAACAAAGCGCAGGCAAGCCTGCGCACTCCATATTATATTATTCTCGAATATCAATTATCTCGCCGCTGAAGGTTTCGAGCACACTTCGTACGGACGGGTTGCTGTAATATTTCTGTTTATCCGGCGAACCTTGAGCCGGCGCATCGGTCGGCAGCGGTTTGGGCTTGCCGGCCAGTACGCTGAAGTCAGCCGAAACCGTCCGCTTCAGAAATGAGCTCAGGGTTTTCTGGATCAACAAAAGGGTGCGCGGATTTTCCAGATTGGCGCGTTCGCCCGCGAATTCAGGATCAATGCCGATGGTGACGTGCGTTTCGGAAACGCCCAGCGGAACGGTATCGGTCAGGTAGTGTTTGGCCTGCGGCGCGCCTTTGGAAATGTGATCAATCAGACTGATCCATGCGGTTTTGAGCCGCTCTAAATCATCCGTGGGCTTTTTTTTTACGTCGTAGTCTGCCGGAGTTTCCTGAACGGCATGGGCCGTTGCCGGCATGGTTTTCAGTGCGGCGACTTGTTTCATCAGCTCGTCAATCGTGGCGACGGTCGCGGCACGCGAGGCGCGGATGAGTGCGGTTTCCAGCATAGTTCGTTTGGAAAGGGCATAGCGCATCCGGCTGTCGGCATCGATCAGCAGGTCAACAATACGCAGCAGGCGACCGTCGGAACTTTTCGCCGCCTGTTTTTTGAGTGTGTCAATTTGAGTTTCCGGCAGGTCAAACGCGGCGGGGTTTTTCCCGGTGTGCATCACGATCAGCAGATTACGGAACTGGTCGAGCAGTTCGAGTACGACGCGCTGCATATCCTTGCCGCTCTGGTCAATTGCGGCGACCGCTTCGATGATGGCGGGAATATTGCCATCCAGAATGGCGTCGGCCAGCCCTTCCAGCTGAGCGCGGCTGATCAGCCCGAAAACGGAAAGGACGTCGGCTTCTTCAATCGTTTTTCCACGGAAAGAAATCAGTTGATCAAGCGCGCTTTCGGCATCGCGCAGTCCGCCTTCGGCACCGCGGGCGATGGCGAGCAGGGCGTCGGCGCTGATTTTGATGCCTTCGGCTTTGCCGATTTTTTGCAGTTGCGCGGTAATGTCGGCCACGGAAATGCGGCGCAGGTCGAAGCGCTGACAGCGCGACAGAATCGTGGTGAGCACCTTTTGCGGCTCGGTGGTAGCGAAGAAAAACTTAACGTGCGGCGGCGGCTCTTCCAGTGTTTTAAGAATGGCGTTGAAGGCCTCGCGGGTGAGCATGTGCACTTCGTCGATGATGTAGATTTTGAACGGGCCGCGCACCGGAGCGTAGCGGACATTGTCGCGCAGTTCCTGCACGTCGCCGATACCGCGGTTGGACGCGCCGTCGATTTCGATCACGTCGAGGCTACTGCCTTTCATGATTTCCTTGCAGGAGTCGCAGGAGTTGCACGGTTCAGAGCCCTGCCGGTTCTGACAGTTGAGCGCCTTGGCCAGAATGCGGGCGGTGGTGGTCTTACCGGTTCCGCGCGGGCCGACGAACAGGTAGGCGTGCGCCAGCCGGCTGCTTTGAATGGCGTTGTGGAGCGTTTGCGTGACGTGGTTTTGACCGACCACATCCGCAAAAACCTGCGGCCGCCATTTCCGTGCTAACACTTCGTAACCCATAGGCCGTAAAAAGTACCGCCCCGTATTGAGAATGGCAAGTTGCGATGGTCGGGTTTGATAAAAATCTTGTCGGCGTACGGAGGTTCAACTAGCCTCAGCCCATTCATCAGGAGGGCGGACTATGCGTTTCTTATTTATACTGCTGGTTGTTTTCTGTGCGGCGGGCGCTTTGCGCGCCGAAGTGGTTGCCGGACACGAGCTATCTGACGCCGAAGGGCTCGTTCAGGACATGTCTTCCAAACTGAATCGCGGAGTATTCAATATTCTGACCGGCTGGGGCGAAATTCCGCGCCAGATGATCGTTTCCGGCTGTGACAAAGGCTGGTGGGCTATTCTGCCGGTCGGTATTCCTGCCGGTGCGATCATGACCGTCGTCCGCACGGCAACCGGTGTATTTGAAACCGCGACATTCATCGTACCGGTCAACGATTCCTACGGCCCGATCATGGATCCTGCCTTCGTCTGGCAGAAAAAGAAGGTGTCAGGGAACAGGAGTCAGGATTCAGAGTGAGAATAAAACCTGCTGTTTCCTAACGCCTAAAGTCTAAGGTCTGATTTAATGAGAATTTTAATTTGTAACGACGACGGCATCCACGCGCCGGGAATTGCCGCCCTGCATAGCGCGGTGAAGGAATTCGGCGAACTCCATGTCATTGCGCCCGATGCCGAACGAAGCGCGGCGGGGCACGCCATTACACTGGCTGACCCGATTAAAAGCACGCCGGTCGATAAAAACGGCGAGTTTTTCGGCTACGGAATCGGCGGAACTCCCGCCGACTGCATCAAACTGGCCGTTTGCGCCGTGATGAAAGATACGCCGCCCGACTTGATTCTGAGCGGCATCAACCTCGGTTCCAATACCGGCATCAGCGTTATTTACTCCGGAACGGTTTCGGCGGCGACCGAAGGGGTTGTTCTCGGAATTCCCGGCATCGCTTTTTCGCTCTGCACCTATACCGATCCGGAATGGGAAATGGCCGGACGGGTCGCCAAAGAACTGACACAGAAGATCATCGCGAATCCGATGCCGCCCAATGTTCTGCTCAACGTCAATATTCCCAACCTGCCGTACGATCAGCTTAAAGGGATCAAAGTCACCCGTATGGGCCGTTCGCGGTTTATTGAAAAATTTCATAAACGGCTCGATCCTCGCGGACGCACCTACTACTGGCTCGACGGCGAACTCGAAGTCCACGACGAAGGCGACAACATCGATATCCACGCCGTGAGCGACGGTTACGTCTCCATCACCCCGATTCACCTCGACCTGACTTCCTACGAACACCTCAAAACGTTCCAACCATTGGAAAAAACGTTCTGAGAGTTTGACTCGCTGGGAAATCTCATTATTCTCTGCGTCTTCCTTGTCACGCCGTCGTTTTATTTTCGAACGAACGAAGGCGGATTTCGGGCGCTTAGCTCAGTTGGTTAGAGCATCTCGTTTACACCGAGAGGGTCGGGGGTTCGAGTCCCTCAGCGCCTACCAGTCTTCGTTTGAAGCATCGCAAAAAAACGAAGGCTGCCGCGGCGAAGCGGTACGCGAAGCCGGGCTCTATTCTTCTTTCTTCAAGTTGCTTCAAACTACGCCTCGGCACGCCAGTCTTGCCTGCGGTTGCCGAATGAGCATAATGACGACATGCCGACTTTTTACTATGTCTACATTCTTCAGAGTCTTTCTGAAGCCGAAACATTTTATACCGGCTATACCACGGATTTGGAAAACAGGCTCAAAAAGCACAACTCAGGATCGGTTCCCCATACAGCCAAACATCGCCCTTGGCGAATTAAGACCGCGATAGCTTTTACCGATAAGCAGAGGGCTGTCGATTTTGAGGTTTACCTAAAGACACATTCCGGACGGTCTTTTGTAAGCAAACGACTCTGATCTGCAAAAACGAGGCTTTTCGCAAGCACGGCTTGTCTTTGCCGGTTCCTGCCGTTAAATTGCACCCTCAATTTTCAGAGGGGTTTTATTCATGTTTAAACCGGTTTCGAGCAAAACAGATTTCGCGAAGATGGAAGAGGACGTACTGGCCTTCTGGCAGGAGCACGGCACGTTTAAGAAGTCGGTTGAAAACCGTTCGAAAAATTCCGAGTTTGTTTTTTACGACGGTCCGCCGTTCGCCACCGGTCTTCCGCACTACGGCCACTTGCTCGCCGGAACCATTAAGGACATTGTTCCGCGCTACCAGACGATGCGCGGCCATCGCGTCGAACGCCGCTTCGGCTGGGACTGTCACGGTCTGCCGATCGAAGCACTGGCGCAGGAAGCGCTCGGCCTGGCCGGAGCGCCCGCCATCGTCGAGGCGGGTGTTGGAGTTTTTAACGAGCAGTGCCGCTCGATGGTGACCCAATATGTCGAAGAGTGGGAAAAGACCGTCACCCGCATGGGCCGCTGGGTCGATTTCAAAAACGACTACAAGACCATGGATAAGGATTTCATGGAAACCATCTGGTGGGTGTTTTCCGAGCTTTGGAAGCAGGGCCGCATTTACCGCGCTCACCGCATCATGCCGTACAGCTGGAAACTCAACACGCCGCTCTCCAACTTTGAGGCGGGCCGCAACTATCAGGATGTGCAGGATCCGGCCATTACTGTGCGCGTCAAACTGAACGGCTTTGAAATCGAAAACGCTTTCGCGCTGGTCTGGACGACGACGCCGTGGACGTTGCCTTCCAATCTGGCGATCTGCGCCGGAGCCGACATTGATTACGTTGCCGTGCGCGATGCCGAAAGCGGCGAAGTGTATGTGCTGGCTGAGGCGCGCCTTGGTGCCTACTACAAAAAAGAAGCCGAGTACGAAATTCTGAAACGGTGCAAGGGCCGCGATCTGGAAGGCCTGACCTACGAACCGCTCTTTAACTATTTCAAAGACAACCCGCTCTCATTCCGCGTTCTGCTCGACGGATTCGTCAGCACAGAAGACGGAACCGGAATTGTTCACATGGCTCCGGCCTATGGCGAAGACGACTACCGCATCTGCCGCGCAGCCGGAATTCCGCTGGTTGAGCCGCTTGACGAAGATTGTAAATTCACCGCGCAGGTGCCGGACTATAAAGGCGTTTTCTGTAAAGACGCCGACAAAGCCATCATCAAACGGCTTAAGGATGAGGGGAAACTGGTTCACCAGTCCACGATTCAGCACAGTTATCCGTTCTGCGAGCGCACCGACACACCGTTGATCTACCGCGCCATTGATGCGTGGTACGTCCGTGTCGAAGACCTGCGTGACGAAATGCTGGCGAACAACGCGCAGGTTCACTGGATGCCGGAATACGTCGGCGAAAAACGCTTCGCCAACTGGCTGGCCGATGCCAAGGACTGGAACATCAGCCGCAACCGGTTTTGGGGTTCCTGTATTCCGGTCTGGGTGAATGTCGATGATTCGTCTGACACGATTTGCATTTCGTCGGTGGCCGAACTCGAAGAACTTTCCGGGCAGAAAGTCACCGATCTGCACAAACATTTCGTCGATGACATTCTGATCAAAAAAGACGGCCAGACCTACAAGCGCACGCCAGAAGTGCTCGACTGCTGGTTCGAGTCCGGCGCCATGCCGTATGCCCAGCAGCATTATCCATTTGAGAACAAAGCCCATTTTGAAGCCAACTTCCCGGCGCATTTCATCGCCGAAGGACTCGATCAGACCCGCGGCTGGTTTTACACGCTAATGGTGCTTTCCACCGCGCTCTTCAAAAAACCGGCGTTTAAGAATGTCGTCGTCAATGGTCTTGTGCTGGCGGAAGACGGACTGAAAATGAGTAAGCGGCTCAAGAATTATCCCGATCCGTTGCACGTTGTTCATGAATACGGCGCCGACGCGCTTCGCCTTTACATGATCAATTCGCCGGTCGTCAAAGCCGAGTCACTGCGCTTCTCCGAAGAGGGCGTCAAACACGCGCTGCGTCATCTGCTCATTCCGCTGTGGAACTCGTACAGCTTTTTCGTCACCTACGCCAATATTGATAAATGGGAACCCGGGAAATCCAAGCCGGGGCAGAGCGTCAACCTGCTCGACCGCTGGATTGAAAGTTCGCTGGCCAATCTCTGTCAGGAAGTGACGGCGGCGATGGACAACTATGACCTGCAACGCGCGGTGCGTCCGTTCGTTGCTTTCATCGAAGATTTGACCAACTGGTACATTCGCCGTTCGCGCCGCCGCTTCTGGAAGAGTGAAGACGACGGCGATAAACAGCAGGCTTACGCCACGCTCTATCATGTACTGATCGAACTGTGTAAAATCGCCGCGCCGTTCACGCCGTTCATCGCGGAAGAAATTTACCGCAACCTGCGCACCGACGACATGCCGGAATCGGTGCACCTTTGCGACTTTCCGACCGCCGCCGGTGCCAAGCGCGATATCGCGCTGGAAACTCAGATGCGCATCGTCATGGATGTTGTCAGCATGGGCCGCCAGCTCCGCAAAGATCACGACGCCAAAGTCCGCCAGCCGTTGCGTCGCCTCGACGTCGTCAGCCGCGACAGCGGACTGCTCAATCAGGTCGGCGAGCTTAAGGAAATTATCGCGGAAGAACTGAATGTCCGCGAAGTGTTTTTTGACGATGACGAAACCAGTCTTGCGACGCTCAGTGCCAAGGCCAACTTTAAGACGCTGGGTAAAAAATTCGGCAAACAGGTTCAGCAGATTAATCAGGCGGTGCAGAAACTTTCCGGTGAAGACCTTAAAATTGCTGCGGCAGGCAAGGGGATTACACTCCAGATTAACGGCGAAGCGTTTGAGCTTTCCGGTGAAGACATCGTGGTTGAACGTACTCCGAAGGCCGGTCTGGCCGTGCAGGCGCAGGGCGCACTGGTTGTGGCTCTTGACCTTGAACTGAATGAGGATCTTATTCGCGAAGGACTGGCCCGTGAGCTGGTCAATAATGTTCAGCAGATGCGCAAAGCGCACGGATTTGAAGTGACGGACCGGATCCATTTGAAGATTTTTTCCGATGTCGCCGTTCATGAAGCGGTTGCCGCTTTCACTGAGTATATTCAGTCCGAGGTTCTTGCGCTTTCGGTTCAAACCGTCGAAACGGAAGGTGAACCCGTTGAACTCAACGGGCACGCCTGCACCATCGCCATTGAAAAAGCATAGACAATCATTACTGCTTCTTGCCGCGTTGCTCCTGCTTGGAACAGGTTGCGCAACTGTCCGTCCGCCGCGCGGCGTTCCGTCGCGGACGGTGTTGATTGAGACCACCAGCTATTGCGACTGCGGTGAGTGCTGCGGCTGGGAGCGGGTTTGGTGGGCGCCGTGGCGGACGGTTTATTCTTCCGGCCCAAGTGAAGGTAAACCGAAAAAAGTCGGCATCACGGCATCGGGAACAAAAGCGCATAAGGGAACCATTGCCGCCGACCGGCGCTATTATCCGTTCGGCACTGTCATGTATATTCCCGGTTACGGCTACGGACGGGTAGAGGATACCGGCAGTGCTATTCAGGGCCCGACGCGAATTGATCTTTTTTACGACTCACACCGGCAGGCTCTTGAATGGGGGCGACGGCGTGTTTCGGTAAAAGTCTGGCGTTAGGACAAGTGAATTCCGTCCAGCGTTGCACCGAGTTGTTCCGTATTCAACGGCTTCGCCAGAAACTGGTTCATGCCGGCGCTTTCCGCAGCTTTCTGTTCTTCCTGCATGACGCCCGCCGTCAGCGCGATGATCCACGGTTTGTCGGACTGACCCGTGTGTTCACGAATTCGGCGGGTGGCCTCCAGCCCGTTCATATTCGGCATCTGCACATCCATGAGGATCACATCAAACGTTGCATCCATCACGGCGGCCAGAGCCGCTTCGCCGTCCGAAACGATAACCACCGATTCACAGCCGAGCTGCTGGAGCATCAGTTGAGCAATCCGCTGGTTGATCGGGTTGTCTTCCGCGACCAGAATGCGCATAGACCGTTTTTTCTTCGGCTGAATTTGTGTTCCAACGACTACTTTCGGTCTGGATTCCGCCTTTTGCTCCGCGAGAGATTTTAATATCTGGTCGCACAGTTTACCAATCTTGACCGGCTTGGAAAGCCGTGCGCTGATTGAAGGGTCGGCGGGAATATGCTCACAGGAGCTGCTGAGAATAATTACCGGAAGGGCCGGCTTGAGATGGAGCTGGTAGATTCTCTTTGCCAGATCACTGCCGTCCATGCCGGGCATTTGAAAGTCGACCAAAGCGACGTCATAGCCGTGACCGTCTGCCAGATGCTGTAGCGCCTTTTCAGGGTGTTCGAAGGCCTCTGAGAGCATGCCCCACTGGGCCAGCTGGTCGCTGAGAAGCCAGCGGTTGGTTTCGTTGTCGTCCACGATGAGTGAGCGTTTTCCCCTCAGCGTTTCAATCGGCAGATGTTCTACCTTGTGGCTTTCGTGAGAGGCAACCGGCAGTGTGACAGTGAAGAAAAACGTTGACCCTTTCCCGGCTTCACTTTCGAACCAGATTTTACCGCCCATCAGTTCTGTCAGTCTCCGGCTGATGGTCAGGCCCAGTCCGGTTCCGCCGTATTTACGGGTGCTGGAAGAGTCAGCCTGTTCGAAGGCCTGAAACAGCTTGTCTTTATGTTCCTCGGCGATACCGACTCCGGTGTCGCGCACGGCAAACTGGAGCTGGCAGTGCTGCCGCGTCCCGTCGTCTGTCAGGTTATGGATCTTGAGATGGACTTCTCCGTTTTCCGTGAACTTGATCGCATTGCCCATGAGGTTGACCAGAATCTGTCGCAGGCGGGTTGTATCGCCGACCAGCATCTTGGGAACATCCGGGCCAACGTAGTAGAGCAGTTCCACGTTTTTCTTTGCGGCGGGCTGTACGAACAGATCAAAGGCATCTTCAATACATTCACGCAGATTAAAAGGAATTTTTTCCAACTCGATCTTACCGGCTTCAATCTTTGAATAATCAAGAATGTCATTAATGATGGTCAGGAGGTTTTCACCGCTGACTTCGATCGTATGAACAAACTCCTGCTGCTGCGGCGAGAGTTCTGTTCCGAGCAGCAGACTGGCCGAACCGATCACGCCGTTCATCGGGGTGCGGATTTCGTGACTCATCATGGCCAGAAAAGCACTCTTGGCTTTATTGGCCGATTCGGCTTCCTGCTGCGCTTCGATCAGGATTTTTTCGTTTTCGACCTGTTTGGTGACATCGCGGGAAATGCCGGCCAGACCGATTACTTCGCCTTTTTCATTTCGCATCGGACATTTGACCGATTCAATGTATTCAATCGTTCCGTCTTTCCGGACGTGACGTTCTCTGATGCGCGTAACTTCACCTTCGGCCATTTGACGCTGTTCATTGTCGTACAGTTGCTGTCCCAGCGGCGCGGGATGAATATCGATATCAGTTTTTCCGATCAACTCGTTAATCGATTCAACATCTCTGGATTTAAGCAAAGCCCGGTTGCCTCCAAGAATTTTTGAATTACGGTCTTTGTAGTAGAACTGATCCTCGAGGTTCTCGAAGATCGCTTGAATAACCGAGGCGCTTTGCTCCGCATCCTTTTTGGCCTGAATTAATGCCTCTTCGCGTTCTACCTGTTGTGTAATGTCTCTCGAAATACCGGCCAGACCGATCAATTGTCCTGATGGACTGCGCAATGGACTCTTTACGGATTCCAGATGTCGAATACGCCCATCACTTTGGACATGCTGTTCATGTTCTCTGATGACCTTTCCGTCAACCATCAGCCGTAACTCCTCGTCGCGCAGTTTCTGGCCGACCTCAATGCCATAAAGATCAATGGCGTTTTTACCAATCATCTCCTCGGCAGTCCGGTCGTGATGATGGTGACAGCAGGCCGGATTGACGCCCAGCAGGCGGGCTTCGCTGTTCATGTAATAAATCTGATCGGGCATGGTTTCAAAAATAACATTCAGCAGCGCAGCCTTCTGCCTGGCTTCTTCTTCGGCCTTATATTGCTTGGTGACATCTTCCATGTAACCGTTCCACAGCGTACCGCCGTCGCGCAGCCGCTCCGGCATCGCATGGGTTCGTATCCAGTGAACACGGTTCTGTGGCGAACGGACGCAGAATGTTATTTCAAAACTGGCGAGATCTTCAGCCGACTTCTTGAATGCTTCCTGCACGGATCCGACGGATTCCGGACAGACCCGGCTCCAGGCGATCCAGCCGTCCTTTGCCAACTCGATGGGTGTGGCGAAAAATATTTCTTCAATGGCTTCAGTTGAATAGGGGAAACAGCACCGTCCGTTTTTCCACTGGCGGTATTGGTAGATCGTTCCCGGCATTCGGCCGATCATTTTAAGAAGCTGGGTTTTACGGAGGAACTTGCTTTTACTCATAGTGCGGCTAAACGTACTCGTTTATATTTCCGTAATCAAATAAGTATTTTAAGGATTCGCGGTTTGGCCGTTATGCGTTCGGGATAATGTCTCCGACTCCGTTCAGCACATAATCCGGGCCGTACGCGAAGCGCTTCAGGTCTTCCGGTTTGGTTACGCCGCTCAGTACCAGCACCGTTGTGATTTCCGCCTCAACGCCCGCGATGATATCGGTGTCCATCCGGTCGCCGACAATTGCGGTTTCTTCGCGCTTACACCCAAGCTGCTTTAGAGCGTTACGCATCATCAGCGGATTCGGTTTGCCGACGTAATACGCCTTAGCGCCGGTTGCCAGTTCGATCGGTGCCAGCAGAGCGCCGGTTGCCGGAACAATCTGCCCGCCTTCAATCGGGCCGGTCAGGTCGGGATTGGTGCCGATCAGTTTGGCGCCGTTCATCACCAGCTTCACCGCATGGCAGAGCCGGGCGTAGTCATAGTTCGCGCTTTCGCTCACCACGACGTAGTCCGGGTTCGTGTCGTTGATCGAATACCCTTCGTCATAGAGTGCGTTGATAATGCCGGCATCGCCGATCACATACGCACTGCCGCCCGGCTTCTGGTTGGCCAGAAACGTCGCCGTGGCGCGGGCACTGGTATAGAAGTGACTTTCGCCCACCTTCAGCCCCATGCGCGCCAGCTTTTCGCTCAGCTCACGCAAGGTTCGCGCGCTGCTGTTCGTCAGGAAGAGAAACTTCTTATTCTCCTTCCGCAGCCATGCCACAAATTCGAGCACCCCCGGCAGCAGTTTGCTTCCGTGGTAAATGACGCCGTCCATATCACAAATGAAGGCCTTTTTGTCCTGTAAATTTTTCATACTAAATCTCCGAGTTCACTCGTGAAAGACAGTATATGGTTTTTTGGCTGTTGGGAACTTTCATCACGCAAAATAAGGTCACTTGCAGTTTATGCGGGTCTGGCACTGCACATTCCGGCTGGAATTTCCGGCCAGCAGAGTAAAGGTTCCCGGTTCAACCAGCCAGTCGTGCGTGGTGATATCCCAGAACGCCAGCGCTTTCCAGTCCAACGTCATCGTAACCGTCTTACGTTCGCCGGGCTGGAGGAAAACTTTTTTGAAACCTTTCAGTTCCCGGTACGGACGTTCGACGCTGGACTGTTCATCATGGACGTAAAGCTGAACCACTTCGGCTCCGGGAATCTTTCCTGTGTTTTGGACAGTAACGCTGACGGTTACCGGCTTCTTCCGGGTAATGTTTTCCGATGAAACCTGAAGGTTGCTGATCGTGAATGTCGTATAGGAAAGGCCGAAGCCGAACGGAAAGTTCACCGGCCTCTGCTTCGCTTCATACCAGCGGTAGCCGACAAAAACGCCTTCGGAATACGGGACGTCAACCGTTCTGGCGGCAATGTTGGTCGGGAATTTTGTGAACCACCATGGAGTTCCGTCGAGCAGATTGTAGTTGTATGCCGGCGAGTCCGCGAAGAACTTCTCGATGGTGAAGGGAAGCTTGCCCGACGGAGTCACTTTGGCGGAAAGCACGTTCGCCATTGCTGCGCCGTATTCCTGTCCGAGATAATAGCCGTGAACCAAGCCTTTCACCGAATCAAGCCACGGCATTCCGAAGCCGGTACCGGTTGACGCAACCACGATCACGCTGGAGTTCTGTGCGGCCAGCGCCTGAATCCGCTGATTGATCTGTTCCGGCAGATCGAAGGATCGGTCGGCACCTTCCCGGTCGCCCATCGTCAGGAAATAGAGAATCCGGTCGGCCTTCTTGACGGTTTCGCCGGAAGGATTCTCTTCCATCGTAACGTCGTTGCCGAATACAGCCCGCAAACCGTCATAAAAATTGATGTGATCGTAGCCTTTGACATAGCCGGAGCCGCCGCCGCTGCTGGCGTTTGTTATAGCGGACAAATTGCCGGTGATCAGAATTTTCTGACCCTGGACGAGCGGCAGAACCTGATCGTTTTTCAGCAGCGTGATCGCCGACTCGGCGATTGTGCGGGCCGTCGTTTTGTGTCCGGCAAATGTGCTCATGAATGCCGGGTCTGCGGCGGGACGATCCCATGTTCCCATTTCAAACAGAACCCGCAGGGTCGGCGCAATCATCGCGTCGAGCTGTTTTTCTGTGCCGGACGGGTCTTGCGCCAGCAGAGCGCGGACATGCTGACCGAAGCCTTTTATTCCGGGCATGATACTGTTCTGTCCGGAACCCAGAATTTTGGTCATGTCGTCCGTTCCGTCGCCCCAGTCGCTCATGACCATTCCGGTGTAACCCAGTTCGCCGCGCAGAATACCGGTCAGTAGAGCTTTGCTTTCGCCGCACTTTTCTCCGTTCAGCCAGTTGTAGGAAGACATAACAGCGCGGACATTTCCTTCCTGCACGGCGGCGGCGAAGGCCGGTAGATAAATTTCGTGAAGCGTTCGCTCGTCAATGAGGGAATTGGCGCGAGTGCGGACAAACTCGTTATTGTTCGCGACGAAATGCTTAACCGTGGCGATGACTCTTTGGCTCTGAACGCCTTTAATGTGCTCTACCGCCATGCGACTGGTCAGATACGGATCTTCGCCCATGTACTCAAAATTCCGTCCGCAGGTTGAAGTCCGGTAAATATTGATTCCCGGCCCCAGCAGAACGCCGGTTCCGGCGGCGCGGCATTCTTCGCCGATCGCCTTGCCCATCTCGAACGCCAGTTCCGGCTGCCAGGTGGCGGCCAGCGCAGAGGCCAGCGGAAAAGAAGTGGACTTAGTAATCGAAGAATATTCCCGTTCGATATCCGGGCGCAGGTTTAGTCCGGATGTTGCATCGTTCAGCAGAACCGGCGCGAACCCGAACCGTTCCAGACCGGAAAAAAAGAAATAATTGAATCCGCCCGTCATGCCGATCTTTTCACGGATCGTCATGCGCTTAAGTAAATCCTGCACCCGCGCTTCCGGCGCGGCGGTTTTGTTCCGGCAGACCGCATCGGACGGAACCGGCTCATAACAAAAAGGATGCTGTCCGTTGATCCGCAGATTGATCAGCTCGAACCCATTGGTGGACTCTAAGCACTGGATACGAAGTCCGATAGCGGTAACAACCGGATCCACTTTATGAACGGTGAATTTGAATCCAAACCAGCCTTCGGATTCAGGTGGTTTAAAGTCCACCGGATGGGCAACGGGGTTCCATGTTTTTCCGTCAGCGGTCAGTTGAACCGTATAGTCGGAAGGATGGTTGGTTCCCCATTCAATTTCGACCGACCGGATCGGCCACGGGTGACTAAGGTCAACCGTGATTTCCTGTTTGCCGGTCTGTTCTGAACTCCAGGATGTCAGGCTGTCGCTGTCTAAAGCAGCCATAGGGTTGCTTCCGGGCAGCGACGACGTAGCCGTAGTCTCCGTTGCGCGGGCCGTTTGGATGGTCAGGAAGGTCGCCACAGCCGCAATGTAGCGCAAAGACCGGTGTTGGACTGACGCAAATCTCATCTATTTGTTCTCCGGCGGCTGGTGGTGGGGAAGGTGCGTAACGAATGCCGACTATTTCAGAATTTCCGCCGGACGGAAAGGTTTGCGGTTGTTTTTGTAAATGAGTCTGGCACCATGCGCCGCTTAATTTATGGCACAGCAGCACTCAAAAATTATTCGTCATCTGTTCATTCTGATCGCAATCAGTCTGGTTGCCGCCGGATGCTGGAAGTTCCGCAGCGGCGCGCCGAAAACAGCCGCCGGGCCGGAGCACGCGGACGAACCGGCTCCGTTGCCGGGCTTGTTGTTCGGATTTCCTACGCCGCAAACCCGGCTGGACGACACGAATAATCCGGCGGTGTTCATGCCGACGGAATCCGGCAAAGTCGAATCGGCCTGGTACGGCTCAACCCGGACGCGGAAGTTCGGTAAATATTTTCTTCCGGCGTTTCACGAAGGCGTGGACATTGCGCCGACGGCGCGCGACTCAAAGGGCCGCGCACTGGATCCGGTGTTCGCCGCCGCCGACGGATACGTCGGCTACATCAGCCGGGTCGGCGGCAACTCCTCGTACGGAATTTACGTCGTGCTGCTCCATAAAGACACCCTCGGCGAATACTTCACACTCTATGCCCACCTTGCTTCCGCCGCCGGGCTGAAAGAAGGCGATGCCGTGACACGCGGCACCGAAATCGGACGGATAGGCAACACCTCCACGCTGAAAATTCCGGTTCAGCGCAGCCATTTGCATTTTGAATTCGGCACCATGCTCAACGACCGGTTCAGCGGCTGGTTCCGGAAAGAAAAACTCAAACCCTTTCACGGCAACATGCACGGCTACAACCTCGCCGGACTCAATCCGAAGGAACTGTTCCCGTACATGACCAACGGACAGCACTTTGTTTTTCAGCAATACATCACCAACTGCCCCGTCGCTTTCCGGCTGATTGTTCCGGTCGCCGGAAAGCCAGACTATTATTGCCGTTACCCGGCGCTGTGGAACGCCGGAGAAAACTTTCCCTGCGCGATAGTCGTGGACGTTTCCGAAGGCAAAGTTCCGTTGCAGGCCAGAGCGGCGACCGAAGAAGAAGCCGCATCGCTCCGGAAAAACAAGCCGCGCGTGCTGAACGCTTTCTCCGAAGTCCTCGGACGCAACGGTGCCCGTCTCATCGTCGAAAAAGACGGCCAGTGGATTCTGGGCCGCAACGGCGAGCAGTGGCTGGAAATTCTGCTCTACCGCTAAAAGCGTCCTGTCGCTGGGGTCACGGAGTCGGCACGATGAGTCGAAGTATTGTAGCCGCGATCCATGATCGCGGAACCGAGGTCAAGGACCTCCACCAGTTTCTGCTCGGCTTCAATCTCGGCGACGATGGCTTGCTGTTCCGCCTTTAGAATGTAGATGCGACGCCCTCGTCGCGTTCGAATGAATGGGAAAACGCGACGAGGGCGTCGCGTCTACGTTGGACAGCCCCAGATGCGGGCGAGGGTGGTTTTGATTTTCTGCTCGAAGCGGGTGATCAGTTCGCGGTTGGCGGCCACCAGCTTTTGCTCGGCTTCAATCTCCGCTACGATCGCCTGCTGCTCCGCCTTTAGAATGTAGACGCGACGCCCTCGTCGCGTTCGAATGAATGGGAAAACGCGACGAGGGCGTCGCGTCTACGTTGGACAGCCCCAGATGCGGGCGAGGGTGGCTTGGATTTTCTGCTCGAAGCGGGTAATCAGTTCGCGGTTGGCGGACACCAGTTTTTGCTCGGCTTCGATCTCCGCGACTATCGCCTGCTGCTCCGCCAGCGGCGGCAGAGGGAATTTAATTGCACTCAGGTCGTCGGTGTTGATCTTCAGAGTGCCGTGCGCGGCGGTTTCTAAAATCTTCCGGAACTGCGGCTCTTCTTGTTTCAGCATCACCCTGAGAAACGTTGAATTGACCGACGCGTGCGGCTTCATCGCCTTTACGTCTTGGTTGAAGGCGCATGGTTTCGCGAGTTCACAGATTGGCACTCCGTTGGCGAGACCCATACCCCGAACAAGAATCAAAAGCGAACCAACGGGCGCGATTTGCGTGGCGCTTTCTTTGACAGCGGCTTTCGAAACGTGGGTTGAAGCATCCGACAACACATCGGATTTCATATCCTTGGCCGAGACCCACGGGATGTCGCCAATCCAATAGGATTCATTGGCCTTTGATGGCGTTCCACCGCTGCTGTAGCTAACGACGTTCCCCAATTCCACCATCGGCCAGTCGGGGTGGATGGGGATGTGGGGGCGGTAGTGGTCGAGGACGGCGCGGGCACCGTTGATGACTTTCTGGTAGCCCTCGATCTCCGCCACGATCTCTTTCTGTATTTCCAGCGGCGGCAGGGGGATTTCAAACTTGTTCACATTGGCGACGGTGATCATGGGAATCCCGACGCCCTCGGTAATTGTCTTGAAGTCAAACGCCTTCAGCCAGTGATATAGGAACTCAGGCAAAATTCGCTCCACGGCTGCCGTGATTGCGATGGTCGTTTGAGTGCATGTGAAGCAATCGCGATTGGGAAACTTCACCGAGCCGATTGTGCCACGCGCACCAATTACGAGAGTGTTTTTTCCAAATGACAACCGGGTTGGCTCACTGAAAGCCCACGGCTCATCTGACGAATCGGCACTGAAGATGGCTTTCCCTTTGCCGGTCAGGTCGCCCTTGATCAGAGTTTCGCCCATTCGGACTTCCGCAATTTCCTCCAGCAAGACCCGTGGGTAGATGGAGTGCTGCGTGACGCCCTCGCGGTAGCGCTCGCCGGAGAGGTTGTAGTCGCCGTTGGCGGCGATTTTGGATTTGGGGACGATTTGGGTGTTGCTGTAGGCCGGGTCCCCTGACCCGGCGTCTGACAAGGGAACGCCGCGTGGGGGCACGCGGCCTACATCCGCAACCCCCGCCTGATTGTCGACAGGATCCCTTGACTCGGCAACGCCGCGTGGGGGCACGCGGCCTACATTGAAATATCCTTTGAGAAACGTGGCGGCATCCGGCAGGTCGCTGCCAGCAACGGCGCGGCGCTGGGCGCCGAGGCCGTAGCCGTCGTTTTCGATTTTGACGAAGGCGATGGTGTCGGATTTTTTCGCCAGCGCTTTGTCGAGAATCAGGATGCTGGTCTTGACGCCGGAATAGGGATTGAAGCAGCCCGCCGGGAGCGAGACGACGGCGACGAGCGAATTTTCGACCAGCATCTTGCGCAGCTGTTTGTAGGCGGTCTGGCTCTGGAAGATGATCCCTTCGGGGACAATGATGGCGGCGCGTCCGGTGGGCGTGAGGTGTTCGGCCATGTAGTCCACGAAGAGCACTTCGCTGCGCTTGGCCTGAATGGAGAAACGCTTGTGCGGCTTGATGCCGCCTTTCGGCGACATGAAGGGCGGGTTGGCGAGGATGACGTCGGCGTATTCATTCCAGCGTTCTTCGGAGGTGAGGGTGTCGTACTCGACAATATGCGGGTCGGCGAAGCCGTGGAGGTAAAGGTTGACCAGCGAAAGGCGCACCATGTCGGGCGAAATGTCATAGCCACGGAAGTTTTTGGCCATTTTGCCGCGCTCGTCGGGGGTCAGCGGTTTGGCGGACGGATTTGCCCGATTGGACGGATCGTGAGCTTTCAGGATGTGTTTGTAAGCGGAGATGAGAAAACCGGCGGTGCCGCAGGCGGGATCGAGAATCACTTCACCTTTTTTCGGCGCGATGACCTCGACCATGAAGTCGATGATGTGGCGCGGCGTGCGGAACTGTCCGGCGTCGCCCTGCGAGCCGAGGACGGAGAGCAGATATTCAAAAGCGTCGCCGAGCTTTTCGCTGTGGTCATAGGTGAACCCGTTGATGATCTTGAGGAAACTCTTGAGCGTTTCGGGGTCGCGGTACGGCAGGTCGGCATCTTTGAGAATGTCGCGGAAGAGCGGCGGGATGCCGGGATTCTCCGGCATTTTCGCCAGCCCTTCTTTGTAGAGGTCGCGCATTTCGTGTCCGCCGAGCGACGGGCTCATCAGCTTGGCCCAGCCGTAGCGGGCGAACTCCTTGGTGAAGAACTTGCGCTTGCCGCCCAGCTCCTCGGCCTCGGCATCCATGTCGTCCATGAACTTGTAGATCAGGGCGATGGTAATCTGCTCCACCTGCGATTTGGGGTCGGGCACCTTGCCGACGAGAATATCGCGGGCGGTGTCGATGCGGCGTTTGGTTTCTGAGTCGAGCATGGTTTCCTTTGCGGGTTTAAACTTTGGCAACGCCTTTGCAGTCGGGATAGCCGGTGCAGCCCCAGAACTGCTGGCCGGCGTTTTTGCCGGATTTGGCGGTTCGCAATACCGTTGGTTTCCCGCACTGCGGACAGGCCGGGATTTTATCAGACGGTTTCGCGGCGCGTTTGGCCAGCCGGGCGGTGGCGAGCTGTTCGCTGTAGCCGCCGCCTTCGATAAACTGCGCTTCGAGCGCGGCAATCTGCTGGTCGAGCAGGTAATTGGCCTGGTTAATCAGGCAAATCAAGGCATTGGCCCGCACGGCGGAGTCGGCGTGCTCCAGCCAGGGCGCGTAAAGCGCCCACCTTGCCTGATCTGACAGATCAGTCAGATTGGACTGATCGGGCGAATCCTGTTTGAAATTGCGGGGGACATTGCGCACGGCCAGCGCTTCGGGGCTGTCGGGGTTCCACTTCGTGAGACGGCGATGGCGCAGGAAGTCTTCGTAGTCGAGCAGGAGTTCTTCGAGGCTGGCGCGGGCGACGTTCACCAGCCGGAGTTCGGTTTGCGAAGAGGTTGCGGCGGCGCGGCTGCCTTCGGCGATGTTCTGCCGTCCGGAGCGGGCGGCCTGCACCATCTGATCCACCGTGCGGGAGCGCGGGTCGAGAAACTTTTCGCAGAACCAGACGGTGGCATCATAGATCACGGTAGAGGTTTGAAAACTGCATGTCTCCCGGTAGCCGCCGCTGGGTCGTATTTTCGCCATAGTCGTTATTCCTCTAAGCCGCAAACTGGTTGAGCGGAACGTAGTCTTTGACGTATGCAGGAATCAGGTCGCGGTATTTCTTCGGCACGGCTTTGAAGTCGCGGACGGAAAAGACCGGATTGGTGGCGAGGTCGGCGAATTCCTTTTCGTCGATGATGTGGCGGACGAGCCCGTCGGTAACGTAGGCCTTGAAGTAGGTCTTAATCGCCGGAATGGCTTCGGCTTCGTCGGGCTTGGCGTCGGCGACAAATTTGGCGAATTCCTCTTCGAGCAGTTCGTCCTTGGATTTGAAGCGCGGAATGAGCCCGAAGGCTTTCTCCAGAATTTCGCGCAGCGTCAGCAGCCGATCCACGGAGGCGGCTTTGCGCAGTTTGTCGAGGGTGTAAAACTGCTCCGGCTTGTCGAAAACCTCGCGGTTGACGTAATCAATGACGCGCTCCCACTGTCCCGCTTCAACCGCGTCGGCGACGGTCGCGTTTTCGCGCAGGGTGTCCTCAAATTGCTGGAAGAACATCCGGTCGATCTTCATGCCGCCGTAGCCGATGGTTTCTTCTTTGATCGTTTCGAGCAGGTCTTCGCCGGTGTGGTCGTAGAGGCCGCCGGACGGTGGCGGCGGATTCGGGCCTTCGCCGCCTTTGCCTTTCGGGCGCGGAAGCTTCAGCACTTCGTCGTAGTTAAATTCCTTCTCGAAGTATTCGCAGTTGGCAAAAAAGTCGAAGAGCTTGAAGGCGGATTTCAGCGGCTTTTCGACATGCTCTTTGATCGTTTCGTCGAAGAGCTCTTCGCGGAAGTCGTGCTTGCGGGTGCCGCGCCCTTTGATCTGAATGAAGTCCGTCGGAGAAAAGACCGGGCGGAAGAGGCCGAGATTGAGAATGTCGGGGCAGTCGTAGCCGGTGGTCATCATGCCGACGGTGACGCAAACACGGGCCTTGCTGGTTTTATAGGCGGGGATGACATTCGATTCGCCCAGCAGCTTGTTATTGGCGAAGTTGATCGTCATCTGCTGGGCGTCGGGAATCTGCGAGGTGACCTGCACGGCGAAGTCCGACTGGTATTTTCCGGGGAACATGCGGTCAGCCATCTGATTGAGAATCTGAGCCAGCTTGGCGGCGTGGTTCTGGCTGACGGCGAAGACAATCGACTTGCCGATTTCGCCGCTGACCGGATCGCGCAGGGCGTGCTCCAGAAAGGTTTTGCAGAAAAGCCGGTTGGTGGCATCGGCGAAGAAACGCTTCTCAAACTCGCGCTGTTTGAAGGCTTCCTGCTGATCTTCACCGGCATCATCGGTGAACGAGACGATGAATCCTTTTTCGGAAAGCAGTTCGGTGGTGATTTCCGTGCGGGCGTCCACAACCGTCGGATTGATCAGAAACCCATCCTTTACGCCGTCGAGCAGGGTGTAGCGGAACGTCGGCTGGCTGTTTTCGCAGCCGAAGGTTCGGTAGGTGTCAAGCAGCAGGCGGCGTTCGGTTTCACGCGGGTCGCGGGTGGTCGGCGAGGATTTGCTGAACCGTTTGAGATAGTCGCGCGGCGTGGCGGTGAGGCCGAGTTTATAGCCGATGAAGTAGTCGAAGACGGCGCGGGCATTGCCGCCGATGGAGCGGTGCGCTTCGTCGGAAATGACCAGATCAAAGTCGGTCGGCGAAAAGAGCCGCTGGTATTTGTTGTTGAAGAGCAGTGATTGCACGGTGGTAACGACGATTTCGGCGTGCCGCCAGTCGTCGCGGTTTTCTTTGTAGATGACGGTTTTGAAATCGGAGGACAGCAGGGCCGTGAACGCTTTTTTGGCCTGATCCTCCAGTTCGAGGCGATCCACCAGAAACAGCACGCGCCGGGCATTGCCGGAGCGGAGAAAAAGTTTGATGACGGCGGCGGCGGTGAGCGTTTTGCCGGTGCCGGTCGCCATCTCAAACAGAAAGCGGTCTGCGCCATCTTTGACCGCCTGTTGCAGAGAATGCATGGCTTTCAACTGATAGGGCCGCAGGAAACGCAGCTTGTTGGTCTGGATGTAGCCGGGACGTTCGGCCGCGTTGCGCCACGCCGCTTCGGACTGATAGTTCGGACGCTGGGTCAGCACGATGTAGTCGGCGCCGACCTGATCTTTGACGAGGCGTTGCGGATCCGGTGCGGTCTGTTTGTAACCCGTCACGGACTCCGGCGAAGGAAAGGATGTGATGTGGTATGGATTGCCGCGCTCCAGATCCCAGAAGTAGTGCAGGTTGCCGTTGGAGAGAATGACGAACCGGCAGTTCTGGGACTTGGCATATTTGCGGGCCTGTTCTTTGCCGACGAGCGGGTTTTTGTCCTCCGCTTTGGCCTCAAGGATGATCAGCGGAAAGCCTTTGCTGTCCAGCAGCAGGAAGTCGATGAATCCTTTGCCCGCTTTCTCAAAGTTTTCGCCGAGTCCGTCGAGCGCCTGTTTGGTGAGTGTGACGCTGGGTTCGAGCTGAATGTTTGCGGGACTGCCGGCGTCCGCGAAGAAACGCCAGCCGGCCTCTTCGAGCAGTTTGTTGATTTTGATGCGGGCGGCGGCTTCTTTCATAGAGTTTCCAGCGCAACGGTTAATGCGGAGCAATATGCCGTCCAGCTTGCGCAATGACAAGCCGCAAGGCTGTTCTTCCAATCATTGAAAGCGGTGCGGGCGCTCAGCACACTTCGTGGTGAAGCTATTTCTTTTTCCCGAAGTCGCAGAGGTTGCACTGGTGGCAGTCGATGCCGGGCGGGTTCCACGGGCGACCGGCTTTTTTGGCTTTGCGCAGGTTGTTCCAGTTGATGGCCGCCAGCAGAATGCCGAGCAGGATGAATGCACCGGGGGCCTGGCCCATGAGCATGAACGGGTGCGCCCAGCCTTCGATCAGTTTGATCTGAAAGAGCGAGCCGGTGGATAAAAATTCCCGGATGCCGCCGATGACGGTGAGCGACAGCGTGAATCCGAGGCCCATGCCGATGCCGTCGGCGATAGAGGCAAGTATGCCGTTCTTACAGGCGAACGCTTCGGCGCGTCCGAGGACGATGCAGTTCACGACGATCAGCGGAATGAAAATTCCGAGTGCCTGATAAATGGCTTCCGGTGCGTAGGCCTGCATGAGCAGATCGACTACCGTAACGAAAGCGGCGATGACGACGACGTAGCAGGGGATGCGTACTTTTTTCGGCACGACGTTGCGGATGAGTGAAATCACCATATTGCTGCCTGCCAGCACGAACAGCGTCGCCAGTCCCATGCTGAATCCGTTGACGGCGTTATTGGTGACGGCCAGTGTCGGGCACATGCCAAGCAACAGTACAAATGTCGGGTTTTCCTTAAAAATACCTTTGGTGAGTTCTTTGAATAAGGACATTACTTTGTCTCCTTCAGGAGCTGTGCTTTGTTCTGCGCGAATGTTTCGGCAATGGTGAAGACAGCGCCGCCGACGGCCCGGCTGGTGATCGTGGCCCCGGTGATGGCATCAAGTTCTCCGCCGTCTTTTTTGACGGCCCACGGCGTCTGACCGGCTTCGGCTTTCATACCGTTGAACTGGTCGAGAATTTTATTCGGCGGCAGGCCGGTTTCTTTTTTGCCGGCGATGATTCCGGAAATAGTTTTTTCACGCACCCGTTCTGCGACGACGGTGCCGAGTCCCGGAGTTTCCGACTGTCGGGTGACGAGCACGGTGGTGATCGTCCCGTCCGGTTTGAGTCCAGCCAGTACGCAGACTTCACCGGCATACCCCTTGGTCGAGACGGTTTCACCGGCAAAGCCGGTGATCTGTCCGTCTTTGCGGGCGGCGTAGAAGGTGACGCCGCCGAGCGTGACGGCTTCCTGAGTCGGCTGGTTGTTAAAAGCAGGAAGAACCTGACTCAGCGCGGCGGTACTTTTCTTCTGCTGGGCGGCGGCAATCGGCGCTTCGGTGACGACAAAGACCCACGCCATCAGCGCCGTGGCGACGCAGGAAATCAGTCCGGTGCTCAGCACGAGCGGAGTAAGTTTGACGTTCTCGCTGCTCATTGCGCGGCCTCCTTTTTGATGCGGATGTAGCCGAACGGTTTGCCGATGGTGTAGCGGTCGATGAGCGGAGTGAGTGCGTTCATAAAGAGGATGGAGAAGCTGACGCCTTCCGGATAGCCGCCCCAGATGCGGATGACGCTGGTGATGATGCCGCAGCCGCAGCCGAAGATCAGCGCGCCGTTGGCCGTCATCGGTGAGGTGACCATGTCGGTCGCCATGAAAAACGCGCCGATCATCAGTCCGCCTGCAAGAACGTGATAGAGCGCAGGCGGAGTCAGTTCGGGATTAAAGTGATGGGCGAGACCGGTGATCAGAGCGACGGTTCCGATGAACGAAGCGGGCACATGCCATTTGATCAGCCGGCGAACCAGCAGGAACGCGCCGCCGATGAGCAGAGCGAGCGCCGAGGTTTCGCCGAGACATCCGCCGACGTTGCCGATGAACAGATCCTGAATGGAGGCCAGCTCTTTGCCGGTCGCCGCCAATGGCGTTGCGCCGGTCAGTGCGTCGTAGGCCAGCCATTGGCCGGGTGCCGGTTTGACCCATGTAGTCATCAGTTGCGGGAAGCCGATGAGCAGAGCGACGCGGGCGACGAGCGCCGGATTGAAGGGGTTGTAACCGAGTCCGCCGAAAAGTTGTTTGCCGAGGCCGATGGCCAGTAGCGAGCCGAGAATGCAAATCCACCACGGCGCGCCTGCCGAAAGATTCATCGCCAGCAGCAGACCGGTGAGGGCCGCGCTGCCGTCTTTCCAGCTATCGGAAGAACGTCCAGCCGCTTTGTTCCACAGCACTTCAACGGCCATGCAGCCGACGGTGCAGAGTACCATGACTTCCAGAGCGGCCAGTCCGAAAAACCAGACGGCGGCGAGGGCGGCAGGCATCAGGGCGATGAATACCTGCACCATGATTTTAGAAATTGTTTCGCCGCCGCGAATGTGCGGCGAATTGCTGATCACCAGTTTTGTGGCATCAGGCATTTGAACAACGGTGGTTTCTGTTTCTGACATAAGGTGGCTCTATTTTTTCTGTTGTTTACGGCGGGCTGCCAGAATTTCGGCCTTCGCCCGTTTGAAGTGCTGGTTGAGCGGACGGTGCGACGGGCAGACATAGCTGCATGAACCGCATTCGATGCAGGCCGCGACGTTGAGCTGTTCCGCCCAGTCAAAGCGTTCGTTTTCAACCGCCTGGCTGATGGTGGCGGGCAGAATATCCATCGGGCAGGCTTCGACGCAGCGTCCGCAGCGGATGCACGGCTCGGAGGTGTACTGCGAAACCTGCTCGACCGGAATGAGCAGAATGCCCGACGTATTTTTCATGACGGTGACATCGAGCGAATTCTGTGCGAAGCCCATCATCGGTCCGCCGAGCAGCAGTTTGGCTGGCTGGTATTTTACGCCGCCCGCCAGTTCAAGCGCTTTCGAAATCGGCGTGCCGATGCGGAAGCGCCAGTTACCGGGATTGACGAGCGGTTCGCCGGTGACGGTGGTGATCCGTTCGATTGAAGGAATGCCTTTGACAACCGCTTCAACCACGGCGACGGCGGAGGCGACGTTTTGCACGACGCAACCGACATCCATCGGCAGTCCGCCGATTGGAACCTCGCGGCCGGTGAGTGCATAAATGAGTTGTTTTTCAGCGCCTTGCGGATAGTTGACGCGCAGTTTCTGCACGGTGACGCTGTATTTACTGGCAAACGCGTTGAGCTTCGAAATCGCGTCGGGCTTGTTCGCCTCCACGCCGATGACGGCGGTTTTGAGGCCGAGGATACGGGCGAGAATCGCCGCGCCGAGCAGAACGTCTTCGGTTTGTTCGAGCATCAGGCGGTGGTCGGCCGTGAGGTAAGGTTCACATTCCGCGCCGTTGAGAATCAGTGTATCGACCGGTTTAGTCGGCGAAAGTTTGACGTGCGACGGGAACCCCGCGCCGCCCATGCCGACGATACCGGCGTCAACCACGCGCTGTTTCAAAACCGCCGGATCGGTGTTCCGCCAGTCGGCAATCGGTTCGAAGGGTGAACCCCATTCGTCCTTGCCGTCGGCGGTGATTTCGATGGATGGAACGCTGACGCAGGCCGGGCCGGGGCTCTTTTCAATCGCGGTAACGGTTCCGCTGGTCGGCGCGTGAAGCGGTACAGAAACAAAGCCGGAGGCTTTGGCGAGCAGCTGGCCTTTTTTTACGAGGTCGCCTTTCTTAACGACAATTTCCGGCGGCGCGCCGATGTTCTGGTGGACGATGACGGTGTATTTTCCGAGCAGTGGCGCGGTCTGCACCGGCTTGGAAGCCGAGAGCGCTTTGCTGTCTTCCGGGTGGACACCGCCTTTGAATTTACGCGGGTTGTCGCTCATTTCAAAACTCCTTCATACGCACCAGCGGCGTGTTTCGTGGCCAGACGCAGTGCCGTGGTCGGGCATTTGGCTTTTTCAACCAAATCGGGCAGGGGCGGATTTCCGTAATTGGTGGCGACCAAAAATCCGTTGACGGTCATCTGGTTTTCACTGTCGGCGGCTTTAACGCACTTGCGGCAGGCGATGCAGGCGGCTTTGCAGACTTTCAGTTTGATCGGACCTTTTTCCGGCGAACTGCAATAGACGTGCACATCGACGGCGGCGGGCGCGAGGACGATTAGATTCTTCGGGCAGGTATCGACACATTTTCCGCAGCCGACGCACAGTTCGGGATGAACCACGGCGAGACCGTCGCGCATTTCGATGGCATCGAACGGACAGGCGCGGGCACAACTGGCAAAGCCGATACAGCCGAAGTCGCAGCCTTTGGCGCCGCCTGCGACGAGTGCGGCGGAGCGGCAGTCGCCGATGCCGTTGTATGGCGAGCGGACGGTGACGGCACAACTTCCGCCGCAACGGACAACCGCGAAGACCTTTTCTTTTTCTCCGGCGGTGATGCCGAGATAATCGGCGATTCGTTGAATATTTTCAGCGTTACTGACAGGACACTGCGAAGGAATCGTGCGGCCTTCGACGATGGCTTTGGCGAAGTCGGCGCAACCGGCATAGCCGCAGCCGCCGCAGTTGACGCCGGGCAGCATTTCGGTGACGGTTTCAATGCGCGAATCCGTTTCAACGGCAAACGCTTTGGCGGTCGCGCCGATGACCAGCGCGAGGAGTGCGCCGAGGCCGGTGGCAAAAAGTACAGCGGTGATAATCATTGTCATAGCGTTATCAATCGTTGGTTAGACAAGTCCGGAAAATCCCATGAAGACCATCGCCAGAATGCCGGCGGTGACCAGCGCGATAGCTGTTCCCTGAAACGGGGCCGGCACTTTGGCCAGGTCGAGCCGTTCGCGCAGGCTGGAGAAAAGAACCAGCGCTAGCGCAAAGCCGATGGCTGAGCAGGTGCCGAAGATGGTGGATTCAATGACGCCGCGCCCGGCTTTTACATTCAGTTCGGCCGCGCCGAGTACCGCGCAGTTGGTGGTGATCAGCGGCAGGAAAATGCCGAGCGCCTGATAGAGCGGCGGGCTGAACTTCTGAAGGATGATTTCCACCAGCTGAACCAGCGCGGCAATCACGACGATGAAGACCAGAATTTTCAGGAACGTCAGGTTGATGGCTTTTCCGGCGATCATGAAGGTCTGTGAAAGGATGTATTTATAAATGGCGGAAGTAACCATGGAGGCCAGCGCCATAACGAAGATTACCGCGCCGGACATGCCGAGGGCCGTTTCGAGCTTTTTGGAAACTCCGAGGAACGGACAGATCCCGAGAATTTTGGAGAGAACGAAGTTATTAACCAGAATTGCACCAACCGTGATCGCGAGAACGCCATTTGCCATAAACCGGCCCTTTCAAATAGACAAAAAAGACGGGAAAATTTACGGAATGGCCCGCGCTTAATCAATCACCGTTTGCCGTTTATTCGGAAACAGATTTTTATCAGATCGAAGCAACCTGACGTCCGCGTTCGACGTAGAAGCAGTGATGGCCGATCGTGGTGAGGTATTGCATATCGCCAGCCCAGTACGGACTGACGTAGTCGGCGTGATAATGCGTGGCGCCATAGGTGTTGTCCCTGAGCTGTCCTTGTTCCATGAGGGCAATCAGGTTCATGGCATCAATGAAAGGTCCGGGCTGGCTCTGGGCGCGGCTGAGAAGCGGGCTGTAGTCAGGTGTATTGGTTTTCCAGACGCTGGCCATACAGGAAAAGGCGCCGTGCTTGACGGTGATCGGCACCAGTCGGCTGAAATCGCCTTTAGCGCGGTTCAGCATGACGTTCAAAACAGCCTGCATGCCGTCCTGTCCCTCGCCGCCAGCCTCCAATACCATGCAGGCAGCGACAATCTGGCGATCGTAGCTGTTTAAGAAGCCGTCGGCCTGCGCACGCCCTGCGGCGACGCTGAACAGAACGGCAAAAAGTAAAATCTTCCGTTTCATGCTTTCTCCCCCTGTGCTTTAAATCTCCCCCGAGACGGCACGTTTGAAAAAGAGCGGCGGACTCTACGCAGGCCGAAAAAGCTGTAAAGGGCAAAAAACCGCTTTTTCCGGATCAGGGAATCCGGTTCCGGAGGCTGGATTCCGGTGCGGCCCTGTGTTCAAAGGGTGAAACGGATGCAGGAAGGGCCGGAAATGACCTTGAACGAAACCGGATATTTGTCTGACGGGAAGCAAAAACCGCCCTTGGCGAAGGCTGTTCAAGCGGACTAAATGCCGGTTTGAAGTCGGTATTTAGTCTTCGATCGTTCCCGCCCGCGGAATACAGACCGGTTCGATATTCCAGATTTTCTCGGCGTACTCACGAATCGTCCGGTCGCTGGAGAACCAGCCCATGCGGGCGACGTTGAGAATGGCTTTTTCGGCCCACGCGGCGGGCTGGCGGAACAGGGCATCAATCTTCTGCTGAACTTCGATATAAGGCCGGAAATCAGCCATATAGAAGAAGGGGTCGCCGTGGCGGGTGAACTCGTTGAAGATGTCCATGTAGAGATCCGGCTGGGTCGGGTCAAAGGCATTGACGCGGATGGCTTCGAGGACTTTCTGGAGTTCCGGGTCGCTGTCGTAGAAATTCCACGGGTTGTATCCTTCGCGGGAAAGCTTTTCGAGTTCCTCTTCGCGGTGGCCGAAGATGAAGATATTTTCTTCGCCGACGTGCTGGGCAATCTCGATATTGGCGCCGTCCCAGGTGCCGACGGTGAGCGCGCCGTTGAGTGCCAGTTTCATATTGCCGGTGCCGGAGGCTTCTTTACCGGCTGTCGAAATCTGCTCGGACAGGTCAGCGGCCGGAATGATCTTTTCGGCCAGCGAGACGTTGTAGTCGGGCAGGAACACGCATTTCAATCGGCCCGCGACGACCGAGTCGTGGTTGACGACGGCACCGATGGAGTTGATGAGTTTGATGACGCGCTTGGCCATGTGGTAGGCGGGCGCGGCTTTGGCGGCGAAGATGAACGTGCGCGGGGCCATGTCGATCTTCGGATTGGCCTTGATGCGCTGGTAAAGCGCGATCAGGTGCATGGCACTGAGCATTTGCCGTTTGTACATGTGCAGACGTTTGACCTGTACGTCGAAAAGCGATTCCGGATGAATCGGCACATGCAGCGTTTCCTCGATGTGCTGGGCCAGCGCCACCTTGTTGCGCCGTTTGATCGCCATGAATTCCTTCTGGAAAACCTTATCCGTCGCAAACGGCTCAAGCTTCTTGAGGTCTTCCAGATTTTTTATCCAGCTGTCGCCGATTTTTTCGGTGATGAGTGCTGAAAGTTCCGGATTACACTTCAGCAGCCAGCGGCGGTGGGTGATGCCGTTGGTGATGTTGATGAATTTATTTGGATAGATTGCGTTGAATTCCGGCATGACTCGTTCGCGCAACAACAACGAATGCAGTCCGGCAACGCCGTTGACTTTATGACTGCCGACAACAGCCAGATTGGCCATACGAACCTGCCGCGTGCCGTTTTCTTCGATCAGCGAGACGTTCTGGATTATTTCGGTTTCGCCGGGATGATCCATTTCGACACGCTGGAGGAAGCGGTGGTTGATTTCGTAAATGATTTGCAGATGGCGCGGCAGGACGCGCTCCAGTAATTCAACCGGCCATTTTTCCAGTGCTTCCGGCAAAAGTGTGTGATTGGTGTAGGCGCAGGTTTTGACGGTGATTTCCCACGCCTTTTCCCACGGCAGGTGGTTTTCGTCGCAAAGGATGCGCATCAGTTCAACGACGGCCAGCGCCGGATGAGTATCGTTCATCTGAATCGCGGTTTTCTGCGCGAACGAGTTGAAGTTGTTGTGGTTTTTCTGGTAGCGGCGGATGATGTCGCGGATCGAGCAGCTGCAAAGGAAATATTCCTGAATCAGCCGCAGTTCCTTTCCGGCATGGGTGCTGTCGGACGGATAGAGCACCTTCGTGACGTTCTCGGCCCAGTTTTTTTCTTCGACAGCGCGGATGTAGTCGCCCTGATTGAAGACATCGAGTCGGAACCCTTCGTCGGCGCGCGCGCTCCAGAGGCGGAACATATTCACCGTGTTGTTGTCGTAGCCGATCACCGGAATGTCGTACGGCACCGCCTTGAACATCTGCCAGTCGGTCCAGACCGGATGACGTCCGCGGTGCGTGCTGGAAATATTTTCGATGCGGCCATAGACGAAGATCGGCACGGTATATTCCGGGCGGATCATTTCCCATGGATAACCGAGTTCCAGCCAGTTGTCCGGACGTTCCTTCTGCCAGCCGTCCTCGAACTCCTGCCGGAAAATTCCGTGCTCGTAGCGCAGGCCGTAGCCGTAGGCGGGCAGTTCCAGCGACGCCATCGAATCGAGGAAGCAGGCGGCCAGCCGTCCGAGGCCGCCGTTGCCGAGTCCGGCTTCCACGTCCAGATCGATCACTTTCTGCAAATCAATATCCAGCCGCTTCAGCGCATCACGGGCGGCGTCCATCATTCCGAACGCCAGAACATTTTGTTCCAGCAACTTGCCGATCAGAAATTCCATCGAAAGGTAATAGAGTCGCTTCACGTCCTTATCGAGATAAGCGCGCTGGGTCGTGGTAAAGCCGTCGACCGCCAGGTCGCGTACCACATGGGCGAAGCTCCAGAACTTGTCGAAGTCCGTCGCGCTACGCATGTCTTTGCCGCGGCTGTAGCGCAGATGGAACAGGGTGCGCTCTTCGATCATATCGGCGGTTACTTTGGTTTTACGCGGGCACTTCATTGACGGTCTCCATTCAGTAAGAAATCATGCAAAGCATAATTTGAATAGAAGCAGACCTGCAAATGAATTATCGTGCCCAATATGTCGGACTGCCTCCAAAACTGTAAGATCACGCCGTATTACCGGAACCTGCTCGATTCGCTCGGGCTGGATCATCCGCTCCGTCGCACCGTCGAAAGGCGGGACGACTGTACGCCAATGCCCGGCGAGCTGGCCGACCCTCTCGGCGAAGAGTCGCACAGTCCGGTGCCCGGACTCGTTCACACCTATCCCGACAAAGTTCTGCTGTTCGCCACGCTCGATTGCGCCGTTTACTGCCGCTACTGCACCCGCAGCCGTCTCGTAGGGAAGAGCAAGGAGCATGGGGCAGAGGGCAGAGGGTTGAAAAAAAATCAGGTTGCAAGCCTAGCCTGCTTCCAATATCTGGAACAACATACAGAAATCCGCGATGTTCTCGTTTCCGGCGGCGACCCGCTGATGCTTTCCGACGCCGATCTCGACGACCTGCTTTCCAAGGTTCGGAAAATTAAACACATCCGCACCATCCGGATCGGCTCCAAAGTTCCCGCCGTACTGCCGTCGCGCATCACACCGGAACTGGCCGCCATCCTCGCCAAACATCGCGTCTGGCTTCAGCTTCACTTTATTCATCCGGCGGAACTGACAGCCGAAATGACCCGCGCCTGCGACACGCTGGCCAAAGCGGGCGTGCCGATGGTCAGCCAGACCGTTTTGCTCAAAGGAATCAACGACGACACTGACACGCTGGCGGAACTTTTCTACGGACTGCTCGAACGGCGCGTGAAGCCGTATTACCTTTTCCAATGCGATCCGGTGCTCGGCTCGTCCAGCTTCCGCACACCGGTCGAGCAGGGGTTGCAAATCATCCGCGAACTCCAAGGCCGCATCTCCGGATTGGCGATGCCGACCTTTGCCATCGACGCGCCCGGCGGCGGCGGAAAAATTTCGCTCCTGCCCAATTCGCAGTTCCGCCGCGAAGGAAACGAGATTGTCCTTACAAACTACCAAGGCAAAGAATATCGTTATCCCGATCCGAAAACGTAGATAGAGGAGAAAACGGTGAAAGCAGATATTGGATTAATCGGTCTGGCGGTGATGGGCGAAAATCTGGTGCTCAATATGGAGAGCAAAGGATTTAAGGTCGCGGTGTTTAACCGGACAGTGGATAAAGTGGATGCTTTCATTGCCGGGCGCGGCGCGGGCAAAAGGTTTGTCGGCTGTCACAGCGTCAAAGAATTTTGCGCCAGCCTTGAGCGGCCGCGCAAGGTGATGATGCTGGTGAAGGCCGGTAAAGCAGTGGATGAGTTGATTGAGCAGGTGATTCCGCATCTTGAGCCGGGCGACATCATCATTGACGGCGGCAACTCGCACTTTCCCGACACCATTCGTCGCACAAAATATGTTGAAGGCAAAGGTCTGCTTTATGTCGGTGCCGGTGTTTCCGGCGGCGAAGAGGGCGCATTGCTCGGCCCGTCGATTATGCCCGGCGGCTCGCCCGCCGCGTGGCCAGCGATCAAACCGATCTTTCAGAAAATCTGCGCACAGACGGAAACCGGCGAACCCTGTTGCGAATGGGTCGGCGAAAACGGCGCGGGCCATTTTGTGAAGATGGTTCATAACGGCATTGAGTACGGCGATATGCAGATGATTTGCGAAACCTACCAGCTGATGAAGGAAGGTCTCGGGCTTTCGAACGAAGAATTGTGCGCGGTGTTCAGTGAATGGAATAAGGGCGAACTCGATTCCTATCTGATCGAAATTACCCGCGACATTTTCGGCTACAGAACTGAATCCGGCGAAGCGGTGATTGATCAGATTCTAGACGCCGCCGGACAGAAGGGTACCGGCAAATGGACGGCGGTTTCCGCGCTCGACCTCGGTCAGCCGCTGACGCTGATCGGCGAAGCGGTCTTCGCCCGCTGTCTTTCCGCGATCAAAGACGAACGCGTGGCCGCCGCCAACGTTTTGAAAGGTCCGTCCGCAAAATTTACCGGCGACCGATCGATGTTGATCGAAGACCTCCGGCAGGCGCTCTATGCCGCCAAAATTGTTTCCTACGCTCAGGGCTATCAGCTGATGCGTGCCGCTGCGGCGGAATACGGTTGGAAACTCAACAACGGCGGCATCGCGCTGATGTGGCGCGGCGGCTGTATCATCCGCTCGGTGTTTCTCGGAAAAATCAAAGAGGCGTTCGACACCAATCCCGAACTGGTCAACCTGTTGCTCGATCCGTTCTTTAAGGACGCAGTTGAAAAAGCGCAGGCGGGCTGGCGCCGGGCGGTTTGTAAATCGGTCGAACTCGGCATTCCGATGCCGGCGATTGGCGCTGCGCTGGCGTATTATGATGGTTACCGCGCCGCGCGCCTTCCGGCCAATCTGCTTCAGGCCCAGCGCGACTATTTCGGCGCACACACCTATGAACGTCTCGACCAGCCGCGCGGAAAGTTTTTCCACACCAACTGGACCGGACGCGGCGGCGACACCGCCGCTTCGACGTACATCGTATAGAAACGGAAATAAATTATGAAATGGCTGCGCAGAACGCCGAAGATTCAGAAGATCGGACTGGCACTGGGCGGCGGCGGCGCGCGCGGTCTGGCGCATATTCAGGTGCTTGAAACGCTCGACGAACTCGGCATCCGTCCATACCGGATTGCCGGAACCAGCATCGGCGCGGTGATGGGCGCGCTCTACGCCTCCGGACTTGCCGGAAGAGAAATGCGCGATCTGGTTTATCATTGGCAGACGCCGCGACCGGAAAAACGGCACGGCATTCTTGATCGCCGCGACCTGCGCCGCTGGGCCTCTATGCTCGATCCTTCATTCGACCGAAGCGGACTTTTTAAAGGCGAAAAAATCATCAAGTTCCTTTCCGACTATGTGAAATGCACGACATTTGAAGAATTGAAAATTCCGCTTTATGTCACGGCGGCGGACTACGGCGACGCATCGGAAGTTGTTTTTAAATCCGGCGACCTGCTTTCCGCCGTGCGCGCCAGCATCGCCATTCCGGGAGTTTTCACGCCGGTCGAGCGCGACGGAAACCTGCTGCTCGATGGCGGCGTCGTGAATCCTTTGCCGTACGATCTGCTTCAGGATGAGTGTGATCTGGTGATTGCGGTGGATGTCGGCGGAGTCCGCCACGCGGATGAAACACACCGTCCGTCTTTTTTCGATACCGTCATCGGCGGATTCGAAATCATGGAAGCTTCCATGATCCGCGACCGGCTGAAGTCTAATCCGCCGGACATTTATCTCAGGCCGGACATCCGCAATGTTGGCCTGCTTGAATTCCATAAAGCCGACCAGATATTTCATCAGACTCAGCCGGTTCAGAACGAGCTGCGCCAGCGGCTCAAGGCGGCTTTGAAAATATAGACCGAATGAATCCCGCCGCCCCGAAGTTTTGCGGGCGGCCTTCATTTGAACTGTAGGCCCGCTGCCCTCAGCGGGCGTTTGCGCCGGGTGGGGCACCCGGCCTACAGACAGGCCAATATCACATCAAACACGCCGTGGCCGAGGCAGGGAACCACGGCGTAGCGTCTTTCGCCGACGGTTTCGATAGTTGCTTTCACCGGTGTGCCGTTTACGGTTATTTCCTTCACGGTTTGATTATCCAGAAGAAGCAGGCGGAGCATTATTTCGTCGGCGCAACTTGTCAGTGTTATCCGCTGTCCTGAATCTGTTTTTTTCCACCGATAGGCCGCGTAGCCGCCGGAGGCCGGATAGTGAACGGTGACGTCGGCGCACGTCTCGCCGCTGATTTCCCAGCGCGGCGTGACGGTCGTCCGGCTGAACGCCAGTCCGTTATCCACCACACCGGCCAATCCTTCGATCAGTGCATAGACCACGGCACCGGCGCCCCAGCAGTCCGGGATTCCGAAAGACAGTTCACTCTGCCGGAACCAGACGGGCTGATCGCACCAGGTCATGGCCGGAATAAACCAGGCTCCGCCGGTGCTGGCGGTGCGAAAAACAATTTCGCTGATTTCAGTTTCCGGTCGCGGGTTATCCCAGCCCCAGACGAAAAGGCCTACGTTTTCAAACGAATCGTTCGCGCCGCGCCATGCGAGCTGATAGGGCGGCCAGCCTTTCGGCAGTTTCTTTTCATGAACTTCCCGTCCGCGGATTTCTTTGGAACCCGGCATGAACCAATCTTCCAGCTGTTCGCCCGCCTGAATGACTTTGCAGACCGTTTCTCCGTCGGCATAGCGGACGACCATTTCTCCGGTAAATGAACCCTTTGAATCGATCGTGTGAAGAAGGTAGAGCGAAGCGTGACGTTTGCCGACCGGCAGACGCACCTCTTTTGAAAAACCCGGCTTCTTCGCCGCGAGACCCAGACCTTGTTTGCTGGCGTCGAGTGTGAATGGAACTCCGCAGAATTCCTGCTTTCCGATCGGCATCCGTGACAGATCGTTGCCGGAGTCTCCCCAACCGCCTTCCGGACGCCACGCCGCCGTGACCTGACTCGCGGAACTCAAATCTGCCGGAGAAAATGTACGCGGGCAGGGCGGTTCGGTTTGCGGGTTTCCATTGAAACAGACATGCAGGTGTCCGCCGTGACGTTCGGCCAGTCCGAGCAGACGATCCAGAATATCCGTACCGTATTTTTCCTGCCCGTTTTCAAAAGCGCCGCGCGCCAGTTCTCCGGCCACGATGGTCGAAACGCCGCCGTTCATGTACTGCCATTTTACATCCTGTTTATCGAATCCATGCTCGAACGGCGGATAGATCAAATAGAACTCGCCGGGGCTGTTCGCTGGCATTTCTTCCCGGATGCGCTGATAGGTCTGAAGAAGGGTCTGACATTTATCGGTGCCGATTCCACGGTTCAGCGCATAAGCGTTAGAGAGCGAAACCTGCGCCGCTTCATCCGTGCCGCCCAAGTCGCGTGCAAACGAAGGGTCTTCGCTGACGTGGTGGCGGTAATGGGTTCCGCTCCACGCCAGATCGTTCAGGCGCGCCGTTAACTCGTCAGACAATTTCCGGTAAGCGGGCGCTTCACCGCTTCGTCCGGCGGACTCCAGCATTTCAGCCAGATAGCGGCAGGACGCTGCCATACCGGTATTGTCACCGTGCATAACGCCGAAAGTTGTTTTGTCGATATCGACGACGTTATCGCCTGTCGTGAGACTCACATCGTCATCGTGCATGAAATCCCAAGTATCGATCGTGTAGCCGCGCTTCAGGAGCTGAAATCGTTTGCTCCAGCGGTAGGGATCGGTCGTTGCGTATTTCACGGCTCGAATCGCGTTGTCCAAATAGCGCGCCATCCAGCCAGTGTCACCGGTGGCTTTCCATGTGAAGTAGAGACATTCGATAAACAGATACTCAACGTCGTTCTCAACCGGAATCCGCTGAAGTGTCGCCGACTGACTTGTACCGGGGTTAACCGTCCGGACGAAGTCGCCGGGTTTAAACGAGTGATCCCGCCAGCCTTGTACGTCGGGCTTGCTGGCAATCCGGTCGTACACCATTCCGTCGGCGCGTTGTGTGTCGGCGTACAACTCAAGTCCGGTTTTCAGATCGCCGTCGAAATACTTCATGCCCTTCATCGTGTGAGTGTGGTCCCGCAGCCAGCAGACAAAATAGTGATACACCTTGCCGTCCACCAGACGACGTTCGGCTAGGCTGTTGACCATGGTGAGATAGAGGAGTTGTAGCAACCTGGCATATTTTCCGGAGCCATCCGCAATCCGTGTGGCGGTATCGACGCGGAAAGACAGACTTTCCAGAAAGCGGTTGTCGTTATCGAGATGAAGAACCGTATGTGTTCCCAGCGCACCGCCGACGGTGAACCGGACTTCCGGCATCGCCGGGATCCGGACGTATTCAACACCGGCACCGTCCAGTATGGAAAGAGTTCCGCCGCCGGAAACTCCGGCGAGTGTGATTACTTCGAGCGGCTGCCAGTGCGGTTTATTGGTTTTCAGTTCCATTATTTTCCTGCCGCAGTTTTAAATGTCAGTCCCTTCGATGACTCGAAAGCGATTGTTTGGCGGTTAACCCGTATTTCAGCCCGGTCCGGGAAAACAGCCAGATCGATTTCTTCCGCCGGATACCGTCGTTTAAAAATAGTGGCGAGCAGAATGGCTTTTTCAACGCCGTCGCCGGTTTTGTAATTCCAGATTTCGTCCGGCTGGGCGAGGCGCGCGCCGTCGTAAATCGATTCTGAACTCATGGCTTCCAGTGTTCGAATAAGGTCTTCATCACTCAGTGATTTTGTCGCTTCGATACAGACCGGATTGCGTTCCAGCGCGGCTTTGAGAAATGGCGTCCAGTCGGTACGGCTGAGATCGCGCAGGGCGTAGAAGGCGAGATCGGCGGAGCGGTTTTCCGTCCGCATGGATTCGACATAGGCGATGATTTCTTCGCGCGCCATGCCGGGAACGATCTCTAATTTACTCCAAGGATTGGACACTTTGCTTTCAATGGCCGGGAATTCCGGTTCGAGGTGGACGAACTTGGCCAGCTCGGCCAGCATCTCGTTTTTACCGGAACTGCTGCATTCGAGTTTCTTGCCGAGTTCCGCCATGCTGTCGGCATCGTAGTGCTGGATCGGATTGTTTTTGAAAAATTCTTCCAGCTTCGGCAGGCAGATGCGTCCGGGAATCGGCTCGCAGTAGAATTCATCGCTGTCGATTTCTTCGAGCAGCTGGGCACGGGTTTTATCGCCGACTTTAAACGGCGCGCTGTGTTCGTAGGCATAGGCGCGTTCGGCGGATATCCACCGCTTCTTTCCGTGAAACTCGTGACAGATCTGGAAACATTTCTGGAACTTTGAATTCTGCCGCAGAAAGTTGGCGAGGATTTCAAAGGTGATTTCGGTGGAAAGGTATTCGCCGATCTGCTTTTTGAACCGTTCGTAGTGCGCGGGTTCCATGGTGGCTTCCGGATAGACGCAGTGCACGTAGCCGGTATTGTTGAATACCATGGTGATCTGTTCGTGGCGCAGGGCGCGTTGCGCCTTATCGGTCAGCTCGGTACCGTTGAACCACATATTTTTGGTGACGATGCGTCGGTTGTTGGTGAGGACTCCGTCGCCGACCGCCACAAAGTTCTGCGAGTGGAGCGGCGTCGCCATCAGAAAAATATCTTCGAGCGGAATGCCGCAGACGATGAACAGCGCGGCGGCGTAAAGCGTGGAAAGCGAGACGCATTCGCCCGCGCCGGTGCGGTAACCTTCGCGGCGGCGGAACGCATCCATCGCCTCGACCGTTTCCGTTTTCCAGTACGGAATAACCTCGGAGGTGTATTTTTCGAGGCCAAAGTGGCGGCGGATATCGAGGTCGAAATAGTGTTTGTCGCCTTCGTAGCCAAAAAGCGCATTGCTGGCACTGATGGTTTTGGTGTCCATGAACGGAGCGAAGCGGTTCATCTCGGTCTGCTGGTCGGTCAGTCCCCATGTGTCGAGGTCGAGGTTGAACTCGTAATGATCAATGATGTACTGCTTGAGCCGGTCGATTTTTTTGCGCGGATTCATCTGGTCGATTTTGGCGAACCACGGATCGTCGCGCCATTTCCAGATGCGCGGACTCATGATATTGGCGAGCAGCAGGGCGTAGAGCAGTTCAGGGAAAACAAAAATCTCCATATCCGACAGGGTGACGGCGGAGGAGTACTTTTCGAGTTCCTTATGCGGTACGGCGGTGTTTTTCATAATCAATAGTAACCACGGATGGACGCGGATTCACACAGATATACAAAGTTAGAGAACGACTCGCTTCCATTCCAGTTTAGCTCTTTTGAAATTAATGATCAGTCCGACTCTCAAGCCGGTTAGTTTCAGGTAATTCAGCATTTGGCCGATTTCATTGTCGGTGATTCGGTCGATCACTTTTGCATCGATGACGACCGTTTCAAAGGCGATCAGATCCGGGACATATGTTCCGACATTGACACCTTTGTAGAGAATATCATAGCGGCTTTGCTGACGACATGGAATCCGGCGACGCACAAACTCAACCACTAAGGCGTTTTCATAGGGTTTTTCAATGAATCCATGGCCTAATTCATTAAGGACTTCCATGGCACAACCGATGATTTCCTGAGTTTCTTTCTCTGAAAACAATCCGTGTCGATCTGTGTTCATCCGTGGTTAACCCCTGTTTTTCCTTTTCCAAACATCGGAAAGCGTATACTAATGCCCGCTCAAATCAAAAGGTTTTACCCCATGTCCGAAGAAACAGATATCCCGCAGAATGTGTCCCGGCCCGATGAGGACATTCTCCTCGATCTTAATTTTGTCCCGCAGTGGGCCAAGAAAGCGCCCGCCGCTAATCACTACGCATCCGACGACCGCCCCGAGCGACGTCCGTCGTCGCGCGACCGCCACGACGGCCCGCGCCGCGAACGCAGTGACCGTCGGGACGGCCCGGCCCGGCCAGCGCGTCCGCCGCGCGAACGTTCTTCCGGCGACCGTCCGAATGCGTTCGGCGGTGCAGGTCGTCCGCCGCCGCGTGCTCCGCAAGGAGAGCGTGTTGCGCAAGAGCCGCGCCGTGAATTTACGCCGCGTCCGGAACGGATTGAACTGCCGGTCGAAATCAAGTTTCTGCCTGAACAGCAATGGCTGGCTTCGATGGTGCGTCAGATTCATCATAGCAAGCGCGCTTATCCGCTGATGGATCTGGCCAATCTGTTTCTGGCCGACCCGAAAGGCCATTTGGTCAAAATCGAAATTCAGCCCGGCGCGAAGGAGTTTAAGCTCTACCAGGGCAAGCGCTCCAAGATGGTTGCCACCAGCCGCGACGCACTGGTTCACCAGCTTCTCGACGACCATCTGGAAGATTTCTTTACCAAAGAGGATATTGAAGTTGAACCGCCGACCGGCGTGTTTCCGATGATTGGGAAAATCGGCGACGTGCTGATCGGCCCGCCCAATCACCACAGCTATGCCGCACGTCTTCAGGAAGTTTATAACGCCCGCTTTTCCGGCATGCCGTTTGACCGCTTTAAGGAAAAAGTCCAAACCGTCCGCGACGAAGAGCTGATCGCCAAGTGGAAACTGGAATCCTCCAAAAAAACCGTTTACCGGCTCAAGGATGCTCCTGAAGACGAAGTGAAAGATTTTATGCTGGTGCAGGCCGAAGAATATGTCCGTACACAGATCGCTGAAGCCGAGGTTGAAGAAGTGAGCCGCGCCGTGCTTCCTTCCTCTCTGGCCCGCAAAATCAAAGACTACAACCTGATCCGCATGGTACGCGAGGCGTGGGAACGCGAAAGCCGCTTCCCGCTGTCCGTTTCGTTTGCTCTGCGCGCAGCCTTCCGCCATCTGCACTTAGAGACGTTCAAGGCCGGCAAAAATATCAACTTCATCACATCCGTGAAACCCGATCCGGTTCAGCCCGAAAAAACGGCGGCGCATATCCGCGTCGTTCTTGAATATCTGGCGGAGCATCCCGGTTCGACCCGCGATCAACTTGTGGAAGGCCTGCGGCCCGGTGTTGAAAAGAATTCCGATGCGGTCAAAGAAATTCTTAATCCGCTTCGCTGGCTGATTGAAAAAGGGCACATCATCGAATTCTTCAACGGAACTCTTTCCGTTCCGTCGCACCGTAAACGCCGCTGACGGTTTAGTGCGCGGCGGCGATCATTGCAAAAATACCTTTACGCATCAGCATTACCGCGATAGCCGCCAGCAGCATGCTGGCTACCTTCGAAACGGCCTTTGAACCGGTACGACCCAGACGATTCGTGATCGGCCCGGCAAATCCGAATACCAGCCCGGCAATCACGATGTTCAGAATGACCGCCACCGACGTGATGGTTTTCCCGTGTGTGTTCGCCAGCAGAATACAGGTGGTTAGCACCGCCGGGCCGGTAATCAGCGGAATGCCGATCGGCACAGCGCCAAGACTGGCTACATCGACTTCTTGAACTTTTTTTTCGCCAAGCAATGTGCTCAGTGAAATCGCCAGCAGGAGCAGTCCGCCCGCCAGCATGAAATCCGGAACCGTGATTCCCATAAAACGCAGCAGCATCGGCCCGGCGAGAACGAAAACAACCGCGACCGTGGCGGCTGTCAGAACGGATTGAATGATCACTGTGCGCAGCCGTTTGGAATCAAGGCCGTCCGTCAGCGACAGAAACATCGGCAGGACACCGACAGCATCCACCGCGACAAACAGCGGAACAAAACAAAGCCAGAACGTGTTCATGAAGGAATTGTGCCTCTTCTGGAGTGCGGACGCAAGCCGCAGGCGCGAGGCCGCTCTGAATCAAAGCGGCGTCGCACGTTGTTTGCCGCCGCACTCCAGAAGGATAGCGTTCCGTTGTGCAATTTTGGAGTGCGGACGCAAGCCGCAGGCGCGAGGCCGCTTTTCAGAATGCATCTTGCACATTGATCGAGTCGGTCTTGAAGCGGGCGAGCGTGTTTACAAATGATCGTGGCGCGTTTTGTTCCAGCCAGCGCTGGGAACACCATTCATAGGAAGACGCATCTTCCGTGACACCATGATGAACCGGATTCTGATGAATGTACCGCAGGCGGCTAAAGAAAGACGTTTGGTGGGTAATGTGCGAATCCCAGTAATTGTGCCAGACTTTGCGTCCGGTTGCGCCGTCCATCCGGTTCAGCTTTTTGGCGCTGTATTCATGAAGCTGGGCGATGAGTGTTGTTAACGACTCTGGAGTGTCCGGCGAGCTGGAAATGACGTGGTAGTGATTGTTCATTACCGCCCACGCTTGGAGTTGCCAGTTATATTTCTTTGCCAGCTCGAAAAGCATATCGCGCACAAGCGACCGCTTTTCCGGAGCATTCAAAATCGGTTGTTTAAGATATATCCCGCCGGTCACCATGTACGTTCCCCGCTCCAGCAATCGGTGCATTGGCGCATGTGGCCAGTACGAAGAGATTTCTTTCATGGAAAGAAATTAAGAGATTTGGAGTGCGGCGGCAAGTGAAACGCGACACCGCTTTCAGTACGCTGAGCGGCCTCGCGCCTGCGGCTTGCGTCCGCACTCCAGAATGTCTGCAATCTGTTCCTTGCGTTCCGGTGTGCCGCGCTCGGCGGGAACGAGCAGGATGTCGGCGAAGGCGCGGGTCGGTTCGACATATTTCCGGTACATCGGCTCGACTTGTTCGGCCCAGCGCTGACGGATTTCCTGTTCGGTACGGCTTCGTTCGACGATGTCGCGCGCAATACGCCGCTCCAGGCAGGTTGCCAACGGCAGATCGACGAATATTTTTTGATCGAACACGTCGCGCAGATGCCGGTTGGTGAACAGAAACAAACCCTCAACGATGATCAGCGGAGCCGGGTTCAGGATGATCGGTTCTTTTGTGCGCTTGTGTGTGGCGTGAATGTAATGCGGGCCTTCGACCGTTTCGCCGCGCTTTAAAGCCTCCAGATCGCGGGCAAGGTGCTCCAGATCAACCACGGCGGGGTCATCAAAGTTCCAGTTCTTGGCATCCACGTCATCGGGCAGACTGATGTAATAGTTATCCTGCGACATCAGACTGGCGTTTCCGGCCAGCTCCGCCAGTTCTCGCGCAATCGAGGTCTTCCCCGATCCCGATGCGCCGACTATTCCGATGATGCGTGGTGGTTTCATAAGCCGGATTTTTACCATAGAATACACAGAAAACACGGAAATATTGGGTATCGAGTTTTGTGTTTTTCGTGGCTAATTCTTTTTTCTGGTTTGCCGTTCCATGCCTTTGGCTCCGGCGGAACGGGCGGCGAGGTCGTTATCAATTGCGTGGCGGATGGTTTTTGCGCCGAGTCCGCGTGTTCCGATTAGAAATTCTTCCAACAGTTGCGCGAGGCGCGTTGGTGTGAATCCGAAGGTGGTGTGCGTCTGTTCGTAAATCCAGTTGCTCCATTCCATGAAGGCAGCGAAAACGGATGGCTGGTTCTGCCAGATCAGTTTGGAGGTTTCCGGGAACCGTCCGTTATTGACGATGATGTCCCAGAAGCGGGCAAAGCGGCGGAGCTGTTGCAGTTCGATAAAACTCAGCGCGGCGGTTTGCAGTACGTCGTACGGCGGCGACGTATTATAAACCATCTGCCATGCGACATCGTGTTTGGCGATCGGCGCGCCGCGTAGTTTTTTCAGAATGCCAAGCTGGATCTCGTCCGGCCCGCAGGCGTGCAGCCGATCAAAACCTGCCGCGATGCTTGCCAGTGTTTCGCCGGGCAATCCGGCGATCAGGTCGGCGTGCAAATGAACCGACGGCATGGCGGCGAGGGTGCGGATATGTGCTTCAACTTTTTCCGCGTCGAGCGGGCGGTTAATCCGTTTGGAAACTTCGGGGTTGAACGTCTGTACGCCGACTTCAAGCTGGAGAAATCCCGGCGGCGCTTCCGCGATCAGCTTTTCGAGTGTCGGCGGCAGATGTTCCGGTTCCCATTCGAGGTGGAGCATCATGCCGTCACGCCGGTTTTCTAGAAAGAAGCGCAGGACGGCGGCGGCGTGCGCGGCGTTGATATTGAAACTGCGGTCGAGAAATTTAAAAATCCGCACGCCGCGTTCAATCAGTTTTTCAAACTCCGGGAAAATCCGTTCCGGCGGAAAGAAGCGGACGGTTTCGTCGAGCGCGGAAAGACAATATTCGCAATGGAACGGACAGCCGCGCGACGATTCGACGTAGATACGGCGGTGGGCGATGTCGTCGGCGGTGTATTCGTCGTAGGGCAGGGCGACGGTTTTCAAATCGGCGGGCGGCGCTTCGATCACTTTCGGCAGCCGAGACTCAAGACAAGGCAAGCGGGACGCTTGCGGTACGGCAGATGTATCGCAAGCGTCCCGCTTGCCTTGTCTCACCTCTTCGCCGTATCCGGCTTTGGCCGGGTTGTTCCTGATGTAGTTGCGGATGCGAAGCAGCTCTTCCATGTCCCGGACAATATGGTCATAACTTTCATGCTTCCAGACGTCACCTTTTTGTCCGGTGACTTTGTTGATCGCATGGGCTGAGTACGATTTCCAAGAGTGCAGGATGTCTTTGAGCTCAAAACCAGGAAGCGGCGTTGCCAGTGCGTGAACATGATTTGGCATGATGACCCACTCGTCGAGCTCGTAGCGTTCGCCATCAAAGTGAGCCAGCGTGTCAGCGACGATTTTAGAGATGTCCGGTTTGCCGAGAATGCACGCTCCGGCACCTTCATCCAGCCATCCGTTCACTTTCTCCGAAAAGAGCTCGTCAAATTGCGTCTGCTCGCTTTCGGTATAGGGAGGGAGATGATGTTCCTTCCATTTTTCGCGCAGTTCTTTGTATTCGCTGATGTGCGATTGGGCAATGGAATCGGCGAGACGGAAGGTGACAAAGTAGGTGCAGTCGGTCTGAGCCCAGTGCGGAAGGTTTTTGCGGCGGGATTGGCGGACTTCTTGAACCGGATTGAAACAGGGCAAGCGGGACGCTTGCGATACGGCGGATGTATCGCAAGCGTCCCGCTTGCCTAGGAGCGTTTGGCATATCTCTTCGATTACTGCTTCGCCTTCGCCGCAGATCAGGTGGTCGGCGATGTGGAAGAGAGTCAGGTTTGTGTATTCGTAGCTGACTTCCGGCCCGCCGATGACGATTTTCAGATCCGGGCGGACGGTACGCAGGATGGCGGCGGTTTCGGCGGTGACGGTCAGGTTCCAGATATACACGCTGAAAAGGACGATTTGCGGATTGTGCGCCAGCAGTTTTTCGGCAGCAGCCTGCGGAGAGAGGCTGTTGTCGAACTCAACGATGATTGAGCGGTCGTGCAGGTCGCCGAGATTGGCCCGCAAACAGCGCAGGGCGAGCGCGGTGTGGGAATAGCGGGCATTAAACGTTGAGAAAACAATGTCCATGAGCTACAAATACGCGCTTTATCCAAGGTTGAGGAGAGAAAAATGGCGAGTCCCATTTGTGTCTATGGAAATCCGGTTCTGCGTAAAAAGTCAGAACCTGTCAAAGAGGTCACGACGGAAATCCGTGCGCTGGCTGATCGTATGCTTGGCGTCATGTACGCCCAGGATGGTATCGGTCTGGCCGCCGAACAGATTGGACACACTGAAGCCATTTTCGTACTCGACGTTCCGGCTGCCGCCGACAAAGACGAACAGGGTCTGCCGAATAATCCCGGCGTTAAAATGCCGCAGGCGTTCATTAATCCGGAAATTATCGGCGAGTCCGAGGAAACCGCGATCGCCGAAGAAGGCTGTCTGAGTTTTCCGAAACTGTATATTCCGGTCGAGCGCCCCGCCGAAGTGGTTTTGCGCTATCTCGACCGCGACGGGCAAACTCAGGTGATCAATGCCAAGTGCTTGCTGGCCCGCGCCATTCAGCACGAACTGGATCACCTCAACGGAATTTTGCTGGTTGATCATATGTCGCCGACCATGAAGCTCAAACACGCCTTGCGACTGCGCGGCATCAAAAAATGGTATAAGAGCAGAGGATATTAACCATGCGCGGACTTCTGGCACTGCTGGCCGGGATCGTACTGTTCAGCACGATTGAGGTAGCTTCCAAGCTGATGCAGGCCGAAGGCGCGGTTGCCGGTCACTATCCGTTCTGGCTCGCGGCGCTCCGTTTCATCATTACCGGTCTGGTTTTGTGTATTCCTGCCGCGCACGCTTTGCGCGGAAAAGCATTTGATCGCCGCGATGCCGCCGCGCTGGCAGGACTTGGACTGCTCGGCGTAACGCTGATGTCGAGTCTCTACCACCTTTCCATCACTTTTCTACCAGCCAACGTCGCGGCGCTGGTCTTCAGCTGCAATCCGGTTTTTGTCGTTCTCTTTGCCCCGCTGGTCCTGCCGGAAAAAATTACGGCGCGCAAACTGGGGGCGGTTGCGCTCTGCCTGATCGGAATTGCCGTACTGGCCTATGAACGCGCTGACGGGGTTTCGGCTCTCGGCCTTTTACTGATGCTGGTTGCCATCATCATCTTTGCGCTCTATACCGTGCTGTTTAAAAAAATGACGCCGCGGTATGGCGCATTGCCGATCACCGCGTTTGCCGGACTGATCGGTGGACTTTGCATTCTGCCGCTGGCGTTTGGATTTGAAGGATTTCCGCTGGCGACATACGGGCAGGCCGACTGGCTTGGCATTGCGTATCTGGCGCTGGTCGGAACAGCGCTCGGCTATTTTTTGTTTATCTATGGCATCGGCCACGTCGAAGCCGGTATTGGCTCGATGGCCTTTTTCCTGAAGCCGTTTCTGGCCGCGCTTTTCGCCATGATCGTGCTTGGTGAAACGCTGACTGTGCCGCTGCTTATCGGCGGCGCATTCATTCTTATAGGAATGGTTGTCGCGCTGGTGCGGCGTCCAAAATAGTGCCTAATTTTTCCACTTCTCGTAGCGCACCAGTTTTTCAATCGGCTGGCGGGTTTTCGGGCGGCCTTTTTCATTTGGATGGCCGAGCGTCAGCAAAACCAGCGGTTCAACGGTGCGCGGAACACCAAGCACCTTGCGGACAATTTTTGGATCGAACGCGCCGATCCAGCAGGTGCCGAGGCCGATATCGGCGGCGGCCAGCGTCATGTGGTCGGCGGCGATTGCACCGTCCACATCAATAAGACAGCGCTCGTCGTGGCGCGACCGCTTCCAGGCTTTGGAAGCCTGCGTGCAAATAGCGATCACCACCGGCGCTTCTTTAAACCAGTCGCCCGGATAACCGGCGGCCAGCGCGGCAAGATTTTCTTTTTCGCGCACCACAATGAACTGGAACGGCTGAAGATTGCAGGCGGTCGGCGCAAGGCGGCCCGCCTCCAGCACTTCGTTGAGCAGTTCATCGGAAACCGGTTCCGGTTTATACGAGCGGACACTGACGCGCTTTTTTGCCAATTCGATGAATTTCATAGGTTCCTTTCGACGCTGTATTTTTACAGTAGGCGGTCAGGCAAGCCAAGCAATCAAAAGAATCTGAGCGTATAGTGAGATTAGAAAACATCGCCGAGTTAACCCCGAAACTGTTGAATCTTGCGGGGTTATGAAATAGGATGCGCCGCATGACTAAACACAAACGTCCCGGCTGGGATGAGTATTTTATGGACATCGCCCATGTGGTGGCGCGGCGGGGTAACTGCTGCCGCCGTCAGGTGGCGGCGGTGATTGTGCGCGACCGGCGGATTATTTCGACCGGTTATAACGGCACGCCGCGCGGAATCGCCAATTGCGACGAAGGCGGATGTACACGCTGTAACTCCGAAGCGCCATCGGGAAGCTCGTTGGGCGACTGCGTCTGCTGTCACGCCGAAGAGAACGCGATTGTGCAGGCGGCCTATCACGGTATTTCGGTGAAGGACGGAATTCTCTATTGCACGATCAGTCCGTGTCTGATGTGCACAAAGATGATGATCAACGCCGGGCTGGCGGAAGTGGTCTATGAACATGAGTACCACTTCAACGATCAGGCCAAAGCGCTGTTCAAAGAAGCCGGTGTGACCTGCCGCCAGTTTGTGCGGGAGAAGTCAGGTTGAATGTCGAATAACGAATATTGAACAAGGAATGTCGACCGCCGAAGGCAGAGGCTGGAGGAACGACAGCAACGGAGCGAAGTGAAGTGGCAATGCTGAAATTTATACATAGCCGGAGTTCTCGATTCATTATTCGGTGTTCTGCGGTTCTTCTGTTCGCTGGCAGCGCCGCTGCCGGCGGGCTGCCGTTTCCTCTGAACGAGCGGCTGGATTACCGTATTTCGTGGAACGGCATTCTGGTGGCGTGGTCGACCTCAACGACCGGCATGATTGAAACGAACGGAACGAACTACGTTTTCGTGCGGGTGGAAACCCAGACCTATCCTATTTTTGATGTTTTTTATCGGGTGAATGACCTGCACGAATGTCTGCTCGATCCGGAAACGCTTCTGCCGGTCCGCTTTGAAAAAAATATGCGGGAAGGGCGCTCGCGATACCACGACGTGACCACCTTTGATTATGCCAACGGCGTCGCCCGGTTCGAAAATGTGGGTGCCGGTACCGTAACCAATGTGCCGATCAGCGCGGACACCCGCGACTATCTCAGCTTCATGTATTTCATGCGCGGTCAGGAGCTGACGCCCGGCAAAACCACGACGCACCATGTGCTGGCCGACGACAAGGTTTACGAGGTGCTGGTTCATGCGGGGGAAATCGAAAAGATCGGGCTGTCGAATTATCCGGACGTGCCGAGCCTGCAACTTGATCCGGAGGCCGCATTTAACGGGTTGTTTGTCCGCTGCGGAAAAGCTACGCTTTGGGTGTCACGGGATCCGAGGAGGCTTTTGACCTGTATGAAAGCCTGGGTTCCGTTCGGACGCGTCACAGTAAGACTGAACGACGTCTCCGGTGACGGAAACGATTTTTGGATTACGAAGAAAGAAAATGATGTCAAAAACGAAAACTAGCCGCGTGATCGGAGTGATACCGGCGCGCTGGGCCTCCACGCGGCTTCCGGGTAAACCGCTGGCGATGATCGCGGGCAAGCCGATGATTCAGCGCGTGGCGGAACAAGTGGTAAAGGCCAAATCGCTGTCGGCGGTTCTGGTCGCTACCGACGATCAGCGCATTATGGATGCTGTGGCTTCCTTTAAAATTCCCGGCGTGAAAGCCGTTATGACCCGCGCCGATCATCCGTCGGGCACCGACCGGATTGCCGAAGCCGTCGCGAACGAAAAGTGCGACGTGCTGATCAATATTCAGGGCGACGAGCCGCTGATGGAGCCAGAACTGATTGACCGGCTGGCCGAAGTGATGCTTTCCGGCGACTGGGATATGGCCACCGCCGCCGCGCCGATTAAAACCGAAGCCGACTTGAAAAATCCGGCCGTGGTGAAAGCCGTTTTCGCCCGCGATGGGCAAGCACTCTATTTTTCCCGCTCCGTCATTCCGCACGTCCGCGACGCCGGAACCGATGCGACCGGCGCGCACTGGCGGCACATCGGCATTTACGCCTACCGCCGCGACTATCTTTTAAAACTGGTGGCGGAGCCGCCGTGCCGGCTGGAAAATCTGGAGAAACTGGAACAGCTCCGCGCGCTCTACATCGGCTGCCGGATGAACGTTTTGCAGGTCGAGGATGTCGGTATCGGAGTCGACACGCCGGAAGATATTTTGAAAGTCGAATCTATCCTTGCGTCGGGGAAAATTAATTCATGAAACTAGCTGTTGTTTACCAACACTGAAAGGAGCGAAATGGAACATTCCGGATTTTGGAAACGTGTGGTTGCTTACCTAATTGACATTATTCCAATTACGTTGCTGGTGATCGGTATCTTTTACTTTTATTTTGGCTTTGATGATGCAATTCGTGCGTATTTCGCCAACAAAGATGATTTAGATGCAAAACTCCGCTTTTATAGATTCAAAGGACTTGTTCGCGACATGTCGTTTTTTTGTTGGCTCGGGTACTGTCTTTTCATGGAATCAAGTCCACTTCAAGGTACGCTGGGTAAGTATTTTCTTGGCATGAGAGTCGTCGATTCCAAGGGTGAAACGTTATCTTTTACAAAGGCTTTGGTTAGGACTCTCATGAAAGTTATTTCGTACGTTGTGCTTGGCGCCGGATTCCTATGGATCGCATTCACAAAACAAAAACAAGGATGGCACGACAAGGTTGCGAAGACATTTGTGATAAATACTAATTCAATAATCGGGCGGAATGATCGGGGAATTCATTATCCGGAATCAAATATCAGAAGACGTCGGATATAGAGGCCGTTTTAGATGACACCGACTGTACAGAATGCGATAGCGCGACCTGATTATCAGGTTGAGCTTTTGTTTGATAACGGCGAGAAGAGGCTGTTTGATATGACGCCTTATTTGGACTGCGGGGTTTTTGCTGAACTGAGAGACCGGAAACTTTTTGAAACGGTTCATGTGAGCTTCGACGCAGTTGAGTGGGAAAACGGCGCGGATTTGTGTCCGGAAGTGCTTTATGAGAAGAGCCGTCCGGCGGAACAGATTATGATTGCGGCGGAAGAGCCAGAAATTTACGGGAGAAAAAATGACTAAAGTGGTGAATGTGAACGGGGTGAAGTTCGGCGGGAATAATCCGCTGGCACTGATTGCGGGGCCGTGCGTAATTGAGAGTCGCGAAGGGTGCATGGAGATTGCCGATAAGCTGGTGAAGATGGCGAAGCGCCTGAATATCCCGCTGGTGTTTAAGGCGTCCTACGACAAGGCGAACCGCACGTCGATTAACGCTTACCGCGGGCCGGGCATCGCCAAAGGGCTCGAAATTCTGGCGGAGATTAAAGCCAAGTACAACGTGCCGGTTCTGACGGATGTTCACAGCATTGAGGAAATCCATATCGCCTCTAAGGTGGTGGATATTATTCAGCTTCCTGCGTTTTTGATCCGCCAGACCGATATCGTGGTGGCGGCCGGCGAAAGCGGCGCGGTGGTGAATGTTAAGAAAGCACAGTTCGCCGCTCCGTGGGATATGAAGAATGTGGTGAAGAAACTTGAGTCGACCGGCAATACGAAGATTATGCTGACCGAGCGCGGCGCGTCGTTCGGCTACAACACGCTGGTGGCCGATATGCGCAGTCTGGTAATTATGCGCGAGATGGGCTATCCAGTGATTTTCGACGCGACGCACTCCGTGCAGTCTCCCGGCGGGAAGGGCGATTCGTCCGGCGGCGACGGACGGTTTGCCCCGTATCTGGCCAAGGCTGCGGCGGCGGTCGGCGTGGACGGTATGTTTATTGAGACGCATCCCGATCCGTCGAAGGCGCTGTCGGACGGTCCGAATATGATCCCGACGGGCGAACTGGCCGCTTTGTGGAAAAAACTGAACGCAATCAATGAGGTGAAGTAATGAAATTATCCAGACCATGGGGAATTTTAACTGCGGCTTGTGCGCTGGCGCTCCCGGTGCTGGCCCAGCAGGATTTGAATATGGAAATTTCCGGTTTCCGTGTGCCGGAATATGACTCTCAGGGCGTGATGACCTCGCAACTGTTTGGCGATCGCGCCGAGGTGGAAGGCGGCGGTGAAGTGAAGATTACCGGTCTGCGCGTGGAGTTCTACAAAGCGGGCAAGACGGTGGTGACGGTGACTTCGCCGTACTGTTTTTATAATCAGAAAACCCGCGAAGCCCATTCCGACGCGCCGGTGGCCGCCGATATGGAACGGCTGAAGATGACCGGTCGCGGATTTCTGTTGCAGGCCAGCAATAGTACCGTCCGGGTGTTCGACGACAGCCGCGTGACGATTAAAGACGCGATGAAACAGGTGGTGGCGGATGCGGCGGCAAATGTCGCCAGTAATACAGAAACCGTGATTACCTCGAAGGAGCTGTTCCTCGACTATAAAGCCCGTAAGGCCCGGTTTGAGAAAAATGTGCACGTCAAGGACGTGAAGATGGAGATGTTTTGCGATAAGCTGGAAATTCAGACCGGATCGGACAATCAAATTGACTGGATCGGCGCATCCACCGGCGTTAGAATCTTGAACGAAGGACGGGAAGCTCTCGCAGGGAAAGCAACCTATGACGCGAAAACCGACGAATTTTTGCTGGAAGATAATCCGAGACTGGTGGACGGACGGAATATGCTCATGGGTGAGCAGATTCGCTTTTGGCGGACGAACAAGCGTATGGTGTGCTCTCCATCAGCCCGGCTGGTCGTCTATTCCGACAAGGGTATGAAAACCGATTTTTTTGGGAAGTAAAATGGAAGAAACCTATTTAGTCCGGACCGAAAAACTGGTTAAGAGCTATCGCGGCCGTACCGTAGTGAACGGCGTGGATGTCAATGTCCGTCCCGGCGAAATCGTCGGACTGCTCGGCCCGAACGGCGCGGGTAAGACGACAACGTTCTACATGGTGACCGGCCTGATTCAGCCGACAGCAGGCGAAGTCTGGTTCAAAGACCGCAACGTTTCGCATGTTCCCATGTACAAACGGGCCCGCATGGGTCTTGGCTATCTTTCGCAGGAGCCGTCGATTTTCCGTAAACTCACAGTGCAGGAAAACGTCATGGCGATTCTGGAAACTCTGCCGATTTCGGGTCGCGAACGTCGCGAGCGGCTGGAGTTTCTGCTGAATGAACTCAAGATTGCTCATCTGTCCAAGCAGCGCGCCTATACGCTTTCCGGCGGCGAGCGTCGTCGTCTGGAAATCACCCGCGCGCTGGTGACCAATCCGTCGCTGATTCTGCTCGACGAACCGTTCAGCGGCGTCGATCCGCTCGCGGTTTATGAAGTGCAGGAAATTATCAAAGACCTGCGCTCAAAAGGACTCGGCGTGCTGATCACCGACCACAACGTGCGCGAAACGCTGGCGGTGGTGGATCGCGCCTATCTGATGTGCGAAGGCAAAGTGCTCCGCGAAGGGGCCAGCTCATTTTTGGTTAACGATGAGATGAGCCGCGAACTCTATCTGGGCCCGCGGTTCAGTATGTAACGAAAGGAGAAGCTCATGCAGGTACATATCACAGGAAGACACGTAGAGATATCGGACGGAATCCGGGAGCATATCTACGGCAAGGTCGAGCGGACTCTGATCGATTTTCCGCGCGTCGAGGACGTGCGCATTATTCTGGAATTGCAGAAGCTCGTGCATACCGCTGAAGTGCTGGTGCAGGGCAAGAAAATCCACGTAGAGGGCAAAGCGTCTTCGGAGAACATGTACACTTCGATTGATGATGCATTGACCAAGGCGGAGAGTCAGTTGCGCAAGCAGCACCAGAAGGTGCAGGATATTCATCATCATCCGGCGAGCTAAACGAAAGCGGTTGCTGTGGCGATTACACTGAAAGAACTGCTGGATCACGGAGTCGAACGCCTTTCACTGGAACTGGTGTGGGGCGAAGGGCGGCTGGATCGTCCGATCGAAGAGAAGGCAATCAACCGGCCCGGCCTCGCGCTGACCGGGTTCTTTCAGTATTTCGCCCAGCGCCGTCTGCAGGTTTTCGGGCTGGCGGAATTCACCTATCTCAAAAGTCTGAGTACTGAAGAACGCGAAATCCGCCTGCGCGGTATTCTGGAAAAAAATGTTCCCGCAATCATTATTTCCCGCAATCGCAACCCGCTTCCAGAGTTGCGGGCTTTGTGTGAGGAATACGAAACGCCGTTGCTCCGTTCTGCGATGATCACCAGTCACTTCATTAATGAATGTACGCTGGTGCTGGAAGAGCTGACGGCGCCGCATGACCGGGTTCAGGGCACCATGCTTGAAATTATGGGAATCGGCGTTCTGCTTCAGGGGCAGGCCGGAATCGGTAAAAGCGAAACCGCTCTTTCGCTGATTGGGCGCGGCTACAGTCTGGTTGCCGACGATGTAACCGAAATGGTGCGCGCCGGCGGACGCGTGATGGCTTTTGCCCATGAACTGACACGCTACCACATGGAAATCCGCGGCGTCGGCATTGTGCATGTGCCCAGCCTGTTCGGTGTATCGGCGATTCGACGGGATGCCATACTCGACATGGTGATCAATCTTCATCCGTACACGAATGACGCGGAAGAAGACCGCACAGGCCTCCAGCCGACTGAAATTGAAATTCTAGGTATCAAAATTCCCTATTTTTCTCTGCCGGTCAGCTCCGGACGCGACATGGCAAATATTGTTGAAGCCGCCGCGTTAAACTATAAACTGAAATTGCTTGGGCATGATGCGGCTAAAGAGCTGGATGAAAAACTGATCGGAAACTTTCTTCGTAAGGCGGCGCGATAATGGCAGACCAAAAAACCATTTTAAGGGAATTTGAGGTGCTGAATAAATACGGCATCCATGCCCGGCCGGCCGCTCTGCTGGTGAAAACCGCCGGAAAATTCTCGTGCGATATTTTTATCGGACAGAAAGGCGCTGAGGAAGTCTCCGCCAAAAGCATCATGGGTCTGCTCACCATCGAAGGGTATCAGGGCGCCCGGATCATCGTGCGCGTTGTCGGCTCGGATGCCGAAAAGGCTCTGGCCGAAATTGCAGAACTCTTCGAGAAAAAATTCTTCGAGGACTAACGTGTCTGAAATAACTACATCTTCTCCCGGCGAGCTGGTTCTGCGGGGCGTTGGTGTGTCGCCCGGAGTGGTGATCGGCGAAGTGGTGGTATTCGCCCAGGAAGGCGCGGCGGTTCCTGAACGGGTCATCGGCGAACAGGATGTGCCGCTGGAAATCGCCCGCTTCGAAGAAGCTCTCATCAAAACCCGCCACCAGATATCCGGAATTCAGCGCAAGGTCGCCGAGGCGCTCGGAGAAAAACATGCCAGCATTTTTGATGCGCATCTGCTGGTCGTGGATGACCGCTACTTTGTTGAAGAGGTGATTCGCGAACTGCGCGAACAGCACCGTAATGTCGAAGCGGTTCTTCGCAAAGTCGCTGACCGCTACATTGAAATGCTCAGCCGTGTCGATGACGACTATCTGCGGGAGCGCGTCGCCGATGTGCGGGACGTTACCCGCCGTATCAGTACCAATCTGGCTGGCGAGCGGATGAATCGCATGGATCAGCTTGAACGGCCCTGTATTGCCGTTGCGCGTGACTTTTCGCCGTCAGACACCGCCAGTATAAACCGCAATATTGTGCATGCGCTTGTCACCGATCTCGGCAGTGCCACATCGCATACGGCGATTATGGCCCGCGCATTGGAAGTGCCTGCCGTGGTCGGCCTGCGTGATATCAGCGCGCAGATCAGCTCCGGCGAGACGGTGCTGGTGGACGGCAGCAAAGGACTGGTGATTGTTCGTCCAACCTCCGAACGTCTTCTGGCCTACGCGCAGAAAGCGGAAGAACATAAACTGATCCTTTGCGAACTGGAGACGCTCAAAGACAAGCCGTCGGAAACCAAAGACGGTTACTATGTTCCGATCGCAGCGAATATCGAACTGCCGGCTGAAATTTCAGGGATCAGTAAACACGGAGCCAAAGGGATCGGCCTTTTCCGCACCGAGTTTCTGTTTCTCAATGAAGACGGGATTCCGGATGAAGACGAGCAGACCCGGGTTTACAGCGAGGCCGCCGACCAATGCGCACCCGACAATGTTGTGATCCGGACACTCGATCTGGGCGGCGACAAATTTTCATCCAGCGTAAAAACAGCACACGAGATGAATCCGTTTCTAGGTTTCCGCGCCATCCGGTTCTGTTTGGCTAATCCGGCATTTTTCAAGGTGCAACTGCGCGCCATTCTGCGCGCCGCCGCCGGACGAAATATTTCCATGATGTATCCGATGGTTTGCTGTCTCAGTGAAGTGATTCAGGCCAATGGGATACTTGAAGAATGCCGGCAGGAACTGAAAAAAGCGGGGATTCCCTGCGCCGAAAAACTGCCGGTCGGCGTCATGATTGAAATTCCTTCTGCTGCGCTCACCGCCGACCTGATTGCGCCGCATGTCGATTTTTTCAGCATCGGCACCAACGACCTGATTCAGTACACGCTGGCCGTTGACCGGGTGAACGAAAACGTCTCCCACCTCTACATGCCGACCCATATTTCTATCCTCAAGCTCATCCGCCGGACGGTGATGGCGGGGCATGCACACCGGATTCCGGTTGCCGTCTGCGGACAAATGGCTGCCGCACCGGAACTGGTGCCGCTGCTCATCGGACTCGGCGTAGACGAACTCAGCATCAGTCCGCCGTCGGTTCCGATGATTAAAGATGTCATCCGCAATCTGCACTATTCAGAGTGCCGCACGCTGGCCAAAGAGGCTTTACAGGCCGGTGACTGCGATGATGTGATTGCGAAATGCCGTGCACTGCTGCAAAAAACGTCGCCGGAAATTCTTGAGTTGATCAGCTGAAGCGGGTACATTCTCTCGAAATCCATTCATCCGGATAAACGAATTGATAGAGAGGAACCCGCGCTATGAGTAAGATCCGTGCCGACCATGTTTTCACATCTGAATCCGTCTCCGAAGGCCATCCCGACAAAGTCTGCGACCAGATATCCGACGCCATTCTCGACGCCTGCCTTGCGCAGGATTCCAAGAGCCGCGTCGCCTGCGAAACGCTCGTCAGCACCAATCTGGTCGTCAACGCCGGTGAAATCACCTGCTCAGGATGGGATAAAATCAATCCGGAAGCCATTGCACGGCGGGTAGTCCACGACATCGGCTACGACCGCAAAGAGCTGGAATTCTGCTCGGAAACCTTCACCTACATCGGGCGCCTGCATGAGCAGTCCCCTGACATTGCTCAAGGGGTGGATGAGGGGCGCGGACTTTTTCTGGAGCAGGGCGCAGGCGATCAGGGTATGATGTTCGGCTATGCTTCCGACGAAACCGCAGCGCTGATGCCGGCACCGGTTTACTACAGCCACCTGCTGCTCGACGAACTGCAGAAAATCCGCAAGGCCGGAACCATTCCGTATCTGCGGCCCGACTCGAAATCACAGGTTTCCATTCAATACGTTAACGGCCAGCCGCACCACATCACTTCCGTTGTGGTCTCGCACCAGACCGCCGATGTTCCGCTCGAAACAATCCGTAAAGATCTGATTGAAGTGGTTCAGCAGGTTCTCGGCCCGACCGGTCTGCTCAAGAACAACGTCGAATATTTCATCAATCCGACCGGAAAATTTGTTATCGGCGGCCCGCATGGCGACGCCGGACTGACCGGTCGTAAAATCATTGTTGATACCTACGGCGGCGTCGGCAGCCACGGCGGCGGCGCATTCTCCGGCAAAGACCCGTCCAAAGTGGACCGTTCCGCCGCATACTACGCCCGCTATGTCGCCAAAAACATCGTCGCCGCCGGTCTGGCGAAAAAATGCGAAGTTCAGGTGGCCTATGCCATCGGCGTTGCCAAACCGCTCAGCATCAACGTGGACACCTACGGTACCGGTAAGCTCGAAGACAGCCAGCTGGAAGCCATCGTCTCCTCCGGAAAAATCTTTGATTTCCGCCCCGCCGCGCTCATCAAAGAGCTGGGACTTCTCACGCCGAAAGGCTGGAGCTACCGCGACACCGCCGCCTACGGACACTTCGGCCGTTCGCAGTTCCCGTGGGAAAAAACCTGCAAAGTCGAAGCGCTCAAAGCCGCCGCGAAATAGTTTGGTTTTTGCGGTTGATTCACTATCCGGCACACAGTACATTCTGCGCTTCCTTGAAGCACCCATAGCTCAATTGGATAGAGCATCTGACTACGAATCAGAAGGTTACAGGTTCGACTCCTGTTGGGTGCACCAGTTAAAAAGCCCTGCGAAAACAGGGCTTTTAGCTTTTCCGGTTCGATGTTCCGGTTATCCGGCGCAAATGGTTTTACCTTTGTAGCCGAGGTCCTTGACCTCGGTTCCGCGATCATGGATCGCGGCTACAATTCTCCGCGCCTTTGCGAGAAATCTTTTATTGAATGCAGGCGACGATGGAACCATCATAAGCGGCTTTGACGGAGGAGCCGGGCGGAACGGTGAGAAAGTCCGCGCTGTTCCAGTCGCCGTTGACCAGTTTGCGGATGAGGGTCATGTCGCCGGGGACGGTTTCAAAACTCCAGTCGTGTTCATCGGCTTTCTGTCGCGCGGTCTGTTCCATGTCCGGCGGTTCGACGCCCATCGGAATCCAGGCGAAGTGGCTGTAGTTGCGGGTTCCCTGGCAGAGTGTTTCGTAAAGATATTCGGCGTTGTCTTCGCCGTATTTTTCAACCATCTCTTCCATCGTCAGATTCATGCCGAGCTGCGCCTGTACGGAAAGATCGGCCAGATCGCCGGAAGTTTCGCCGCGCTCCAGCCAGCCGCTGGTAAGGAAGTAGGTGCCGGGATGCGTGTCGAAGTAGTCGCGGTAGCGGTCGCGTCCGCCCATAAACAGCGTGATGCAGTCGTGCGCCCGCGGCAGAATCAGCGGACAGTTGCGGGCGCGGACGCCGACCAGTCCGTTATTGCAAAGTCCGTAGCCGAGCAGGATGGCGTCGTAGGTTCCGTCAACGGCATCAATGGCTTCCTGCATCTTGACCGGCATCTGGCCCGGCGGCAGATCGTGCAGTCCTTTTGGCAGAAAGGTGATGTCGACGCGGTGCGGGCTGACGGCGACCGCCGCGCACATTTCACGGTAAAAAATTTCACAGCTGATCAGTTTCAGGTTCATAACGTAAATTTTAATCGCCTCGCAGAGATACAGAGGTCGCAGAGTTTCAATTAAATTAAAGTCTCCTCTGCGTTCTCAAACTCTCTGCGAGGAATGAACTCTTAGTTTCTTGGCGATGGCGTCCATGGCGAGGCGGGCGGTGGAGAAGGCGGCCTGTAAATTATAGCCGCCGCTCGGGCCGTCGATGTCGAGGATTTCACCCGCGAAGAAAAGCCCCGGAACTTTTTTCGATTCCATGGTGCGTGAGTCGACTTCATTGAGCGCGATGCCGCCGACGGTGACCATCGCTTCTTTGAGCTGGCGGACGCGGAGAGGATTGAGCGTCCATTTCTTGCCGTTTAGTTCGACTTCGAAGCTGTAGTTCTTGAGATCGCGTCGCGCGATGATCCGGCTGGCGTTGGTGACTGCCGGTCCGCCGATGCCGTATTTTTCGATTTCCAGAAATCCTTCGGTCGTGGCGACGGCTTTTCCGCCGACCATGATTTTCAGGACGACGTTCGGAATACTGCGCACCGGATTGGCGTGAATCCATGCGGGCGGCATATCGAATCCGGCGAGGCCGGGGCGGTACGGCGTGACTTTGTGTCCGAGCGACGCGGCCATTTTCTGTCCGTCGCCGACGGAGCCGGTTTTCGGATAGCTGACGCCGCCGGTGGCGAGCAGAAGCGCCCGCGAAGTGAGTTCGACGCTATCGGTTTTGACCAGCCATTCGCCGGTTTGCAGCGGAATGATTTTATGCACGGCGCTGTTGAGCATGATGCCGATGTTGTATTTCGCCAGCAGGTCGGTGAAAAGGTGGTGGACGTCGGATGCTTTTTCGCTGGCCGGATAGACCCGCTTGTCGCGCTGCATTTTTGTGACCAGTCCGTTTTTATGGCACCACTCGCGCAAGGCGGACGGCGGAAACGCCATCAGCGCCGGTTCGAGGAACGGGGCGACCGGATCGCCGTAGTCGGCCAGCATTTCTTTGACGGGCAGGGCGGAGGTGATGTTGCAACGGTTGTTGCCGCACATCAGCAGTTTGCGTCCCGGCTTCGGACAGCGTTCTAGAATGACGGTGCGGATTTTGCGTTCGCCCGCGTTGACGCCGGCCATAAAGCCCGCCGCTCCGCCGCCGATTATTATCAAGTCAGTTGAGGTCATAAATTTTTCTTAATGTAGGACAGCCATCCTGGCTGTCTAGACAGGCTGGAAGCCTGTCCTACTTTTGTTGGCTGGCTTCAGCCAGCAGTTCTAGTTTTTCGAGCGCGGCGCCGGAGTCGATGGATTCGGCGGCCAGTTGAATTCCTTCCGGCGGAGTCTTGGCTTTTCCGCCCGCCATAATCGCAAAGGCGGCGTTGAGCAGAACGATGTCGCGCTTCGCTCCTTTTTCTTTACCGGCGAGAATCGCCCGGACGATTTTGGCGTTTTCCGCCGGTTCGCCGCCGGTGATATCGGCGGTACAGGCGGGCGGCAGTCCGAGTCCGGCGGGCTGGACTTCGTAGGTTTCCAGTTTGCTGCGGCGGATTTCGGTGACGAGGCTGGTCGTGGTCGTGGTGATCTCGTCGAGTCCGTCATTACCATGGACGACGAAAAGGTGGCTCGCGCCGAGCTGGGCGCAGGCGTCCGCGATGACCGGAACCAGTTTGGAGGAGAAGACGCCGAGTACGCCGTTTTTGACTCCGGCCGGATTGCAGAGCGGGCCAAGTATGTTGAAGAGGCTCCAGAAGCCGAGTTCTTTGCGCGGCGCGGCGGCGTATTTCATGGCCGGGTGCAACGCCTGCGCGAAAAGGAAGGCAATGCCGATCGTTTCGAGGCATTCTTCCATTTTCTGCGGGCTGTACTGAAGGTTGATGCCGAGTTCGGACAGTACGTTGGCGGAGCCGCATTTGCTGGAGACGCCGTAGCTTCCGTGTTTGGCGACGGTAACGCCTGCTCCGGCAGTAACGAAGGCGGCGGCGGTGGAAATATTGAAGGTATGCGCGCCGTCGCCGCCGGTTCCGACGATATCCACGGCGTTCGGGTCGTCACAGCGGATTTTGACCATATTTTCGCGCATGGCCTGCGCGGCTCCGGCGATGATTTCCGGTGTTTCGCCGTGCATGCGGACGGCGGCGATAAATCCGCCGATCTGCGCCGGAGTCGCCTCGCCCTTCATGATGGTCATGATGGCCCGGTATGCCTCGTCACGGGCGATAGTTTTACCTTCTATCAGGGCTTGAATGGCATCTTTGATCATTGGAGTCCTTTTTGAACTTGTCCGGTTTTTTGGAGAGCGTATCATCCGCCTCTAATATTTTCAAAGAGGAACACCATGTCTATTTCACCGTTTGCCTGTACCAGTCCCGACGACGAAAAAGCGATGCTCGCCTCGATCGGCGCGAAGACATTCGACGATCTTTTCGCCCACATTCCGGCGGAGTTTCAGTCGGATCAATTCAATCTGCCGGAAGGCCTCTCCGAAATGGAAATGATGCAGCAGATCCGTGCTATCGCCCGGAAAAATTCGTCAGACCTCACCAACTTTTGCGGTGCCGGATTTTACGACCACTTCATTCCCGCCGCCGTCAATTCGCTGACGTCGCGCGGCGAGTTTTTCACGGCCTACACGCCGTACCAGCCGGAAGCGGCGCAGGGCACCTTGCAGGCGATGTTTGAATACCAGACCGCCATCACGCGCCTGACCAACATGGAAGTTTCCAACTCGTCGCTTTACGACGGCGGTACCGCGCTGTTCGAAGGAATGATGATGGCGCTGCGCATTACCAAGCGCAACCGCGTGCTGGTCGACGAAGGCGTCAGCCCGATCTATCGCACCATGCTTTGCAGTTACACCCGTAACCTCAAAATCGAATACCGCGAAGTTCCGCTTTCCGGAGGCGTCGCCGACCGCGCCGCCTTTGCCAAACAGCTCGACGGTACCGTCGGCGCGGTGCTATTGCAGAATCCCAACTTCTTCGGCTGTCTCGACGACCTGACCGATGTGATTGCTCAGGCGCACGGTGCCGGTGCGATTGCGGTGGTATCGGCTTATCCGATCTCGCTCGGCGTTGTCAAAACGCCTGGCGAAATGGATGCCGACATTGTTACCGGCGACGGCCAGAGTCTCGGCCTGCCGCTGTCGTTCGGCGGACCGTACCTCGGCTTTATGGCGACGAAGAAAAAATATGTCCGCAATATGCCGGGCCGTATCGTCGGCGCGACCACGGACGGGCAGGGGCGGCGCGGTTATGTGCTGACACTGCAAGCCCGCGAACAGCATATCCGCCGCGAAAAGGCCGCTTCCAACATTTGTACCAACATGCAGCTCTGCGCGCTCCGCTCGGTCGTTTATCTTTCACTGCTCGGCAAACACGGCTTTACCGATGTCGCCCGCCAGTGCATGGATCGCGCCGGTTATGCCTGGATGCGCCTCAAAGCGATCAAAGGAGTCGAGCCTTTGTATGATCGTCCGTTCTTTAACGAGTTTGCCCTGAAACTGCCGAAAGACGCCGGTGAAGTGGTGAGCGACTTGATCAGCGAAGGCATCGCCGCCGGGTTCCCCGCCGGACGCTACTACCCCGGCATGGAAAACGTTCTGCTTTGCGCCTTCACCGAAAAGCGCACGAAAAAAGAAATTGATATTTTGGCCGCTAAATTGGAGTCAGTGCTGTGAAATTGATTTACGAGATAAGTTCAAAAGGTCGCGGTGGAGTACGGATTCCGGAAGACCGGATTTCCGAACACGACATCATCAGTAAAAACCTGCTGCGCGCGGCGCCCGCGGAACTGCCGGAGGTTTCTGAAAGCGAAGTGGTGCGGCACTACACCAAGCTGTCGCGGCTGAATTATTCGGTCGATACACACTTTTATCCGCTTGGCTCCTGTACGATGAAGCATAATCCGCGCGCCTGCGAAGCCGCCGCGTCGCTGCCCGATTTGTGCGACACTCATCCGCTCTGGCCGCAGCTGCGCCACGGCGGACTGCTGACGCAGGGCTCGCTCCAGATTCTTTACTCGCTGGAGCGCATGCTTTCCGAAATCACCGGCCTGGCCGAGTTCACGCTCCAGCCGATGGCCGGCTCGCACGGCGAGCTGACGGCGGTGATGATGATGGCGGCTTATCACCGCGACCGCGGCAATAAGAAGACGCACATTATTATTCCTGACTCGGCACACGGCACCAATCCGGCCAGCGCGGCGCTCGGCGGTTACGCCGTGGTGACGATTCCGTCAGACGCCAGCGGCGATATGGATATCGAACTGTTCAAAGCGGCGCTTAATGACGAGACGGCTGGCGTGATGCTGACGCTTCCCAGTACGCTCGGTGTGTTCAATCCGAAGGTGAAAGAAATCATCAAAGCGGTTCACGCGGTGGACGGTCTGATGTATTACGACGGCGCGAACTTTAACGCCATCATGGGCCGTATCAAACCCGGCGAGCTGGGCTTCGATCTCTGCCACTTGAATCTGCATAAATCGTTTTCGACGCCGCACGGCGGCGGCGGTCCCGGCACCGGTCCGGTCGGCGTTTGCGAAAAACTGCGGCCATACCTGCCGATCTCGCGTGTCGCCAAAACTAAAGACGGAACCTACACACTCGATTACGATTTCCCGAAGAGCATCGGCTACATCGCGCCATTCTACGGTAACTTCGCCATTCTCGTCCGCGCCTACGCTTATCTGCTGATGCTCGGACGTGACGGCCTGCGTGCCACCAGCGATCGCGCCGTGCTCAACGCCAATTATGTGCAGGAAAAGCTGCGTCCGTATTTTGCGGCAGTCACTAAGGGCCGCTGTATGCATGAATGCGTCTTCAGCGGTAAGACGCTGGGCGAAGGCGTTCATACGCTCGATCTCGCCAAGGCACTGCTTGACCGCGGTTATCACGCGCCGACGATTTACTTCCCGCTCAACGTGCCGGAAGCCATTATGATCGAGCCGACGGAAACGGAAACGCGCGAAACTCTCGATGCATTCTGCAAAGACATGATCGAGATTTTTGAGCTTTCTAAAACCAATCCGGAGGCCGTGCACGCCGCGCCGATCACCACGCCGGTCGGTCGCCTCGACGAAGTCGCCGCCGCCAAGAACATGGAGCTGACGTTTCAGTGAAAGCAGGACAGGCATCTTGCCTGTCCAGACAGGCTGGAAGCCTATCCTACGTTGGGAGTTGAGATGATAAAGCATATCGTTATTTGGACGATGAAGCCGGAGACGGCGGCGGAACAGAAAACGGAAATGAAAAACCGGCTGGAAGCGCTGGCTGGAAAAATTTCCGCGCTTCGAAAAATCGAAGTCGGGATCGATCCTGATAACGGCACGATGTCGCTCTATTCCGAGTTCGCTTCCGAAGATGATCTGATTGTCTATCAGATGCATCCCGACCATCAGGCGGTTGTTGGATTTGTAAAGCCGCTCGTGGCGGGCCGGGTCGTTTGCGATTATTTAGCGTAGGACAGGCATCTTGCCTGTCTGGACAGGCTGGAAGCCTGTCCTACATTAATTATTCCCCCAGCGTGTGTTCGGCGATCCGGTCAGCGTTGCATTCTTTGTCCGGCATCGTGTTTTCAGATTTTCTGCCTGCATAGCCGTTTGCGCCGACATCGACGATGGCGATGTCAACGCCTACTTCAAATTCCGGCGCGACCTCCGTCATTTTTGAATGCCGTCTGGATGAGGCGTCGAATTTGTCGTAAAGCGGAACCATGATTTCATAGGTAAGTGTCTTTCCGCTCAGCGTAATAGCGACGGACGCCGGATTGTGCATCGGGAACGGATTGACGTTTGCCAGCTTCTTCCACGCGGCGGTTTTGTTTTTTGCCAGGCCGAAGATGTAGTGCTGTGCGCTGTTTTGAAGTTTTGAATAGTCGTTCGGCTGACTGCCGGTGTCGCCGCGTATGAAGAGTTCGATGCAGTCCTGCGCGTTGGATCCGACGTAGCTGTCATGCAGAAGCAAGCTGGAATCATCGTAGCGAACGGCAATGTAAAGGAAACCGTCATCGTTCCACCGGAGGGCCCACTGTGCATTGGAAATATTTTCCGGATTACCGTCCAGAGTCTGGGTCAGCGGCGTCCACTTAATTTGTTTCCAGTCATCCAGATTGCCGTCGATGCGAATTCGCCCGGCTTCCCGAATGTCTTTCGGCGTTCCGGTTTCGGCGTGAGAAACGCCAATGAGCAGGGATGGAATCAGAAATAATATCTGCGGTTTCATGGCGGCCAGAGTAGGGCGGTTTACTTGAAAAGAAAAGAACGATCAGCCGGATCGTTGCCTTTTGCATCCGGGTTGGGTAATGATTCTTCGCAATGGAAACGATAACCAGTCTGCAGAACGAACGCGTAAAGCGAATCATTAAACTTCAGCGCAAAGCCTCGGTGCGGCGCGCGGAGGGGCTGACAGTGATTGAAGGGGCTCGCGAAGTTTCACGGGCGATTGAAAACGGATGGCAGCCGGTTGAATTGTGGTTCTGTCCTGAACTGGGCGCCGAGAAACCGGGAGACGCGGGATATTTCCAGTGCTCCCGCGCGGTATTTGAAAAAATATCCTACCGCGAAGGTCCGGACGGCGTGCTGGCGGTCGGCCCGCTGGTCGGAAAGACGCTTGCCGATCTGAAGCTGCCGAAGAATCCGCTGATCCTTGTCGCCGAAGGACTGGAGAAGCCGGGGAATCTCGGTGCGCTGCTGCGTACTGCCGACGGTGCCGGAGCGGATGCGGTGATCGTGTGTGACTCAGCGACCGATCTGAATAATCCGAATGTGATTCGCGCCAGCATCGGCACGCTGTTTTATCTGCCGGTCGCCGAGGCAACTTCGGAAGAGACGATTTCGTTTCTGGAAGAGAAAGGCGTCAAAGTTCTTTCGGCGGTTCCGGATGCCAAAACGGTTTATACAGATGTCGAACTGACCGGGCCGGTCGCGATTGTTGTCGGCGCGGAAGACAAAGGACTTTCCGATCAGTGGAAAACGGTAGCCGGTTTAAACGTGAGCATTCCAATGCTTGGGAAAAACGATTCGCTGAATGTCTCCGTTGCCGCAGCGATTCTTCTCTATGAGGTCGTTCGCCAGCGTAGTAAATAGAAACGGCTGGCTTATGTCGGCAGCTTGGAAAATCAGTTAAGCCATTCTGGCGCGCTTAAGCGTTTGAAATTCTGCGGCTGTATGGTACAAATTGTCCCTGTTTAACGGAGAGTTTCCCTGTGAAATCAAAGTTTTTGGACAAATTGATTGATCGTCTCGACCGGATGGATGCTGACAGCGTTCAGACTCAGTTTTTGCATCTGGCGCGCGAAAAGGGGTTGCTGGAAACCATCTTTCAGGCGATTCAGGAAGGGATTGTCGTTGTCGGGCGCGGCGCACGAATTCGCTACGCCAACCGGACGGCGGAAGCGTTGTTCGGCTTTAAGCTCGAAGCCGCCGAGAACCAGCCGATTTCCCGGTACATCCGCGACATCGACTGGGAAAAGGTGCTCAGTCTGGACGGCGACGAGTGGGAAAAGCTGGTTCGCCGCGAAATCGAAGTGACTTATCCGGATCACCGTTTCGTTGAGTTTTATGTAGTGCCGCTTTCGGCGGTGGAAATGAAGGAGCAGGGTGCGGTGGTGATTTTTCGCGACGTGACCCGCGAACGGGCGACGACCGCCGAATCGATTGAGTCGGAGCGGCTGAAAGCACTGACGTTGCTGGCAGCGGGCGTGGCGCACGAAATCGGTAATCCTCTCAACGCGGTGACGATCCATTTGCAACTGATGGAACGCGAGCTGGCGGAGCTGGATAATTTCGAAGTGCGCGAGAGTCTGAAGGAGCTGGTCGAGGTTTCAAAACGTGAAGTCCATCGCCTCGACCGGATCATTACGCAGTTTTTGCGGGCGATCCGTCCGTCACTGCCCGACCGCAAGCCGGTGCAGATGGAACGATTGCTGGACGAAACGCTGGAACTGATGAAGCACGAGATCGGAAACCGCCGTATTCTTGTGGAGCGCGCGCAACCGGAGCATATTCCGTCGGTTCCGGCCGACGAAACACAGGTGAAACAGGCGTTTTTTAATCTCATCAAGAACGCGATTCAAGCCATGGACGATGGCGGCATTTTGAAGATCGGCATCGACGTATCGCCGCGTTTCGTGAGCCTCTGCTTTGCCGATAACGGGCCGGGTATTACGCCGGAAAATCTCGGCGCGATTTATGAAGCCTATCACACAACCAAGGCGACCGGTTCGGGGCTTGGTCTGATGATTGTACAACGGATTCTGCGCGACCACGGCGGCGAGATTGAAATTTGCAGCACGCCGGAACGCGGCACGGCTTTCACGCTGCATTTTCCGCGCGACGATGTGCGGATGTCGCTTTTGGAAGCTCCGAAGAAGGAAAATTAAGGAATGAATGCGAAGCCGGTAGTTTTAATTGTAGATGACGAAAAGAACACTCGCGAAGGGCTGGCGCGGGCGTTGCGCCGTTCGTACGACGTGCTGGTGGCGGAGAGCGGCACGGCCGCGTTGAATATTCTGAGCGAAAAACCGGTGGATGTGATGCTGAGCGATCTGCGGATGCCCGGCATGGACGGGATGACGCTGATGCAGCGCGCGCTGGCCGGTTCGCCGCAGTTGATTTGTATTTTGCTGACCGCCTACGGAAATATTGAGACGGCCGTGGATGCGATGCGTCACGGCGCGACCGACTTCCTGACGAAGCCGGTGAATCTGGAACAGCTGGAAATGGTTTTGCAACGCGTCCTGCGTTCACGCAGTGCGGAGACGGAAAACCGTCAGCTTCACGAACAGCTGGACAGCAAATTCGGAATGGAAAACATCATCGGCAATTCGCCGGAGATGCAGCAGGTGTTTGACACCGTGCGGCAGGTGGCGGTGTCGCGGGCGACCGTGCTGATTCAGGGCGAAAGCGGAACCGGCAAGGAACTGATTGCCAAAGCGATTCACCGGCTGAGTCCGCGTAAAAATGGAGCTTTCGTGCCGGTACATTGCGCGGCGCTTTCCTCGACGCTGCTGGAAAGTGAATTGTTCGGTCACGAAAAGGGCGCTTTCACCGGCGCGGCGGAACGCCGTAAAGGGCGGTTTGAACTGGCGGATGGCGGCTCGCTGTTTCTGGACGAAATCGGCGAAGTGGATGCCAGTGTTCAGGTGAAAATTTTGCGCGCACTGGAAGAACGGCGCTTTGAGCGCGTCGGCGGGCAGGAATCGATTGATGTGGATACGCGGCTGATTGCGGCGACGAACCGGGATCTCAAGAAGATGGTGGCGGATGGAAAATTCCGCGAGGATCTCTATTACCGCCTTTATGTGGTGGTGATTCATTTGCCGGCGTTGCGTGAGCGCAGGAGCGATATTCCGCTGTTGCTGAAACATTATCTGGACGTTTTCAACCGCGAAAACGGACGCACGATTGAAGGCTTTTCTCCGGATACCCTCGATTTATTAATGGCCTACCGCTGGCCGGGCAATGTGCGCGAACTGCGTAATGTGGTTGAGCAGATGGTCGTGCTGTCCCGTTCGCAGCGGATTAGTGTGCGCGACCTTCCGGCGCATATCCGCGAAACGGGTGTTTCCGGCGGAACGGTACAGGTGGCGGGCGGTTCGCTGGAGGATCTGGAAAAAAAGGCCATTCAGCAGGCACTGAAAGAGGCGGGGGGAAACCGTACGAGGGCCGCCGAAAAACTGGGCATCAGCCGGCGCACATTGCACCGTAAGATTACGGAGTACGGCTTTACCGAAGTTGAATGAGTTTAAGATTGAAGAACCAGAAGTGTTCAAGGATGCTTTGAACACTTTTTACCTGAGAGGGAGAACACTATGGCAAAACAACAGCAACCCTTTGAATCGACCCTGCAGGATCTTGTTTACAGTGTCGATGCGGGCTTGGGTCTGAAGATTATCCGCACGACTCTTTTCTGCCTTTTTGTTGTTGGGTTGATCATCATTTTTACAGCCCGCCAGTTTCGCGGCTTTGATACCGAAGCGGCCATGGATTATGCACAGCTGGGGCGGAATCTGGCCCAGTCCAACCGCTACATTACACAGTGCATCCGTCCGGTGACGATTGCGCAGGTTTCTGCTCACAGCTTTGACGGCGATGCGCGAATTGACCGCCATCCTGAACTCTTTAAACCGCCGCTCTATCCGGCGCTTCTGGCGGCGAATTTTAAATTTTTCAAACTGGTCGGCGTTGATCTATTCCCGGCCAGCACAGCATTTCAGGGAATGCGCATCTATCCTGCGGAGCAGTGGGTTATTGTGCCTCTGCACCATCTTTTTACTGCGCTGTCAGGTCTGTTTCTTTACCTGTTAGGGCGGAAACTTTTTTCTCACAGGATCGGACTGTTGAGTGTGCTGACTTATTTTCTGAGCGCGGTGGTCTGGCAGGACAGCATTCAAGGGACCGGGATTCCGATCCTTGTGTTTTTTGTTCTTGGCTCGAGCTACTTCGCTCTTTTATCCATGATTCACCGGCGTGAACGGAAGCCGCTCTGGAACTGGATGCTGCTTTTCAGTCTCTCGATTCTTTTTTCCGCCGCCTCTTTTTTGACGCATTATGCGGCGGTCGCCGTGGTTCCCGGACTGACACTGTTTGTTTGGATGATGGGGTCAAAGACACAGCGCGGCGGACATCTGGCCTTCTTTTACATATCACTGGTGTTCCTGATCGTATCGCCATGGCTGTTGCGGAACTATCAGCTTTCCGGATCACCGTTCGGTCTGGCGGCCCACACGGCACTGATCGGTTCGGCGGCGTACCCCGAAGATTCGCTGGTGCGGACGCTGAAGCCGACATTCAACCTGATGTCTGACTTTGGCATGGCGAAAGCCAAGTGGTCTAAAAACTTTGCCGAACTCTACGAAAACGGATTCACCTCTATGGGCGGCGGACTGCTGATCGCCTTTTTCATGGTGACGTTTTTCTACCGCTTTGTGCGAGTGCCTGTGCACAACCTGCGCTGGGGGATCGGGCTGTCAATGGTTCTCTTTTTTATCGGCGCCGGTTTCTTTGATAAGGAAACGCTCCGGCTCTATCACATTTTCTGGCCGTTTGTGATTCTCTACGGTCTGGCCTTTTTCTCGATTCTGCTCGATCGCCTTGATTTGAGCATCCAGCTCTACAAAGTCGGACTGACCACGCTGGTGATCGGGCTGACTGCACTCCCGCTACTGGTCACAATTTTTCTTTCTCCGGCACCGGGTCTTCCATACCCGCCATACTATGCTCCGTTTGTTATGCGTGTGAGCGAGCTGCTTAAACCCAATGAGATCATGTGCACCGACATGCCGTGGGCAACGGCATGGTACGGAAAGCGCACGTCAATTCTTTTGCCGAAGACGCTCGACGATTATTATGAAATCAACGACTACCGCAAATACATCAGCGGACTTTACATCACCACGCTCACCAAAGACCGGCCTTTTGTTTCATCGCTGCTCGAAGGATCTGAAAAAACATGGCTGCCGATCACCATGGGCCGCCTTCCTCCGGACTTTCCGCTGAAGCAGGGGTTTGCCCTCAACAAGCAGGATCAGCTCTTTCTGACCGACAGCGTTCGGTGGGGCGCGGATCAGGTTCGACCTCCCGATGGCGGCGAGCAGAAAAGCAAATAATGGAGCGGCACCATGCGCATCGTATTCTTTGGTTCGGCTCCGATCGGGTTTCCTTTACTGGAAACACTGCTTAACAGCGCAAAAGACGATGTGGTTGCCGTTGTCACCCAGCCGGACCGTCCGGCTGGCCGCAAACAGAAAATGACGCCATGTCCCGTCAAGGTTCTTGCGCAGGAGCGCGGCCTGACGGTGCTTTCGCCGGAAAAAGTTAAAGACAGTCTGCCGGAACTGACGGCCCTGAATGCCGATCTTTTTGTGGTGGTGGCCTACGGCCAGTACATTCCGTCGTCGGTGCTATCGGCCCCGGCACAGGGAGCAATCAATTTTCATCCATCACTGCTTCCGAAATACCGCGGATCATCGCCGATTCAATGGACCGTGGCGAACGGTGATACGATCACCGGCGTCACCATTCTTTATGTGAGTGAAAAAATGGATGCCGGCGATATCATCCTGCAACGTGAACTGCCGATCGGCCCGAATGACACATCAGAAACGTTAGAGCCGGTGCTGGCCGCAGCGGGCGCCGAACTGCTCATGCAGGCCGTTGAGCAGATCAGGACCGGAACGGTTCGGCGGATTCCGCAGGACGATGATGCTGCTACAGAAGTTTGCAAACTGACCAAAGACGATGGACGGCTTGACTGGACACTGCCTGCTGAAACTCTGCGCAACCGGATTCGAGGATTTACTCCGTGGCCCGGCTGTTTCTGCGTACTGCCTGACGGACAGAATCTGAAGGTTCTGAAAGCGTCTGTCGAAAGACAAAACGGATCGCCCGGCGAAGTTCTCGACGTTTCGGGAGCCGGACCGTTGATTGCGACGGGCGAGGGGGCTTTGCGGCTTCTTGAGGTATTGCCGTCCGGAAAGCGCGTTATGGACGGAGCGTCGTATCTGCGGGGCTATCCGCTGGCGGCAGGCTCTCGTCTGACTTGATGCCGCTGGCTTCAAGCCGCTTGAGCAGATCCGGATCAGCGGGTTTGATTTCCAGCGCCTTTTTCCAGTAGGCAACCGCCGCATCGCGACGGCCGAGTTTCTGGCAGGTATCGCCCAGATGTTCCCAAACGGAAGGATCATCCTCCACAAGGACGCTGGCTTTCTGCAGCTCTTTCAGCGCTTCGGCGTAGCGGCCCTGCATGTAGTAAATCCAGCCCAGCGTATCAAGAAAGGCTCCGTTTTCGGGATACGTTATCAGTGCCTTTCTAACCAGCGCCAACCCTGCATCCAGTTTTTCTCCGCGCTCGGCCCACATGTAGGCAATATAGTTCTGGGCTGCCGCTGTAGTTGTTTTTTCGCCCCGTTCAATCACCTTGAGGAACAGCTTCTCAGCGGTTTCAAGCTGGCCGGTTCGTTCATACAGTGAAGCATACTGATAATAGAACTGCTCGCCGAGCAGGTTGGTGCTACCGCTTTTCTGCGCGACCGATTCAAACTGTTGCGCTGTTTCGATGGCCTTCGTGTATTCCTTTTTCTCAGCTTGTAACAGCATCAGGTAGTAGAGCACCTCAGACGCATCGGGGTTCAATGTGCGGAAAGCATTCAGCAGAGCGATCGTACTTTCCGTGGATGCCGGAGGCCGACCGCTCAGCAGCGAAAGCATGTACTGATTCAGGATAGCCGGATTGTTCGTGTATGTTACGGCCAGTGTCCGGGCCGCTTCTTCAAGATGATCGCTCTTTTGTGCGGCGGCTAGAAAGTTGAAAAGAAAAAACGGATTATTCGACCATTCGGCTTCGGGAGATTCCGTGCGCACCTGTTCAAGCGCTGTGTAGGCTTCGCTATAGTGTTCCTGCTGCAGATGCAGATAACCCAGCACGGTGCGCAGGCGGTTGTCATTGGGATAATGTCCGAGTGCCTCCAGCAGAACCGTTTTGGCTTCCTGATTTTTTTTTGCGCCGATATAGAGCGACCCGAGCTGAGCGTAATAGAAAACAGGTGCCGGCGACTGTTCGCGGATATGTGCTTCAAGGCGTTCCGCCAGCCGGACGCGCTCCTGCTCAGGCATTTTTTCGGCAAGATATTGAAGCCACAGTTCCGGTTCGGTTCCGGTTTCCGCAGCCAATTTTTCATAAGCCTCCATCGCCTCATCGTATTTGCCGGTCTGAATCAGCAGATCGAACAGCTGGCGTGCCAGAGGCAGGTCGGCGGGCGCATAGCGGCGGGCTTCCTGAAAAGAATTTTGTGCATCGCTCAGTTGTTTAACAGCCAGCTGTGCGAACCCGAGCTGCTGCCAGCGGGAAGAATTTAAAGGAGCAATCCGTAGAGATTGCTGAAAGAAGCCGACGCCCTCCTGAACGGCAGCCCGCGCCTCCGGTGTGTCGCCGAGTTCACGGGCCCGATCAACGCAAAGTGTTCCCAGTAGATGGAACAACTCGGCGTTCTCTTTTTGCGTCACGGACGCGGAACGCAGTGTTTCCATTGCTTCCGTCCGCCGGTTCTGCAAAAAGTAGAACTGCGCAAGGAATACCGGAGGTTCATGGTCTTCAGGAAAATCGGATCGTATTTTCCGGAACAGGGCTTCCGCTTGATCCGGTTTTCCGGTCAAGGTGTAAACACGGGCCAGCAACAGCTGCGGATCGCTTGCACCGGGATGGTTTTTTGCCAGATCACGGGCCAGCCGGACGGCATTATTTGTTTCTCCGAGTTTGAGAGCGAGTGCTACGGCGGGGGCGTAAAGCTTTTCTTCATTCGGATCCAGCCGGATAGCCGTCTGAAGATGTTCAAGAGCCGCCATCGAGTCGCCGCCGGCTTCCGCCAGCAATCCGAGGCTGAAATGAGACAAAGCCCCAGCCTGCGTGTTTACGCTCAGCTGAGGCTTTGAAGGAGACGCGCACCCGCCGACAAAGAGCAGGACACCGGCCAGCAGGGCTTCGGAAATCCGGACTTTGCGGGAGATGCGCATGACAACCCCTCTTTTCAGAGAGAAATTATTTCTTTTTATGCCGGACTTCACGACGGCGTTTGCGCCGTTTGTGTTTCGACATTTTGGTCTTACGCCATTTCTTGATGGTACCCATGTATCTGTTTCCTTTGTGCGCTTATGCTACAACTTTATTTAAGCCGATCTCAATAATCCCCTCGGCACCGGCGGCTTTGAGTTCGGGAATGATTTCTCTAACCACCGATTCATCCACTACCGTTTCAACGGCATACCAGCCGTCGTCGGAGAGACTGCTGACTGTCGGAGCATGGAGCGCCGGCAGCAGTTTTTTAACCTGAGAGAGATTTTTTTCATTCACGTTCATCTTGAGCAAAACCTTATCGGCGGCATTTAGTGCCGCCGTCAGCAGAAGGGCGATTTTTTCAAGTTTGGAACGTTTCCAACTGTCAGCCCAGGCGGACTTATTGGCAAAAAATTTGGTATAGGACTCCATCAGGGTGTCCACAATGCGCAGGTTGTGTGCGCGTAGCGAGGAGCCGGTCTCAGTGATATCGACAATCGCATCGGCGAAATCGGGGACTTTCACTTCCGTGGCGCCCCAGGAAAATTCCACCGTAGCCTTTACGCCGTTTTTCGCCAGCCAGCGTTCGACGATACCGACACCTTCGGTGGCGATTCGTTTACCTTCGAGATCCTTGACGGATTTAATCGGGGAGTTTTCAGGAACAGCCAGAACCCAGCGAACCGGGCGTTTAGTTTGCTTGGAATAAACCAGACTGCAAACATCCTGCACGTCGGAACCGTTGGCTTCGATCCAGTCCAGACCTGCGATGCCGGCGTCCAGCATACCCAGTTCTACATAGCGGCTCATTTCCTGCGGGCGGAGCAGGCGGAGTTCAATCTCTTTGTCGTCGATGGAAGGAAAATAGGAACGCGAGTTGCCTGAGATGTTGAATCCGGCTTTCGCAAACAGCGCGTAGGTGGAGTCCTGCAGACTCCCCTTCGGTAATCCTATAATCAGTTTGTTCATATTCTCTAGGTTTCTTCCTTTTCTAAACAAGAGCGTCGGACTATACGGAAAACCTTTTTACCCGTCCACCGTTATTTACCCTTTTTCTAAATTCTGAATAATCGGTCGGCTGACCGGGCGCTTAGCGATTTTTTGAAGCGCCTCGGGGTAGGCGATGTGTTCCTGAGCGTGAATACGGGTCATTAGACTTTCGACGGTGTCGTCGGGCAGAACCGGTACCTTGCGCTGAACGATAATCGGGCCGGTGTCGATGCCGCCGTCGACAAAATGGACGGTACACCCGGTTTCTTTGGCGCCGGCTTCAAGCGCCTGCCGTCCGGCTTCGAGGCCGGGGAAATTCGGCAGCAGGGAAGGGTGAATGTTGATAATGCGTCCGGCGAAAGCGTTCAGCAGGCCGGGTTTTATGATGCGCATGAATCCGGCGAGGGCGATAAAGTCGCCGCCGTGCTGCCGTATAAGTTCAATGGCGTGCTGTTCAGCGTCGCCGTCGAGTTTGGTTTTAAACGGTGCACAGTCGAGATAGACGGCGGGATGTCCCAGTTTGCGGGCCCGTTCAAGGATGGTTGCGTCTTGGATGTCGGAGATGACGCAGGCGATGCGGGCATCAAGGCGTCCGGCGGCGATGGCCTCGGCTATCGCCTGATAGTTGGAGCCTGACCCCGATCCGAAAATAGCCAGATTCAGCATTTGGTAAGTTCCTTTTCCCGTTTTGACTGGATTCGGAGGATAAACCGGATTTTAATCCCCTGTCCAATCCGTAATCGACAGAAAGGAAAACGATGAAGCTTTTTATTAAACCGCACAATGAGACCGCCCGCGAATTTTACCGCAACCACGGTCATTTTCATGATGGCGACGCGGGATTAGATTTATATGTTCTGGAGGACATCACATTTGCTCCCGGCGAAACCAAGCCGATCAAGCTGGGAGTCTCCTGCGAGCCGGAGGATGGCCGTGCCTATTATCTCTTTCCCCGCTCCAGCATTTCGAAAACGCCGCTGCGCATGTCCAATTCGATCGGACTGATTGACGGCGGATACCGCGGTGAAATCATGGCGATGTGCGATCACATCAAAACCGAGCCTTTTACTGCGGAAAAAGGACAACGTCTGTTTCAGCTGGTGGCAACCGACAGTTCTCCGATTCACTATGAACTGGTGGAAGATCTTTCGGAAACGACCCGCGGCACGGGCGGGTTCGGAAGTACGGGGGCTTGAGAACCGTTTAAAAGAGTGAGCCGGCCGGGGCTCGAACCCGGGACCCTTTGATTAAAAGTCAAATGCTCTACCAACTGAGCTACCGGCCCTTAAAAAACGGAGCGCATAAAGTAGTGCAGACAACAGGGCTTGTCAAAAGCCAATCTGTTTAAATTTTAACAGTTTCAAAATACAAAAAAAACCGCCCGGGTTAAGGGCGGTTTTTCGTAACGGAACGGTTCTGAACTAATTTTGAGTTGTAGATACCGTGTTTCCGTCATCATCCACGTACCAGTAATAGTAAAAGGATTGTCCTGCATCATTCCGGCAGGAAACCCGGCTGGTAATCTCGTCAACGCTCTTCACTTTATACAGCTGTTCGACCACTGGGGTGAGAACGCCATCCTGCAAAATACCGTATTGAACGGCATAGGCGGTTACCTTGGGGCGCTCCATTTTACCGTGGGGGATTCTGAATTCCCAGTTATCCTCGCCGGTGTACTCAGTTTCCCTTGGCGATGCCTGAGTACGGCTGATTTGAGCAAAACAGGTCTGACCGGCCTTGTCCGTCAGCTCAATCGTCACGCGCACAGTTAAAGTTACGTCATCACGTTTGTCCTGATAAGTATTAAACTTGAAGAGCTCGATCTTTTTATCTTTATCGTCGCGAACCGTGTCGCTTTGAATTGTTCCCAGTCTTACGGTGCCAGACAGTTTCTTCTGCAGGCGCGCAAGTTCATTGGACGTCATGTGCGGCATCGCATTCGTCACGGAGCTTAAAACCGCATTGGTTTCCAGATTGGAAACACCGTTGGTTGATGAAGTTTGTTTTGCCCCGGACGATTCTTCGCCGGATGCGGCAAGAGCGCCGCCGATGAATAAGAAAACGATCATCAAATAACGCTTCATAGAATATCCTTTCAGCTGAAATTTCGCCTCAACCGTAGGCCGGGTCTCAATAAAAAGCAACAGGGCATTAAAAAATTTTAGGGTACGACCGCCGGTATGTTTATCCGCCAATGTTTAAGAACCCTGCCGCTTGCACGCCGGGCCTTTCACCGCTAAGATGCGCCACTTTTCAGAGGAGATTTTATGCAGGATAACGAATACCGCCGTCAGCGCATTGAAAATATGAAACAGCTTGAAGCCGCCGGTTATCCGGCTTTCGGTTCCGCTTTCAACCGCACCGGCACACTGGCTGAACTCACCGCCTCGTTCGAAGAAGGCAAAACCGTTAGCGCCTGCGGACGGATCGTCGCCATACGCAAAATGGGTAAGATGGCGTTCGCCCATCTTTCCGACGGCTCGGCCAAGTTCCAGCTGATGGTTAAAAAGGATTTGATCGGCGAGACGATATTCGATGCCTTCAAACTGCTCGACCTCGGCGACATCATCGGCGTCACCGGCGAACTGTTCATTACCCAGACCGGCGAAAAAACCGTCCGCATTACCGAATGGAAACTCCTTTGCAAATCGCTGATTCCTTTGCCGGAAAAATTCCACGGCCTGCAGGATGTCGAAACCCGCTACCGTCAGCGCGAACTTGATCTGATCTCGAACGACGAAGTCATGGCGCTGTTCAAAAAGCGCACAGCGGTGCTGAGTGAAATCCGCGCCTTCCTCGCGGCGCGCGGCTACAACGAAGTCGAAACACCGATGATTCAGCAGATCGCCGGCGGCGCGGCGGCATCGCCGTTTAAGACGCGCTACAACGCGCTCGGCACCGACATGTTTTTCCGTATCGCTCCGGAGCTTTACCTCAAGCGGCTGATTGTCGGCGGCATGGACAAAGTGTTCGAGATGAACCGCAACTTCCGTAACGAAGGACTCGACCGGACGCATAATCCGGAATTCACAGCGCTCGAAATCTACGAAGCCTACGGCGATATGCGCTCGATGCAGGAACTGGTGCAGAGCCTCGTCACCCATCTGGCGCAGAAAATTTTCGGCCGAATGGAAGTTGAATGGATGGGCAATCTGATTAACCTTTCCACGCCGTGGAAAGAAATCGCCTACCGCGACCTGATCAAGGAACGCCTCGGCGCCGACTGGTTTGAAAAATCGGTCGATCAGGCGCGCGCCAAAGCCGACGAACTCGGCGTATTCGTCGAGCCGGGCGTCGATTTCGCCGCCGTCACGCACGAGATTTATGAGAAGAATATCGAAGGCACGCTGATTCAGCCGACGTTTGTTACCCGTCTTCCAGCCTTCCTCGTTCCGCTGGCCAAGCCGTGTGCCGACGATCCGTCGCTGGTGGATGTTTTCGAACTGATTGTCGGCGGAAAAGAACTGGCTCCGGCCTACAGCGAACTGAATGACTCACTCGAACAGCGCCGCCGCTTTGAAGAACAGGCCGCAGGTGATCCGGCGAAAATCGACGACGATTTCCTCGACGCGCTCGAAACCGGCATGCCGCCGACCGGCGGAATGGGCATCGGTATCGACCGGCTCATGATGCTTCTGACCGGCTCCGACGCCATCCGCGACGTTATTCTTTTCCCCCAGCTCAAGCCGCGCAAGCGTGCCGGGCAGGGCGACGAAGAAAAACCGGAATAATGTGGAAGCGGCATCCCTGCCGCTTGTGATATCGCCCGGTCGGGGACCGGGCCTTCTATGGAGTCTGTCAACCGCTTCTGCTTATAATCCATTCCTTTCTCTGTTTCAAAAGACTGTCCGGCTGATTTAAAAGTGCGTTCATTTCGACTGAACGAACAA